>NZ_CP150484.1:7833842-7858019 GCF_037997115.1 Amycolatopsis coloradensis
CCTACCATCAAGGTAGGCAAGGAGGCCTTCACGGACCGGCCCGCAACCGAGGCTCATCCAGGAGCGGGTAGGTACCTGAGACAGGTTGGTTCTAACCGTCCTTACCACTCACGAGGGCTCAGTCAGTCGTCGGAGACGTCGCCACCGTTCGCGTCCCCGCCACCGCGGATCATGAACAGCACCGACTCCAGCTCTTCCGGCTTGATCAGCACGTCCCGCGCCTTCGAGCCCTCCGAAGGGCCGACGACGCCGCGGCTTTCCAGCAGGTCCATCAGCCGCCCGGCCTTGGCGAAGCCGACCCGCAGCTTCCGCTGCAGCATCGACGTCGAGCCGAACTGCGAGGTGACGATCAATTCGGCGGCCTGCAACAGCACGTCGAGGTCGTCTCCGATGTCGGAGTCGATTTCCTTCTTCTCGCCGGCCTTCGCCGCGGTGACGCCGTCCTGGTAGTCCGGCTGCGCCTGCTCCTTGGCGAAGTTCACCACCGCGGAGATCTCTTCGTCGCCGACGAAGGCGCCCTGGATGCGGACCGGTTTCCCGGCCCCCATCGGCAGGTACAGCGCGTCACCCATACCGATGAGCTTCTCCGCGCCCGGCTGGTCGAGGATGACCCGCGAGTCGGTGAGCGACGAGGTCGCGAACGCCAGCCGCGACGGCACGTTCGTCTTGATCAGGCCGGTCACGACGTCGACCGACGGGCGCTGGGTCGCCAGCACCAGGTGGATACCGGCGGCACGCGCCTTCTGGGTGATCCGGACGATCGCGTCCTCGACGTCGCGCGGGGCGGTCATCATCAGGTCGGCGAGCTCGTCGACGATCGCCATGATGTACGGGTACGGCTGGTAGACACGCTCACTGCCGGGCGGCGCGGTGATCTCGCCCGAGCGCACCTTCTTGTTGTAGTCGTCGATGTGCCGGACCTTGTTGACCTGCATGTCCTGATAGCGCTGCTCCATCTCCTCCACCAGCCAGGCCAGCGCCGCGGCGGCCTTCTTCGGCTGGGTGATGATGGGCGTGATCAGGTGCGGGATGCCCTCGTACGGGGTCAGCTCGACCATCTTCGGGTCGATCAGGATCATCCGGCATTCGTCCGGCGTCGACCGCGCGAGCAGCGACACCAGCATCGAGTTCACGAAGCTCGACTTACCGGAACCGGTGGACCCCGCCACCAGCAGGTGCGGCATCTTCGTCAGGTTCGCGGTGACGAAATGGCCCTCGATGTCCTTGCCGAGCCCGATGACCATCGGGTGGTTGTCCTTGACCGTCGACGGCGCGCGCAGCACGTCGCCGAGGCGCACCATCTCGCGATCGGAGTTCGGCACCTCGATGCCGACCGCGGACTTGCCGGGGATCGGCGCGAGCAGACGGACGTTGTCGGTCGCCACCGCGTAGGCGATGTTCTTGGTCAGCGCGGTGATCTTCTCGACCTTCACGCCGGGGCCGAGTTCGACCTCGTACCGGGTGACCGTCGGGCCCCGCGTGAAGCCGGTGACCTGCGCGTCGACGTTGAACTGCTCCAGCACGCCGGTGATCGCCTCGATCATGGCGTCGTTGGCCTTGCTGCGGGACTTCGGCGCGTCGCCGAGCTTCAGCAGGTCCGGCGGCGGGAGCTTGTAGTCGCCCTCGACGGTCCTGGTGACCGCCAGCGGCTGCTCGGCCTTCTTCGGCTTCTTCTCTTCGATCGGCTTGGGAGCGGGCTTCGGCGGGCGCAGCGGCGTCGGCGCCTCGGCCAGCGCGGCTTCGATGTCGAGTTGTTCGCCCTCGTGGTCACCCGAGGCCTGGCGTCGCCGCGAGGGCTTCCGCAGGCGGACCGACTTCGGGTCGGCTTCGGTGACGGCGTCGCGTTCCTCGTGGATGGCCTTGCGCTCGGCCTCGGCCTCCTCGATCTCCTCGGGGTCGAGCCCCCAGGTACGCAGTCGGTGCGGGATCTCCCGGACCGGGGTCCCGGTGAACACGAGCGTGCCGAACAGCAGTGCCAGCACCAGCAGCGGCACCGCGACCCAGGTGGTGACGCCCATGGTCAGCAGGCCGCCGGAGAACGCGCCGATCACGCCGCCGGCGTACATCCGGCCGTCGTTGGTCTCGGGCAGCGCGGTGAAGATGTGCAGCAGGCCGAGCACGGACAGGATCACCAGCAGGGTGCCGATGACCATCCGCGGCCGGGCCTCCGGCATCGGTTCCGAACGCATCAGCGCGACGGCGACCACGGTCAGCACCAGCGGGAGCGTCACGGCACCGGCGCCCAGCAGAGAGCGCGTGCCGACCTCCACCCAGCCGCCGATCGGGCCCGCGGCCCGCCACCAGACGCCGAAAGCGATCACCAGTGCCAGCGCGATGAGACCCAGCGCGAGACCGTCGCGACGGTGCTCGGGTTCGAGTTCGCGACCGCGGCCGACCGTCCGCGCGAGGGTGCCGAGGCCCTTCGCGAGCAGATTCCAGGTGCCGCGCACACCCTTGGCGAACGTGCCGGACGACTTCTTCCGCGGTGCCGGACGCCGTGGAGCGGGTTTCCTCGCAGCCGTTGCCCTGGGCTTCGCCGGGGTACGCGGCTTTCGCGCCGGCCCCTTGCTGCCGCCGCTTCGCGCCGTACTCCGTTTCCTGGTCGTCGACCCGCTAGCCATGTCTCCACGGTAACCGC
Source organism: Amycolatopsis coloradensis (assembly GCF_037997115.1). Lineage (NCBI taxonomy): Bacteria > Bacillati > Actinomycetota > Actinomycetes > Pseudonocardiales > Pseudonocardiaceae > Amycolatopsis > Amycolatopsis coloradensis. Next base: position 7,836,481 of record NZ_CP150484.1, read on the forward strand.
CTCGACCCTCCAGCCCCGGCTGCCACTCGGAGCACATCCGGAACATTCGTCTCAGGTCACAGCTTGAGCGGCCATCCGGGTGAAAAGCGGGTCATGACATGCTCTGCCCCATGTTCGCGCTGCATCAGGATGAGAATTCGGCTCGCCGCGCCCCGGCCATCTGGCGCACGATGCTGAACATCGACCGGGGGCTGGTCAACTTCGTCGGCAAACTCACCGTGACCGGCGGTGTCCCGGCGGAACTGCGCCGCAAGCCCTTGCTCATGACGGCCAACCACATCGGCGTCTTCGACGCGTTCGTGCTGATGGCGGCCTGCAAGCGGATCGGCATCAACCCGCGGTTCATGCTGGCGGGCGGCATCCTCGACGCGCCGGTCATCGGCCCCGCACTGCGGCTCAGCGGTCACCTGCGGGTCGACCGCAAACAGGCTTCGACGGCCATCGGCCAGTTCGCCGAAGCCACCGAGGCCCTGCGGGCCACCCGTGACCCGCTGATCGTCTACCCCGAGGGCCGGATCAGCCACGACCCCGGCCTGTGGCCTGAGCGGGGCAAGACCGGCGCGGCGCGGCTCGCGCTGGCCGCTGGGGTGCCGGTGATCCCGATCAGCCAATGGGGCGCGCACGAAGCCGTGTACTGGGGCACGGAGACCGTCAACGGTCCGGCCGACCTGGTGCCTCTCGCGAAGTCCGGGCTGAGCGCGCCCATGCGCCGGCCGCGGTTCAAGGTGCACTTCGGCGAGCCGGTGGACCTGTCGGAGGTCGAGCCGGAGCGGCCGGGCGCCGGGGTCCGCGCGCACGCCAAGATCATGCAGGCGATCACCGACGGGCTGGTCCCGCTGCGCCGCGACGAACTGGACAAGCCGCGCTTCCACGACCCGACGCGGCCGACGGACACCGTCAGCCCCTGGAAGAAGTACTGAGTCCGGATCCTGAGACGGGTGCTCGCGCTCGCCTAAGGTCGGCGGACGTGAGCACCCGCATCCTCGTCGTCTACTACAGCGCGACCGGCAACACCGCGAAACTGGCGTCGGCGCTGGCCGACGGCGCCCGCGAGGCCGAAGCCGGCGTCCGCGTCCGCACAGTTCCCGAAACCGCTCCGCCCGCCGCGGTGGCGAGCAATCCGCGCTGGCAGGCGTGGGTGGACGCGGGACCGCACCACGAGACGGCGACGCTGGAAGACCTGGAGTGGGCCGACGGGTTCGCGGCGGGGAGCCCGACCCGGTTCGGTGGCCCCGCCGCCCAGCTTAAGTCCTTTTTGGACAGTACCGGCGGCCTGTGGGCCAAGGGAAAGCTGGTGAACAAGGTCGCGACGTCGTTCACCACCGCCTCCACCGCGCACGGCGGGCTCGAAGCGACCGTGCTGGCGACGAACAACATCTTCTATCACTGGGGCGCCATCGTCCTGCCGCTCGGCTACACCGATCCGCGGCTGCTCGAATCGGGCAATCCGTATGGCGGCTCGTTCGTCTCGCGCGAGTCCGCCGAACCCGACGAACTGGCCCTGGACGCCCTCCGCCTCCAGGGGCGGCGCCTCGCCACCGTTTCGCGCTACATCGCCGACGGTCTTTTCAAGGACGGGTGAAGGGAACCGCGCGTCCGTCTCCCGCGTCGTAGTGTGGTCACACAGCGTCACGCTACGGGGAGGAAGCGGGATGACCGGCGGGTACGAGGTGGCCTTGGAGGCGATCGGCGCGGCGTCAAGCGCGGCGAAACGGGCTTCGGACGACGTCGGGAAGGTGAACCTCGCGGCCACGCTCGCCGAAGTCGCGGCGGGGTTGCCGGGTGGCGTATCCGGGGAAGCGGCCCGCCTGCTCGCGGACGCCTGGGGCCGGGCGGTGCCAGGCTGGGCCGAGAACACCGCGGACTACTCCGCACGGCTCGACGCGGCGGCCGTCCGCTACCGCTCGAACGAGCTGGCGGCATCACGGGAACTCCCCGTATGATGCTCACCTGGGGAGACGTGCGCCGGTGGGATCCGGCCGCGATCGGCCGCGTCGCCGACGCGCTCAACGACGGCTGCGCCAAGATCATCGCCGCGAACGACGACGTCGAAGCCATGGCCCGCTTCACGGGCTGGACCGGCGACGCGGCCACCGCCGCCGCGACGCGGGGTGCGTCGCTGACCTCCACTCTGGAGCGGCTCGTCGCCGAGGCGTCCGCGGTCCGGCGAGGCGCTCACGAGGTGCAGATCGCGCTGGACCGGATCGTCGCGTTCGTGCGGGAGACCGACGAACTGGCCCACCGGAACGGCCTGGCCATCGGCGCCGGAGGCGAGATCTCCGTCGGCGTTCCGCGGCCTGATCAGGCTCGCGTCAGGGCGGAGCTGGCCGACAGGGTCGAACAGGGCCTGCGCCGCGCGACCGACGTCGACGCTGATTTCGCCGACATTCTGCGACGGGCCCTTCGTGGCGAGATCACCGAACAGTGCGGCAGCACGCTCGCCCAGGCGGCGGACGCCGGAGCCGCGCAGAGCGGCCTGTCGATCATCGGCCCGCCCGAGAACGGCACCCCCGGCGACAACAAGGCTTGGTGGGCGAGCCTGTCGGACACGGCGAAAGTCGCTTTGCTGCAAGGAAACCCGGGGCTCGTCGGCAATCTCGACGGTATCCCGGCGGCCGACCGCGACGCCGCCAACCGCGCCGTCCTCGCCAGTGAGATCGCGCGGCTCCAGGGCGACCCCAAACTCAAGGGCCTGGAAGCCATCCAACAGCGGCTGGACCGGTCGGAGCCGCAGGCGTTCCTGCTCGGACTGGACACCAGCGGCGACGGGAAGGCGATCGTTTCCGCGGGGAATCCCGACACCGCGGCGAACGTGGCGACCTACGTGCCGGGGACGGGCTCGGAACTGGCGAAGATCGGCGGGGACCTCAACCGGTCCGACAAGATGTGGGCCGCGGCGACCACTTCGGGCTCCCCCTCCACCGCCGTGATCACCTGGCTCGGCTACGACGCGCCGAACGAGATCACCGACGCCGCGAGCGACAAGTACGCCGACGGCGGCAAGGCTGCCCTCGCGCAATTCCAAGACGGGCTGCGGGAAACACACCAAGGATCGCCCTCGCACAACACGGTGCTGGGGCACAGCTACGGCACCACCGTCGTCGGGCACGCGGCCGGTGACGGTGGCCTCGCCGCGGACGAACTCGTCTTCGTCGCGAGCCCGGGCGTCGGCGCGCACGACGTGAGCGAACTGCATCTCGACGGGGTGAATCAGGACGAGATCGGCGAACACGTGCACGCGACGGTGGCCGAACACGACATGATCAACCTGGCGAACGTCGAAATCGCCGGATACGACCCGATCCTCGGCCAGGATCCGGCCGACGCGGAATTCGGCGGGCAGGTGTTCACCTCGGCGCCGGGCACGGACGGGTGGGGCGGGTACAGCACGGAGGCACACAGCGAATACTGGGAAGACAACAACCCGTCGCTCCGGAACATCGGCCTGATCATCGCGGGAAAGCCCGCCTCGTGAGACTTCCGCTCCTGACCGCTCTTCTCGTGCTCTTGTCCGATTGTTCTTCCGGAGGTGGAGACGCCATGAAACCGACCATCACCGAACACGAGGCGAAAGACAGGGTCGAGCGGTACATCGAGGGCGCGCTCTCCGCGCTGCCCGGCTCGGCGGAACGGAAACCGTTCACCCAGCACAGGTCCGAATGCACCGACCCCACCGACAACGGTCCCCAAGGCCGCTTTGAGATCTCCGCGACCTATGAGGTGACCGGCCTCGAACCGGCCCGGTTCGAGGAATACTTCGACGCCATCGTCCAGTGGTGGTCGGCTCATGACTTCGGAGTTCTGACGGACTCGCGACCGAAGGACCACTATGTGTTCGCCAGGAACAACGCGGACGCTTTCGACATGTCCGTGCAGGCGAACGACCTCGGCAAGTTCTACGTCGGGGCGACCTCACCGTGCGTCTGGCCGAACGGCACACCCGAACCCCAGGCCCTCGAAGGCACCCAACCCGAGGAGCCGGTCGCCGCTCCCCCGGAACCGGAGCCGGTGCGCAAACCGCGTCGCGCTCCCGTCGACGACGAGGACTTCGCCCAGACGAACTGGACCGACGGCGGCACCTCCTTCTGACCGCCATGAGCGATTCCATCGGGGAGCGGACGCCTGGGTAGTGAAGGCCTCCTTCACTACTCTCAGGGTAGGCAAGGAGGCCTTCACGGACAGGCCTCACTCACGACCACCCCGCGCCCGGCCCACCCGCTGGGAAAACGGGTCGCCCCGCGGTCACCCGGCCTCTACCCTCCGGCCGTGACCGCCGAACTCGCCGCCGCCCCCGCCCCGCACGTCGCACGGCGCGGCCGGGGCATCACCCTGATCCTGCTCGCCGCGCTCTTCTTCGGGACCTCGGGTGTGCTGGGCAAACCGGCGATGCAGGCCGGGCTGTCCCCGGAGCAGGTCGCGGCGATCCGCATCGGACTGTCGGCGATCGTGCTGCTCGCGCTGGTCGCCGTCTTCCGGCCGAGGCTCCTCAAAGTCACGAAGAAAGAGTGGCCGCTGCTGCTCGCGTATGGCTCGCTCGGTGTCGCGGGCGTCCAGCTCATGTACTTCCTGGCGGCGGGCCGGATCCCGGTCGGGATCGCGATCCTGCTCGAGTTCACCTCTCCGGTGCTGATCGCGCTGTGGGTGCGGTTCGTGCGGCGGGTGCGGTTGCCGAAGGTGATGTGGGCGGGGATCGCGCTGGCGATGACCGGGCTCATGCTGGTCGCGCAGGTCTGGGAGGGGCTCAGTCTGGACGTCCTCGGGTTGCTCGCCGGGCTGGGCGCGGCCGTCTGCTCGGCGGGTTACTTCCTCCTGGGCGAACGTGGCGTCGCGGACCGCGATCCGCTCGGCATGGTCACCTGGGGGATGACGATCGGCGCGGTCCTGGTGTGCGCGGTCGCCCCGCCGTGGACGATCCCGTGGGGAGTCCTCGACACCCCGGCGACGTTCGGTTCGTGGGAGCCGCCGGTGTGGTCGTTGCTGATCGCGCTCGTGCTGATCGCGACCGTCCTCGCCTACGCGACGGGCATGGCGGCGCTGCGGCATCTCCCGGCGTCGGTGGCGAGCGTCGTCGGGCTGGTGGAACCGCTGATCGCCGCCACCGCGGCCTGGCTGCTGCTGGGTGAGGCCCTCAGCTGGATCCAAGCCGCCGGCGCGGTGGTGCTGTTGACCGGCGCGTACATCGTCCAGCTGAATTCGAACGTGGTCCAGACGGACTCAACCCTGCTGGAAGCCCCGTAGATCGCTGATCTCCTGCTGCTGCGAACGCGAAGTCGTCGCGGCGAGATCGCGGGCGTCGGGGTTGCGGCCGTGCTGGGTTTCGGCGTCGGCGATGCGGACGCCCGCTTCGCGCTGGCGCAGCAACCGCGCGGCGAACTGGCGGTCGAAGTCCTTTCCGGACAATCCGGCCAGTGCCGCCATGTCGCCGGGGCTGATGTACCCATCGCGCTGGACGTGTTCGAGGTTCGGGTCGTCCGGCGCGGGCTGACCCCACGCCTCGATGAGCCCGGACAACCGCGCGATCTCCGGTTCGTGCGTGTCGATGACCCGCTTCGCGAGTGCCTTCAGCTGCTCGTTCGCCGCGCGGGTTTCCGCCAGGGAAGCCAGATCCACGCCCTGCTGGTGGTGCGCGAGGGCTTGCCGCGCGAACGCGACATCGGCGTCGTTGAACGGAACGGCTGCCTGCTGCGCCACCGGTGAAGACCCGGGAGGCGCCGTCTGCGACTGGGGCGCCTCGTCCGAGCAGCCCGCGAGCGCTACGGCGGCCAGGGTGACGGCGGGCAGGAACCGGAGGACGGCGTGCGGCATCGAAGAGCTCCTCGGAACGCGCGGTGGAGGTGCCTAGGTTGGCAGAGTCCACATCGGCCTGTTCACCGGGGGTTGCGCAAACACTTTTCCTCCCGGGCTCACGGTGCGACAATCCCGCGATCCGCCGTCACTCCGACAGGAGGTCACCGCGAATGGGCGCAGAGACCACGACCGAACGGGCGGGTCTGCGCCCGGACCTGCGGCAGCGCCACGTCCGGATGATCGCGCTCGGCGGCATCATCGGCGCGAGTCTGTTCATCGGCAGCGGCGCGGTGATCCACACCGTCGGCCCGGCGGCCGTCCTCTCCTACGCCATCGGCGGCCTGATCGTCGTGCTGGTGATGCGGATGCTGGGCGAGATGGCGACGGCCGCGCCGTCACAGGGGTCCTTCATGGAATACGCGCGGACCTCGCTCGGCGGCTGGGCGGGTTTCACCGTCGGCTGGCTGTACTGGTACTTCTGGGTCGGCGTGGTCGCGTTCGAGGCCGTCGCCGGGGCGAAGATCCTGCAGACGTGGATTCCCGTTGTGCCGCAATGGGTCTTCTCGCTCGTGCTGATGCTGCTGCTGACCGCGACCAACCTCGCCTCCGCCCGCTCGTTCGGGGAGACGGAGTTCTGGCTCGCGTCGGTCAAGATCGCCACGATCGTGGTGTTCCTCGTGGTGGGCATCCTGTTCGTGCTCGGGGCGTGGCCCGGCGGCTCGTTCTCGGTCGGCAACATCGCGCAGGACGGTTTCCTGGCCAACGGCCCGTTCTCGGTGGTGCACGGAGTGGTGATCGTGATCTTCTCCTACTTCGGCGCGGAGATCGTCACCATCGCCGCCGCCGAATCGCGGGAGCCCGAAACGGCCGTGCGCAAGGCGACCTCGTCGATCGTCTGGCGGGTCATCGTGTTCTACGTCGGCTCCGTGACACTGCTGGTGATGATCACCGGCTGGCGCGACATCCCGACCACGACGAGCCCGTTCGCCGCCGCGTTCGGCCGGTTCGGCATCCCCGCCGCCGAGACGGTGGTCAGCGCGGTGGTGCTGACGGCCGTGCTGTCGGTGCTGAATTCGGGGCTGTACACCGCTTCCCGCATGCTGTTCGCGTTGCGCGGCAACGGCTGGGCGCCGAAGTGGATCGCGGACACGAACCGGCGCGGCGTGCCGTGGAAGGCGATCCTGGTGTCCACTTCGGTCGGTTACGTGGCCGTCGTGATGAACTTCGTGTCCCCGGACAAGATCTTCTACTTCATCATCAACTCCGCCGGGGCGGTCGCGCTGTTCGTCTACGCGATCATCGCCGGCTCACAGCTCCGGATGCGGCGCCGCCTGGAAGCCGAAGCGCCGGAACGGCTGAAGTTGCGCATGTGGGGCTACCCGTGGCTGAGCCGGCTCACGCTCGCCGGGACGCTGGCCGTGGTCGCGTCGATGCTGTTCGTGGACGCGGACACGCGGGCCCAGCTGTACCTGAGCCTGGTCAGCCTGGCGGTGATCCTCGGCGTCTACTTCATCCAGCGCCGGCGATCCGGCCGAGAGCGCCGTAAAACACCTCTCCGATCTTCGCGGGATCACGGCTGAGGAAAGCCTGGCCGCCGGCGGGCGCGACGAGCTGACGGAGCTCGGTCTCGTCGGCCTCCGGCCCGATCCCGATGGCGATCAACGGCACCGGGCGGTCCCGGTCGCTCAACTTTCCCAGCTCCGCCACCAGGTTCTCGCGGCTGATGCCACCGGGATCGGTGTTGCGGCCGTCGGTCATCACGATGACGAGGTTCAGCTTCCCCCGCTCCCATTCCTCGTGCGCGAGCCGGTAGAGGTCGAGGACGCTGTCGTAGAGCCCGGTCTGCCCGTCCGGCACGGCGCGGACGGCGCGCAACCGGTCGACGGCGGCCAACTGCTGACGGACCGGCGCCATCGGCAGGATCTCCCGGTAGTCCCGCTCACCGTCCACTTTGGTCGCGAAGGCCAGAAAACGGATCTGTGACGTGGATTTGAACAGATGCAAACCGTTCTCCGCCGNAAACCCCCCCCTTCCTTCGGCTGAGCCGAGGGAAGGGGGCCTTCACGCGCGTTCGAGAGCTAGACGGGGATGACCGTCGGCACGATCATCGGACGGCGCCGGTAGGTGTCGGCGACCCAGCGGCCGACGACGCGGCGCACGGCCTGCGCGATGCGGTGCGTGTCGGTGATGCCCTCGGCCTCGGTCCTGGCGAGTTCCATCTCCACCATCGGGAGCACGGCGTCGAGCGCCTTCGGGTCGTCGGAGAACCCGCGTCCGGACACCGTCGGGCGGGTCACCGCGCGGCCGGTGCTGGTGTCGACGGCGACGGTGATGGCGATGAAGCCGCCTTCGCCGAGCACGAGCCTGTCCGACAGCGTCGACTCGCCGACGTCGCCCACGGAGAGACCGTCGACGTACACGTGCCCGACCTCTACCCGTCCGGTCCGCGTGGCCTTGCCGTCGACGAGGTCGACCACGACGCCGTCCTCGGCGATGACCACGTTCTCCGGCGCGACACCGGTGCGCACGGCCAGTTCACCGTTGGCGCGCAGGTGCTTCCATTCGCCGTGCACCGGCATGACGTTGCTGGGGCGCACCGCGTTGTACAGGTACAGCAGCTCGCCCGCAGACGCGTGCCCGGACACGTGCACCTTGGCGTTGCCCTGATGCACGACGTTCGCGCCGAGCCGCGTGAGGCCGTTGACGACGCCGAAGACCGCGGTCTCGTTGCCCGGGATCATCGAGCTGGCCAGCACGACGGTGTCGCCGGCGCGGATCGAGATCTGCCGGTGCTCGCCGCGCGCCATCCGCGACAGCGCCGACAGCGGCTCGCCCTGCGAACCGGTCGACACGAACAGCACCTTGCTCTCGGGCAGGTCGCCCGCCTGGTCGAGGTTGACCAGCAGGCCGTCGGGCACGTTCAGCAACCCGAGGTCGGCGGCGATGCCCATGTTCCGGACCATCGACCGGCCGACGAAGGCGACCCGGCGGCCATGCCGGACGGCGGCGTCGAGCACCTGCTGGACGCGATGCACGTGGCTCGCGAAGCAGGCGACGATGACGCGCTGGCCGACCTTGCGGACGACGTCGTCGAGCACCGGGCCGATGTCGCGTTCCGGCATGACGAACCCGGGCACCTCGGCGTTGGTCGAGTCGACGCAGAACAGGTCCACGCCCTCGTCGCCGAGCCGGGAGAACCCGGCGAGGTCGGTCAGCCTGCCGTCGAGGGGGAGCTGGTCGAGCTTGATGTCACCGGTGTGCAGCACGACACCCGCCGGCGTGCGGATGGCCACCGCGAGCGCGTCCGGGATCGAGTGGTTGACCGCGAAGAACTCGAGGTCGAACTCGCCGACCTTGCGTCGCTCGCCCTCGCGGACCTCGATCAGGTTCGGCCGCTGCCGGTGTTCCTTGGCCTTCGCCGCGAGCAGCGCGTTCGTGAACCGGGAGCCGTAGATCTTCAGGTCCGGGACCAGCCGCAGCAGGAACGGGACGGCGCCGATGTGGTCCTCGTGCCCGTGGGTGAGGACGAGGCCGTCGATGTCCTCGAGGCGGTCTTCGATCGCGCGGAAGTCGGGCAGGATCAGGTCGACGCCGGGCTGGTCGTCTTCGGGGAAGAGCACCCCGCAGTCGACGATCAGCAGACGGCCGCCGAACTCGAAGACGGTCATGTTGCGGCCGACTTCGCCGATCCCGCCGAGCGCGACCACGCGCAAGGCGCCTTCGGGCAACGCGGGCGGCGGGGTGGTCGGTCCGGGTCCGGTTGGCAATGAACTCACCGAGGCATGGTCCCTACGCTGGTATGTGAGGTCGGCGCCGTGTAGGCCGCCGCTGAATCTGCTTGTGCCACTCGTGCACCATGCCAGTCACTGGCGGCGCTTTCCCCGAGCGGCACGCCCCCCTGGGCGAGATCCGCGGAAATCGCCTGGAGCTGCTCGTCGTTCGCGGCCACGATGGGCAGCCGCGGGTCACCGATGTCGAAGCCGCGCAGCCGCAGGGCCGCCTTCGAGAACGCGACGCCGCCGACGCGGGACATCGCCCGCAGGACCGGCAGCATGCCGCGGTGGTTGGTGCGCGCGGTGGAGGTGTCGCCGGACTCGTAGGCGTCCATCATGCCGCGGATGCGGCCCGCCACGACGTGCCCGATCACGCTGACCACACCGGTGCCGCCGACGGACACCCACGGGAGGTTGAGGCCGTCGTCACCGGAGTAGTAGGCGAGCTGGGTGTTCGCGATGACCTCGGAGCCGGCGATCAGGTCGCCCTTGGCGTCCTTGACCGCGAGGATGCGCGGGTGCTCGGCCAGCCGCAGCAGCGTGTCGACCTCGATGGGGACGATCGAGCGCGGCGGGATGTCGTAGAGCATCACCGGCAGCTCGGTGGCGTCGGCGACCGTGGTGAAGTGCGCGTAGAGCCCGGCCTGGCTGGGCCGCGAGTAGTACGGCGTGACGACGAGGATGCCGTGGGCGCCCGCCGCTTCGGCCTGCTTCGCCTGCTCGATGCTGTGCGCGGTGTTGTTCGTGCCCGCCCCGGCGACGATCGTCGCGCGGTCACCGACGGCCTCGACGACGGCGCGGACCAGCTCGGCCTTCTCGGCGTCGGTCGTGGTGGGGCTCTCCCCGGTCGTGCCGTTCACGACGAGACCGTCGTTGCCCAGTTCCACGAGGTGTTCGGCCAGCTCCTGCGCCCGCTTCAGGTCCAGCGCGCCGTCGGCGTCGAAGGGGGTGGCCATCGCGGTGAGCACGCGCCCGAACGGTCTTCCCGGCGCTGCGGTAGGTGGAGTGGACATGCTGTGAAGGTACCTCCTGCGAGCGCCGAACCCCTTGCCGACGTGGTCGTTCCCGAGAATCACGGTAAATTTTCCGCGAGGAAGGCGAACTCGGCGCAAACTCTCTGTGAGCTATTTGACCTTGGTCGTGATCTGAGCGGGGATCTGGCTGCCGTCGGTCTTGGCGAGCAGGCAGAGGAAGCCGCGCGAATAGTTCCGGTCCTCCTCGTTGGGCGGCCGGTTCCATTCGGCTTCGGTCGGCACGACGGCCCGCCAGGTCAGCGAGGCCCGCTGTGCCCCGGGCACGACGTTCGAATTGAAGGCCGCCGAGCAGAGCGACTCGGCGATCCGGTTGACCGCGTCCGCGCCGGGATACACCGCGACCTGGGCGTCGTCGTCCGAAGAGGACTGGACGTCGAGCAGGCTGCCCTTGGCGAAGACCTCCAGCAGGTGGTCCTTGTCGCAGCTGATGCCGTCGTTCAGGTTGATGCCCTCGATGAGGGGAACGTTGTAGCAGTCTCCGGAGGAACCGAGTTTGACCTGCCCGTTGATGCCGTAGGTCAGGGTGGCCTGGGCCTGGCTGTTCCCCTCCGGCGCGGCCATCCACCGGCCGAGGAAGATCCCGCCGACCAGCGCGCCGATCACGGCGACCGCGGCCAGGCTCAACCACAGCGGGCGCAGGTTGCGCCTCGCCGGGGCCGGGGCGAGCCGGGTCATCGGCTGGCCGGACTGCGGCATCATCGCGGTGCCGCCCGAGGGCGGTGTCGGCTGGGCCTGAACGCCCTGCGCGGCCGCCAGCAGGCTGCGCACCTGGTCGTACGACATCCGCGCCTCGGGTTTGGTGACGAGCAGGCCGAGGATCGCGGCGGCCAGCGGGCCCTGGACCCGGGTCAGGTACGGCGCCTCGGTCATGATCGCGTGCAGGGTCGCCGCGGTGGTCGACCGTTCGAACGCGACGATGCCTTCCGCGGCGAAGAACAGCGTCGTGCCCAGCGACCAGAGGTCGGATTCGGGCATCGCGTCGCGGCCCTCGACCCGTTCCGGCGCCATGAACGCGGGCGAGCCGACGATCATGCCGCTGGTGGTCAGGCGCGGGTCGTCGGCGGCGTGCGCGATGCCGAAGTCCGTGAGTTTCACCCGGCCGTCCGGCGCGACCATGATGTTCGCGGGTTTGACGTCGCGGTGCACGATCCCGGCGGCGTGCGCGGCCCGCAGCGCGGACAACACCCGCTCCCCCACCAGCGCGATCTGCTGGGCGGGCAGCGGGCCGCGGTCGCGCACCAGGTCGGCCAGCGTCGGCGCCTCGACCAGCTCCATCACGATGTAGGTCGCGCCGTTCTCGGTGACGACGTCGTACACGGTGACCACGGCCGGGTCGTTGAGACGACCGGCGGAGCGGACCTCGCGCAGCATCCGCTCCGACAGCACCGAGGCGTCCTCGGGCGCGTTCGGGAACTTCAGCTCCTTGATCGCCACCTGGCGGCCGATCACCTGGTCCTGTGCGCGCCAGACGATGCCCATCCCGCCGCGGCCGAGCTCGCCCAGCAGGGCGTATCGGCCGGCGACGATCCGCGCGCCGGCGGCCTGATGCGTCTGCTGGGGCGGCCCGTACGGACGGGTCTGTTCGTCGGTCAAGGTTCGGTGCTCCTTCGGTTCGCGCAGGATGCTGACTCGGACCCGTTCGCGCCCCGAAAGGTTCCTTCGCCGAGCTCGTGGATCAGACCGTGACCTCGTGCCCGGCTTCCCGGAGCGCCTTCACCGCGCGCTCCAGCTCGGCGGCCCGGACCAGTACGTGGTCGGTGTCGAAGGTGGACATCGAGAACAGCGCCACCCCGGCGGCGGCCAGTTCGCTCGACAGCGCCGCGATGATGCCGGTCAGCGTGAAGGCCAGCGGCCCGCGCACCGACAGCAGCCGCCAGCCGTCCTCGACGGTGGCCCCGGCCGGCGCGAGACCGGCCGGGCAGATCACCGACAGCTCCTCCGGCGTCCGCGTGAGGGAGATCAGCACGGGCTCGCCGGGGTCGAGCAGGTTCGCCGGAACCGGCGCGTCCGGGGCGAGGCGGGCGACCGCGTACTCACCGGGCCGGACGTCGATAGCGAGGCGTCGCATCAGCCCTCGAGGACCTTCGGGCTGGACGCGACCTCGGTACCGTCGGGCAGCGCGGAGATGGTGAAGTCCGCGAAGACGTTGCTCGAAGCCTTCTGCAGCTCGCGCAGGCACTCGATGGCCAGGGCGCGGATCTCGACGTCGGCGTGCTCGGTGGCGCGCATCGCGATGAAGTGCCGCCAGGCGCGGTAGTTGCCGGTGACCACGATGCGGGTCTCGGTCGCGTTCGGCAGCACGGCGCGGGCGGCCTGGCGGGCCTGCTTGCGGCGCAGGGTCGCGCTCGGCACGTCGGCGAACTTCTCCTCCAGCCCGGCGAGCAGCTCGGTGTAGGCGTCGACGGCGGCCTGCGAGGCGGCGAGGAACTTCGCGTGCAGCTCCGGGTCCTGCGCGATGACGTCGGGCTCGACGAACGCGGCGTCGCGCTCCGGCACGTAGCGCTGCGAGAGCTGCGAGTAGGAGAAGTGGCGGTGGCGGATCAGCTCGTGCGTCAGCGAGCGCGAGATCCCGGTGATGTAGAAGCTGACGGATCCGTGTTCCAGCACCGAAAGGTGGCCGACGTCGATGATGTGCTCGAGGTAGCCGGCGTTGGTGGCCGTCTTCGGATTCGGCTTCTTCCAGGACTGGTAGCAGGCCCGGCCCGCGAATTCGGCCAGTGCCTCACCACCGTCGGCATCGGTCGACCACGGTACGTCCGACGGCGGGAAGAACTCCGTCTTCGCGATCAGTTGAACCTTGGGTGACACGGTCTCGGCCACGTTCGCACTCCTTTTCGACCCCTGCTCCACGACTCCGGGCAGCGTAACCGCAAGCGTCTTTGACGCCGGGGAGACATCACGGTGACGTCATGGCCTCCTTGACTGACATCACAAGTGACGTCATAGTGGTGTCATGGATCTGACGCCGTACATCACAAGCCTTCGCGAGGACCTCGCGAACACGGCTTCGGCCGGCGACGAGCAGACGCGGCGCGCTGCCGCGCTGCTGTCGTCGGCGCTGGAGCCCGCCGCCCGCCTGACCATCATGAACGCCCTCGCCGACCTGGCCGCCGAAGTGACCTCCGCGCTGCCGGGGCACGTCGTCGACGTCCGGCTCGACGGCCGCGACGTGCGCGTCGTCGTCACCGGCTCGGCCGAGAGCGCCGAGCCGTCCCCGCCCCGCCAGGAGGCACCGCGGGAGGCCCCGCGTGCGCCCAAGGTGGACACGGGCGACATCACCCGCATCACGTTGCGCCTGTTCGAGCAGGTCAAGGGCCAGGCCGAGGCGGCGGCCGCCGCTCAGGGTGTCTCGCTGAACACGTTCGTCTCGCAGGCCGTTCAGGGAGCGCTGGGCAAGAGCGGAAGCGAGCACTGGCACTACAAGCAGAAGCCGGGCGGCGGTGCCGGTTCGCACCTGCACGGCTGGGTCCAGGGCTGAGGGGGACGGAAATGACCGAGGAAAGCATTCCCGCCGGTGAAGAGACCGTGCGCGTCGAGGACTTCGAGGCCGAGGGCCCGGTCGAGATCGACGTGAGCGTGGCCATCGGCCGGGTGACCATCGAACTGACCGGCGAGAACGGGGTCCACGCCGAGGTCCGCCGGGACGGTGGCGAACAGCAGCCGTGGGTGGACGGGATGACGAGCCTGCTCAGCTGGGTCGGGGAACGCTTCGGCGACCAGCTCGGCGGTTCGCCGGCCGGGTCGGCGGGCGACGCCGTGGCGCAGACTCGGATCGAGAAGGTCGGCAACCGGCTGGTCGTCCAGGCGCCGAAGGCCTGGCAGCTGAAGAACGTCCCGCTCGCCGTGACCGTCCGGGCGCCCGCCGGTTCGCATCTGGAGGTGCGGGCCGGGGCGGCCGACGTCACGGTCACCGGCTCCGCCGGGCGGGCCGACCTCCTGACCGGCGCCGGCAAGATCGGCCTCGAACGGGCCGACGGTTCGGCGATCGTCCGCACCGGCACCGGCGACATCAAACTCGGGCCGACCCTGTCCGGGCTCCAGCTGCGCACCGGTAGCGGATCCGTCGAGGCCGCCTCGGTGAGCGGTTCGGCCACGCTCGCGACCGGCACGGGTGACGTCTGGCTCGGCGAGGTCGCGGGCGAGGTCCTGGCGCGCACCGGCAGCGGCTCCCTCTCGGTGGCGGACGCCGCCTCCGGGACGCTGGAGCTGACCACCGGATCGGGTGAGGTCCGCGTCGGGATCCGCGGCGGCGTTCAGGCCGAGATCGACCTTTCGTCGACGACCGGGTCGGTGTCGAGCGAACTGGAGGTCGCGGAGACCGCGCCTGCGGAGGTCTCGCTGAAGGTGCGGGCGCGCACCGGCACCGGCGACGCGGTGGTGACCAGCGCGGCCAGCTGAGCCGCGGGCCACAGGGGGATCGAGGGACCTTTGCTCTCACTTTTCCACGGGGGTGGGAGCGAAGGTCCCTCGCTCATTTCAAGTGGACCGGCCGGAGGGTCGGCACGCCACGCGAAGAGCCTGAACGCTGCCGCAGGGCGGTGCCGGCGAAGTAGTGAAGGCCTCCTTCCCTACCTTGAGAGTAGGGAAGGAGGCCTTCACGGACCTCCCAGCGGAAGCCGCCGCTATGAAAGGACCTTTCATGGCATTCCTGAGGCGGTCCAGATCAGCGCACGAGGCGCGAAAGCACCGGAGCGAGATCGCCCCGCTCCCCCACCGCGACCCCGTCCAGCCCCTGCCATTCCGCCATCAGCCGCAGCTCGCCGGCCAGCTCACTGGCGACCCGCGCGGCATCCACCCCAGGCTCGGCGAAGGCGCCCTGGACGCGAAGCACCCCGGCGGCACGGTCGGCCTTGAGGTCGACCCGGCCGACGAGTTCGCCGTCGAGCAGGAACGGGAACACGTAGTACCCGTAGATCCGCTTCGGCTCGGGCACGTAGATCTCGATGCGGTAGAAGAAGTCGAAGATGCGCTCGGTGCGGGCGCGTTCCCAGATCAGCGGGTCGAACGGCGACAGCAGGGCCCGGCCGGTGACCGACCGCGGCGCCTTCGCCGCGAAGTGCCGGTACGCCGGGGCGGGCCAGCCGTCCACGGTCACCGGTTCCAGCACACCCTCCTCGACCAGTTCCGCCACCGCCCGCTTACTGACGTCGGGGCCCAGCCGGTAGTAGTCCCGCAGATCCGGTTCGGTGCCGATGCCCAGCGCGACGGCCGCGCGTGTGATCAGTTCGCGGGCGCCTTCCTCCGGGCTCACGGTCCGCGACAGGATCTCCGGCGGGACGACGCGTTCGGTCAGGTCGTACAGCCGCTCGAACGACCGGCGCGTGCCGGTGGTCAGCTGCCCCATGCCGAAGAGCCACTCGCAGGCCTTCTTGACTTCCGACCGCTCCCACCACGAACCGGGTTTGCCACGACCCGAGTCGCTCTCCAGCGCACGCTCGATACCGCCCGCGCCGATCGGTCCGTGTTCCTTGACGACGGTGAGGATGTCGTCAACCAGCTGGGGCGTCTGCTCCAGTACCCGGGCGTAGTTCGTCCACCAGCCCATGCGTTTCGCCCCTGACCGCAGGAGCGGCCAGTCCGCCACCGGCAGCAGGCTCGCCTCGTGCGCCCAGGATTCGACCAGCAGCCGGGGTTTGCGCGCGGAATGGGACCAGGCCGCGTCGTCCACCAGCGCGGAGTCGTACGCGCCGAGCCGGGAGAACAGCGGCATGTAGTGCGCGCGGACCGCGACGTTCACCGAATCCAGTTGCAGCAACTGGATTCGGGACAGCACGCGCTGCAGATGCCGCCTTGTCACCGCTCCACCCGGACGTGCCTCGGCGAACCCCTGTGCGGCCAGCGCGATCCGGCGCGCGACCGGCCCGCTGATGGTCGTAGTGCTCATCGTTCGCATGCTGCCATCCACCACCGACAGTTTTCGGCCGCACCGCTAATCTGCGCAGCATGGCCGCCGCCGAAGTCCGCCCAGCAGTCGTGTCCGACGCCCCCGAAATCGCGCGCATCCAGCGCGACACCTGGCGAAGCGCCTACACGGAGTTGCTCGGCGAAGCGGCTGTCGCCGGGCTCGACATCGAGGAGCTCGAGAAGACCTGGGCCGAAACGATCGAGTACCCGGGCACGCGCGTCTTCCTCGCCACCGAAGGCGAGTTCACCGTCGGCTTCTGCGTCGCCGGCCGCGCTCCGGAGAGCGAGGCGGCCACCGCCGACGGTTCGCTGCCAGACGACGCTTCGACGACGGCGCTCATCGCCTCGCTGCTGGTCGAGCCGCGGTGGGGACGGCGCGGGCACGCGGGACGGCTGCTGGCGAACGCGTCCGCCTGGCTGCGCGAGGACGGCGCCACGCGCGGGATCAGCTGGGTCGCCCAGACCGATCACGCGTCACTGGGCTTCTTCCGCCGCGCGGGCTGGTCGCCCGACGGAACCGTCCGCATCCTCGACACCGGAAGCACGAACGTGCGCGAAGTCCGGCTCACCGGCGGCCTCGACCTCGAGCTCACTCCCTGACTTCGCGAACACGACCCAGCGCATCACCGAGTACATGAACACGCCTTCGCACGCCCCGGCGATGAGCCGGGAGAGGCGGTAGTCGACGCCCAGCGCGGCCAGCCCGGCCCCGACGCCGAGCAGGAACGCCACGTAGTTGATGACGATCGCGATGACGTACAGCACCGCCTGCCTGCCGACGGGCGCGTGCGAGCGGAAGTTCATGCTGCGGTTCAGCACGAAACTCAGCCCGAACGCCGTCGCGTACGCGAGCGTGATCGCCAGCCACACCGGCAGGCCGAGCCAGCCGCGAAGCAGGGTCAGCAGGATCAGGTCGACCCCGAAGGTGAACCCGTTGATGAGCGCGAAACCGAGGAAACTCGGCGCCACCAGCCGGGAAAGCCCGAAGGGGAGGCACCGCACCACGGCCGCGCAGAAGTCGGCGAAGCGATCCGCGAAACCCTTTCCGCGGACCGCGTCGTGCACGTCGGCCACGGCTCCAGCATGGCAGCGGCAGGTGGCCGAGAGCCGACGAACAGGTGATCTTCTGGTGCGGCCCCGAGGCCGGGAACGGGGGCTGGCCCCAGTGCGTCCAGGTTCTCAGCTGATAACTTGGAGAGAACGAAGATAACGGGGAGGCAACGATGGTGGGCTGGTTGCTCCTGTCGTTCGGCGTCGCCTTCGGTTCCGCGATCCTCCCCGTCGTCAGCATCGAGATGTTCCTCATCGGCCTGTGCGCGAGCCAGCCGACGATGCCGTGGCTGCTGCTCGGCGCCATCGTCGCGGCCGGTCAGGTGGGCGGGAAGACGCTCTACTACCTCGCCGCGAAGGGCACGATCAAACTTCCGAAACCGCTGCACGACCGCCTGCACCGGGAGCGGCCGCCCACCCCGCGCCGGGAAAGATGGCGGGCGCGCACCAAGAAGATGCGCGCCCGGCTCGACGCACTGCGCGAACGGTGCCATCGGCATCCGCATTGGATGGCGGGCACGTACGGGGTGAGCTCGGTCGTCGGCCTGCCGCCGTACATGGCCACGAGTGTCCTCGCGGGGCTGGTGCGGATGCCGCTGGCGACGTTTCTGGCCACCGGTTTCCTCGGCCGCTGGCTGCGGTTCAGCCTGCTGGCCGCCTCCCCCGCCCTGTTCGCGGGCTGGTTCCACTACTGAGCACCGATATTGTGATGCGCGCCATGGCGGCCCCCCTAGTGTCTTCGCCCGTGCCGACTTCGTCCGCGTATCCACCGTTGAACGTGCAGGTGCACACACCCCGGTTGTCCTTGCGGGGAGCGACGGACGAACTCCTGGAACAGTTGGTCCCGACGGTCCGGAAAGGCGTGGTCACCGAACCTCCGTGGCCTTTCGACGATCCGGCCTCGCTCTACGAAGACAGTCCGGAGCGCGAATGGCGCCGGCTACGCGGGATCTGGCGGGGCCGGGGCCAGGTGAGCGAGAGCCAGTGGCGGCTGTACTTCGTCGTGGTCGTCGGCGGCGAGCCGGTGGGCATCCAGGATCTGATCGGCACCGACTTCGCCACGTTCGGCACGGTCACCACGTTCTCCTGGCTCAGTCCGGACCTGCGTGGCCGCGGCCTGGGCAAGGAGCTGCGGCATCGAACTGGTCGCCGTTCGCGAATGCCTGCCCGTCCTCGGAATCGAGCCTGCGCATTCAGAGGACTAATTGCGCGCAGCTGCGGCGGCACGACGTCCAGGTGGTCGCGAGTGGCAAGACGGGTTGAAGCGGACACACCCTTGTCTACCCATTGCTGACCTGCTCGAAGGCGAGGAGCCCGCTGGCACAGGGTGGTCTATGAAGGATTTGGGACAGCCCAGGCCACCGGCCCCCGCAATCAGGTGACTAATTGCGGGAAGCGGCTTCGAGTTCGACGGCGCGCCGCATCGTGGCACGGGCGCGCTTCCGGTCACCGGCGATCTCGTACGCGTACGCCAGCCGGTACCAGACGCGCCAGTTCTCCTGGTCGGCCTCGACTTCGGCGCGGCGTTCGTCGAACCAGGCGTCGGCGGCGTCGCGATCCACCCGGCCCGAAGGCCGCCGGGGCAGATCGGAGACGTCGGGCAGGCCGCCTTCCTCGTCCAGCCTCCGCGAAAGCCGCTGGATCTGGACGCCGGAACGCCAGGTGGTCACGATGATCCAGATCCCGAGCAGCGGCAGCAGCAGGACCCCGACGCCGAAGAGCACCGGCACCGTCTCCCCGGTGCGCACCAGCGCGATCCCCCGGCCCGCCAGCAGGACGACGTAGACGGCGAGCGCCGCCGTCATCACCAGCGCGAAGTTGCGGGCCCTCACAGGTCGAGGATGTTCTCGAGACCGACCGTGAGGCCGGGCCGCGTGAGCACCGAACGCACGCCGAGCAGCACACCCGGCATGAACGACGTGCGGTGCAGGGAATCGTGCCGGATGGTCAGGGTCTCCCCCTCGCCGCCGAACAGGATCTCCTCGTGCGCCACCAGTCCGGGCAGCCGGACCGAGTGCACGCGGACGTCGTCGACGAGTGCGCCGCGGGCACCGTCCACTTCGGACGTCGTCGCGTCTTCGCCCGGCGCGAGACCGGCTTCCGCACGAGCCTCGCCGATCAGCCGCGCGGTGTGCGCGGCGGTGCCGGAAGGCGCGTCGGCCTTGCGATTGTGGTGCAGCTCGATGACCTCGGCCGAGTTGTAGAACCGCGCCGCCTGCTGGGCGAACCGCATCGCCAGCACCGCGCCGAGCGCGAAGTTCGGCGCGATCAGTACGCCGAGCGACGGGTCGGCCGCGAGCCACGAGCGCAGCTTCTCCAGCCGCTCCTCGCTGAACCCGGTGGTGCCGACCACAGCATGGATCCCGTTACCGGTCAGGAACTCCAGGTTGTCCATCACCGCGTCGGGATGGGTGAAGTCGACGACGACCTGAGCCTGCTTGAGCGCCGCGAGGTCGTCACCGGCGTCGAGCGCGGCGGCGAGTTCCATGTCGTCGGCGCCGTTGACGGCGTTCACCACTTCCTGGCCCATCCGGCCGCGTGCGCCCAGCACACCGACGCGAATTCCAGCGGTCATGATGCGATCACCTCGTGCAGGTCGTCCGGAAGGTCGTCGGCGTGAGCGTACGGCCCGACCACCGCCGCCGCCGACACGCCACCAGGGCGGTGCAGCAGAGTGCGAGCGAGCGCACAGACCTCTTCGGTGGTGACGGCGTCGATCCGCGCCACCGTGTCGTCGACGCCGAGATAGCGGCCGTAGTTCAGTTCGTTCTTGCCGATCCGCGACATCCGCGACGAGGTGTCCTCGAGACCGAGCACGAGCCCGCCCCGCAGCTGCCCCTTCGCGCGCGCGACCTCGGCTTCACTCAGCCCGTCCTTGCCGACGAGTTCGAGCACCTCGCGGATCACCCCAGCGACCTCGCCGAGCTTCTCGGGCTGGCAGCCCGCGTAGACGGCCATGTGCCCTGTGTCTGCGTAGCTCGCGACAGACGAGTACACCTGGTACGCCAGCCCCCGCTTCTCCCGGACCTCCTGGAACAGGCGCGAGCTCATCCCGCCGCCGAGCGCGGCGTTGAGCACCGACTGCGCGAACCGGCGGTCGTCGTGCCGCGACAGCGAACGCAGGCCGAGCATCACATGCGCCTGCTCGGTGTCGTCGGTGTGCAGCGCGAGTTTCGGCGCCATCGCGATCCGTGCCCGCCCGCCGCGCGGCGGCACGGGCGTCGCCGTCCCGGTCAGCCTGGTCCGCAAAGCCTTGCGCACCAAGCGAAGCACCTGGGTGTGCTCGATGTTCCCGGCGACCGCGAGCACCATCCGCGGCAGGGTGTAGCGACGCCGGTAGAACCCGCGCAACGCCGAAGCGGACATCTCGACGATGGATTTCTCGCTGCCGAGCACGGGGCGGCCCAGCGCGTGGTTGCCCAGGATCGCGCCGACGAACGTCTCGTGCAGCAGGTCTTCGGGGTCGTCGTCACGCATCGAGATCTCTTCGAGCACGACACTGCGCTCGGTCTCGACGTCCTTGTCCGTGCACAGCGCCTCGAACACGACGTCGGTGACTAGGTCCATCGCGAGCGGCAGATCCTCGTCGAGCACCTGCGCGTAGTAGCAGGTGTGCTCCTTCGCGGTGAACGCGTTGAACTCCCCGCCGACCGCGTCGATCTCCTCGGCGATCTGGGTGGCGTCCCGGTTCGTGGTGCCCTTGAACAGCAGGTGTTCGAGGTAGTGCGCCGCCCCCTCGACCGACGACGGCTCGTCACGCGATCCGACCCCGACCCACAGCCCGACCGTCGCCGAACGGGAGGCGGGGACGTGCTCGGTGATGACCCGGAGGCCACCGGCCAGCACACTGCGTTTGACCACCGCACCGTCCGAAGTGGACTCCAGCGTGCGGGTGCTGCCGACGGGCTGTTCGTGCCCGGGAACCTGACGAGCCAACGGATTCCTTACTCACATGTCAGGAAAGGGTCGTTCAGGACGAAAACTTGTCCTG
>NZ_CP150484.1:7858029-7896441 GCF_037997115.1 Amycolatopsis coloradensis
AGGACGAAAACTTGTCCTGAACGACCCTTTCCCGACGTTTCACATCGGTCTAGCCAGGATTACTGGGCGTCGGCCTTCGGAGCCTCGGCCTTGTCGCCTTCGGCGGCCTTGGCGTCCGCCGAGTCTTCTTCCTGGACCACGATCAGGCTGATCTTGCCGCGATTGTCGATGTCGGCGATCTCGACGCGGAGCTTGTCGCCCACGTTGACCACGTCCTCGACCTTGGCGATCCGCTTGCCGTTGCCCAGCTTCGAGATGTGCACCAGGCCGTCCTTGCCCGGCAGCAGCGAGACGAACGCGCCGAACGCGGCCGTCTTCACCACGGTGCCGAGGAAGCGCTCGCCGACCTTGGGCAGCTGCGGGTTGGCGATGGCGTTGATCTTGTCGATCGCCGCCTCCGCCGACGGGCCGTCGGCCGCGCCCACGTAGATCGTGCCGTCGTCCTCGATGGAGATGTCGGCGCCGGTCTCCTCGGTGATCGAGTTGATCATCTTGCCCTTCGGGCCGATGACCTCGCCGATCTTGTCCACCGGGATCTTCACGCTGGTGACGCGCGGGGCGAACGGGCTCATCTCGTCCGGGCCGTCGATCGCCTCGGCGATGACCTCCAGGATGGTGAGGCGGGCGTCCTTCGCCTGCTTCAGCGCGGCCGCGAGGACCTCCGACGGGATGCCGTCGAGCTTCGTGTCCAGCTGCAGCGCGGTGATGATGTCCTTGGTGCCGGCGACCTTGAAGTCCATGTCGCCCATGGCGTCCTCGGCACCGAGGATGTCGGTCAGCGCGACGTAGCGGGTCTCGCCGTCGACCTCGTCGGAGATGAGGCCCATGGCGATGCCGGCGACCGGCGCCTTCAGCGGGACACCCGCGTTCAGCAGACCCATGGTCGAGGCGCAGACCGAGCCCATCGAGGTGGAGCCGTTGGAGCCCAGCGCCTCGGAGACCTGGCGGATCGCGTACGGGAACTCGTCCCGCTTCGGCAGGACCGGCACGAGGGCGCGCTCGGCGAGCATGCCGTGGCCGATCTCGCGCCGCTTCGGCGAACCGACGCGGCCGGTCTCGCCGGTGGAGAACGGCGGGAAGTTGTAGTGGTGCAGGTACCGCTTCGTGGTCTCCGGGGAGAGCGAGTCGATCTGCTGCTCCATGCGGAGCATGTTCAGCGTGGTGACGCCCAGGATCTGGGTCTCACCGCGCTCGAACAGGGCGGAACCGTGCGCCCGCGGGATCACGGCGACCTCGGCGGCGAGCGAGCGGATGTCGGTCAGGCCGCGGCCGTCCATGCGGATCTTGTCCGTGAGGACGCGCTTGCGCATGATCTTCTTCGACAGGGCCTTGAACGCCGCGCCGATCTCCTTCTCACGGCCCTGGAAGGCTTCGCCCTCGCCGAGGCCGACCTTCTCCAGCACCGCGGCCTTGACCTGGTCGGTCGCGTTGTCACGGTCCTGCTTGCCCGCGATGGTCAGGGCGTTCGCGAGGTCGTCGGTCGCGATGGCGGCGACGGCGTCGAACGCGTCCTGCTCGTAGGCGAGGTAGACCGGGAACTCGCCGGTCGGCTTGGCGGCGACCTCGGCGAGCTGCTGCTGCGCCTCGCACAGCACCTTGATGAACGGCTTCGAGGCTTCGAGGCCCTCGGCGACCGAGACCTCGTCCGGCGCCTTGCCGCCGGCGGCGATCAGGTCGAGGGTCTGCTCGGTGCCCTCGGCCTCGACCATCATGATGGCAATGTCACTAGAAGAGCCGTCACCGCCTGTGTTGACCATGCGGCCGGCGACCACCATGTTGAAGGTGGCCTGCTCCAGCTGCTTCCAGGTCGGGAACGCGACCCACTGGTCCTCGATCAGCGCGACGCGGACGCCGCCGATCGGACCGGAGAACGGCAGACCGGCGATCTGGGTCGACGCCGAAGCGGCGTTGATCGCGAGCACGTCGTACGGGTCGTCCGGGTTGAGGCTCTGGACGGTGATGACGACCTGGATCTCGTTGCGCAGGCCGTCGGTGAACGACGGGCGCAGCGGGCGGTCGATCAGGCGGGCGGTGAGGATCGCGTCGGTCGACGGGCGGCCCTCACGACGGAAGAACGCGCCGGGGATGCGGCCCGCGGCGTACATGCGCTCCTCGACGTCCACGGTCAGCGGGAAGAAGTCGAAGTGCTCCTTCGGGTGCTTCGACGCGGTGGTCGCCGAGAGCAGCATGGTCTCTTCGTCCAGGTACGCGACGACGGAACCGGCGGCCTGACGGGCCAGACGGCCGGTCTCGAAGCGGACGGTGCGAGTGCCGAAACGGCCGTTGTCGATCACGGCTTCGGTTTCGTGCACGGTGACTCCGGTGGAGTCGGTCATAGGGTGTATCTCCTCTTTTGATCCTCTGTAACGGCGCGAGTCTCCCACCCTGGGACCTGTTTCGCCTGCGGACGCTCGAGGAGTGAGGCCGGTCTTCGATCGAAGCCCCCGGGCCGTTGCCCGGGAACCACTACCGAGGACCGGCGGACGGTACCTCGTGCGCGCTCGCGCCTGTGTTCTTAGACCGAGGGGGAGCGACCGATGTGGTCACTCCCCCTCGGGTTCGAGCTATCGGCGGAGGCCGAGACGCTGGATCAGCGCACGGTAACGCTCGATGTCCACCTTCATCACGTAGTTCAGCAGCCGGCGGCGGCGGCCGACCAGAAGCAGAAGCCCGCGACGGGAGTGGTGGTCGTGCTTGTGAGCCTTGAGGTGCTCGGTGAGGCCGACGATGCGCTTGGTCAGCAGTGCGACCTGGGCCTCGGGGGATCCGGTGTCCGAGTCGTGCACGCCGTACTCGGCAAGGATCGACTTCTTCTCTTCGGTGGACAAAGCCACAGTGGTGCTCCTAGATATCTGTGCCGTGCGGCCCGGACGATGTCTTCACGCCGGGTGAGACGGTCACGGCCGCCACGGACTGCAGCCGGACCCGATCGTCAAGGCTACCAGCCTCGTGATCAGCGGCTTCAGGCGCGGGCGTGGTCCAACGCGTACGACCGGACCACCCGGTAGCGCGAGACGCCCTGTTCACGGTCACTGCTCATCAGAACGGCCTCGGTCGCCGTCCAGGTCTCACTGGTGAACCCGGCCAGCCGCTCCTCCCACGCGCTCGCGGCTCGCGGCCGGTCGCGGGGGAAGCGGGCCAGTGTCAGGTGGGCCACGTACGGCCTGCCTTCACTCTCCGCGCCAGCCTTCAGTGCCAGCTCGTGGAGCCCGGTTCCGGACACACTCAACCACAGCACCCCGGGAAATGTCGCGGCCTTTTCCAGCCGGAGGTCGATCGGCCCCGCGCCGGCCAGCCGCCCGGCGAGCCAGTCGCCTCGTTCGGCCGGATCGTCCTGGCCGTAGAAACCGAGGGTGATATGCCAGTCCTCTCGCACCGACCAGCGGAAATCGCCTTCTTCGGGCGTGCCGAGCGCGGCGGCGACCTGGTCGAGGACCTCGTCGGGCGGGATCAAAGCGCTGAAGAGCGTCAAGAACCGTTCCTCGCGGCCCGGCGCAGCAGGTCCGCCAGCGACGGGAAGTCTTCGTCGAGCAGCTTCGCGGCTTCGGTGAGGTCTTCGTCCTCGCCGATGTCCCGCAGCGCAACGAGCACACCCTGGTCGTCGGCGACGGCGCCGACCGGGATGCTGTCCCTGCCCACAGTCGGACGCGAGTCACGGACGTCCTCGAGCGCCTCCTGCATGGCCTTGCGGTCCCCCGCGGCGACCGCCGGGACCAGCACCTTGCGCTCCAGCATGATCATCTTGGCGAGGACGACGGGGTTCCCGATCTTCGCGCGGCGCCCGCTCATCACCTGGCTGAGCATGGGCGCGCTGATGCCGAGGACCTCGGCGAGGAAGGCCTGGGAGATGTCGAAGGCGACCACCAGTCTCCGCACGCGATCGCCGAGCGGCTCCCCGTACCACTCCTTCTGCAGCGCGATGTTCCGCTGGACGATCTTGTGGTCCTCCACCTTGGTCCGCTCCCCTTAACCCCATCGAACGCCATGCGCGGTCCGTGACATCTTGCCACCGGAACGCACGTGAGCGGGTGTGTTTGTCGATTGTCATCCGGCCAAGGCCGGAACCGGTCAGTCCTGCTCGCCGAGCAGTTCCCTGGTACGGGCGACGTCCTCGTCGATCTGCGCCACCAGCCCCTCCGACGTCGGGAACCGGACCTGATCCCGCAGCTTGGTGACGAAATCGAGCGCGACGTGCTGCCCGTAGAAATCCTCGTCGATGTCGAGGACGAAGGCCTCGACGGTGCGTTCCCGCCCCGAGAAGGTCGGGTTGGTGCCGACCGACACGGCGGCGCGCAGCCGTCGGCCGGAATCCGACGAACGGGTGAACCAGGCACTGTAGACGCCGTCCGCGGGCACCGCCGCGAACCTCGGCGTCGACAGATTCGCCGTCGGGTAACCGAGGTCGTGCCCCCGGCCGTCACCCCGGACGACGATGCCCTCCAGCCGGTGCGGCCTGCCGAGCGCTTCGGCCGCGGCGACGACGTCTCCGGCGTCGATGCACGAGCGGACATAGGTCGAGGAGAAGGTGATGTCGTTGTCCGCCTGTTCCTGGGCGAGCAGTCCCTGCAGTTCCGCCCCCTGCGCCACGAAACCGAACCGCTTCCCGAGCGTACGGAGGAGTTCGACGTCGCCGGCCGCCTTCGCGCCGAAGGTGAAGTTCTCCCCCACGATCACCGCGGCCGCGTGCAGCTTGTCCACCAGCACCTCGTGCACGAACTCGTGCGCCGTCAGCCGCGACAGTTCGAGCGTGAACGGCAGCACGCAGAAGACGTCCACGCCCAGCCCCTCGACCAGTTCCGCCTTGCGGCGCAACGTGGTCAGCTGCGCCGGATGGCTGCCCGGCCGGATCACCTCCGACGGATGCGGATCGAAGGTCAGCACGACACTCGGCACGCCGCGTTCGGCGGCGGCGCGGACCGTCCTCGAAATCAGCTCCTGATGACCGCGGTGCACGCCATCGAAGACGCCGATCGTCACCACGCACCGTCCCCAGCTCCCGGGGAGGTCACCCAAACCACGCCAACGCTGCACTTCTAGCCCCGTTTCCTCAGGCCCGGCTCCGTGCACCACCCTAGGCGGGCAGCAACACGACCACCGACCGGGCCAGTTCGCCTTCGTCCGCGGCGAGCGCGAGCACCCGGCCGTCCGGTCCGAACATTCCGTACGTGCCCTCGATCCCGGCCGCGGGCACCCTCTGTCCATATCGGACCGCCTGCGCCATGCGGACGTCCAGATCGCGGCGCGGGAAGGCGGCGGCGACGGCGGCGTCGAGGTCCAGTGACAGCTCCGGCGCGTCCTCGAGCTGGTCGAGGGTGCGGGCCTTGGCGAGGGTGAACGGCCCGACCGTGGTGCGGCGCAACGCGAGCAGATGCCCGCCGACACCGAGCCCGGCGCCGAGATCGCGGGCCAGCGCCCGGACGTAGGTCCCCGACGAGCATTCGACGACGGCGTCGAGTTCGATCCGGCCGGCCTCGCGGCGGGTGGCGAGCAGATCGAAGCGGTGCACGGTGACCGGCCGCGGCGGGATGACGACCTCTTCGCCGGCGCGGACGCGGGCGTACGCGCGTTTGCCGTCGATCTTGACCGCGCTGACCGCGCTCGGCACCTGCTGGATGTCGCCGGTCAGCGCGGCGATCCCGGCCGCGATCGCCTCGTCGGTGATCTTCTCGACGACGTCCGGGGCGGCTTCGGCGATCGGCTCGCCCTCGGCGTCGTCGGTGGTGGTGGACAGTCCCAAGGAGAGGGTCGCGAGGTAGGTCTTGCGGTCCAGCGCCAGGTGGCCGAGGAGTTTCGTCGCGCGTTCGATGCCGAGCACGAGGACGCCGGTGGCCATCGGGTCGAGAGTGCCGGCGTGCCCGACCTTGCGGGTGCCCATGAAGCGCCGCGCCCTGGCGACGACGTCGTGGGAGGTCATCCCGGACGGTTTGTCGACGATGACGAGACCGGGCGGCGGAGCGGGACGTTTCTTGGCTTGAGCCTGATTGGGGCGCGACACGGGCCGAACCCTATCTTTCGGGGCCGAGCGGGGCTGAAGGGGACTTTCCCCGCGTCTCACGCGGTGAAGGGCGCTTTCGTCGCATCGCATGCGGGGAAAGTCCCCTTCGGCCGCACGGGACCTCAGGACGAGACGGGCAGCGGCGCTTCGGCGTCCCAACGGCGGCGCCGGATCTGCACCGGGATCGCCTCGCCTCGCGCCTCGGCCTCGAACAGCACGGCGCGGGTGCGCCGCCACCACACGAGCATCCGGAAGGTGCCGAACGCGAGCACCGCGATCACCGACAGCAGCGCCAGGCGGAACGTGCCGCCCGTCCACTCCAGCAGCACGCCGACCGCGAGCGCCGAGATCGTCGTGGCCACGAATCCGCCGACGTTCACCACGCCGGTCGCGGTGCCGACGCGCGAGAGCGGGTTGTAGTCCCGCGCCAGCGCGAAACCGATCATCGACGCCGGGCCGCCGAGGGACAGGAAGGCGAACACGGGGACCAGGACCGCGACCGGGATCGTGCCGCCCCAGCCGAGCAGGACCGCCCACATCACCGCAGCGCCGCCGATGTACCCGCCGACGAGCGGCATCCGCAGCGACGGGCGCCGTCCGATCAGCCCGCCGATCACCGGTCCGCCGATCATCGAGCCGAACACGAACACGATCAGCAGCGAACTCGCGGTGGCCTTCGGATATCCCTGGCCCTGCACCAGGAACGGGACACCCCACAGCATGGTCAGCACGTTGGGGGCGAACATCGTGCTGAAGTGGACCCAGAAGCCCAGCCGGGTCCCCGGGGTGCGCCACGCGTCGGCGACCTGGCGGCCCAGCACCTTCGGATGGACCTTTTCGCGCACGGGCTCCGGCACGCCGCGCGGGGTGTCTTCGACGCGGAGGGCGACGACGGCGGTGTACAGCGCCGTCACCAGGCCGACGGTGAGGAACGTCGAGGTCCAGCCGGGGCCGTCGAGCAGCAGGCCCAGCGGGAGGGTGGCGGCGAGGTTGCCGACGTAACCGATCGCCCCGGTCAGCGCGGCGAGCAGGGCGTACTGGCGGCCGGGAAAGTGCGCGGCGATCAGCCGCAGGATGCTCACGAAGGTCAGGGCGTCACCGAAGCCGACGACGGCGCGGGCGAGCAGGCCGAGCGGGTACGAGTCGGCGACCGCGAGCAGGATCTGGCCGAGCCCGAGGAAGAACACGGCACCGGTGAGCACCCGTCGTGGGCCGTAGCGGTCGACGAGGACGCCGGTGGGGATCTGCATCGCGGCGTAGACGCCGACCTGCAGGACGGTGAACGTGCCGAGCGCGGCCGCGCCGACACCGAAGCGGTCGGCGGCCTGGAGCCCGGCGACACCGAACGAGGTGCGGTGGAAGACGGCGAGAAGGTAAACGGTGACGGCGGCGAACCAGATGAACCAGGACCGGCGGGTGGCTCGGCCTGTCACAGTA
Organism: Amycolatopsis coloradensis; assembly: GCF_037997115.1. Lineage (NCBI taxonomy): Bacteria > Bacillati > Actinomycetota > Actinomycetes > Pseudonocardiales > Pseudonocardiaceae > Amycolatopsis > Amycolatopsis coloradensis. The sequence goes on from NZ_CP150484.1 coordinate 7,865,462, forward strand.
TTTCCTCCTTGAGCACGGTTCGGGCGAAGAGACGCCCGCACTGCCGCCTCATATAGTTGTAGCGCGTAAGCAATGACGAAACATAGCCGTTACCCGGGTGCTTTTCGCCACAACACCGCAGATCACCCGGCTGCCGGGGTCAAGGGGCGCTCCACCCCCGGCGGTTAGTCCTCTGAATGCGGGGGAGGTCAGGCCGCGCGGACGGCGCCCTCGACGGCCCACTGCCCCGACCGCCACCGCACCAGCAGGGTCGCCAGCCGCAGCAGCATGAACAGCGAGAGCCCGGTCCAGATCCCGGCCAGCCCCCAGCCGAACGCGAGCGACAGCCAGATCAGCGGCAGGAACCCCAGCGCCGCGCTCAGCAGGGTCGCGTTGCGCAGGAAGGCGGCATCCCCGGCGCCGAGCAGGACACCGTCCAGCGCGAACACCACCCCGGCGATCGGTTGCAGCGCGACGAAGAACCACCAGGCGTGCGGGATCTGGCCGAGGACGGCCGCGTCCGAAGTGAACACCTGCGGCAGAACCCCGGCCACCGACGCGAACACGACGCCGAGGAAGCAGCCGAACACCAGGCCGTAGCCGGTGATCTGCCGCGACAGCCCGCGGGCTCGTCTACTCGCCCCGGCGCCGAGGGCGGCACCCACGAGCGACTGCGCGGCGATCGCGAGAGAATCCAGCACCAGCGCGAGGAAGGTCCACAGCTGCAGCACGACCTGGTGCGCGCCGACGGCCTCGGTGGACGTCCGCGCGGCGACCGCGGCGGCGGAGACGAAACACGCCTGGAAGGCGAGACTGCGGAGCACCAGGTCCCGGCCGAGGCCGAGCTGGGCACGCATCACCTTCGGCTCCGGGCGCAGCGGGACCCGTTCCCGCACCAGGGCCGCGATGAACAGCGACGCCGAGATCACCTGCGCGACGACGTTCGCGATCGCCGACCCTTCCAGCCCCCAGTCCGCGCCGTACACCAGCACCGGGCACAGCACGGCGGAGATCCCGTTGCCCGCCAGCACGTAGCGCAACGGCTTCGCGGAATCCTGGACGCCGCGCATCCAGCCGTTGCCCGCCATCGTGATCAGGATGAACGGCGTCCCGAACAGCGCGATCCGCAGCCAGGAGACGGCGGCGTCGGTGATCGCGGCGTCGCCGGAAAGCACCCGGGCGATCGGCGCGGCCAGCAGCTGCCCGGCGAGGATCACGATCAGCCCGACGATCACCGCCAGCCAGGTCGCCTGGACACCTTCGCGGACAGCGTCGCCACGGCGGCCCGCGCCGTGCAGCCGCGCGGTCCGCGACGTGGTGCCGTACGACAGGAACGTCAGCTGGCTCGAAACCTGCGACAGCACGACACCGCCGACGGCGAGCCCGGCCAGCGGCAGCGCGCCGAGGTGGCCGACGACGGCCGTGTCCACCAGGACGTACAGCGGTTCGGCGGCGAGGACGCCGAGCGCGGGCACGGCGAGGCCGAGCACGCGTTTCGGCGGGACGCGCTCGTCGGGTTCGGAAGCTTCAGGCACCAGCGCAGACTAGACGTCTGGTACGACAGTCCCAGTCGCCGGGAAAGCCGCCGGGCCGAAGCGGGCGTTCTTCACGCCGGTGACGTACGCCCAGTACCGGTCGCCGTAGGACCAGTGCCACCATTCGCTCGGGTGGTTCACGAATCCGGTCGCGGTCATCGCGTCGATGAGCGTTTCCCGGTTGGCGCGCGCTTCGGGGCCGATCAGCGCGGATCCGGTGAAGCATTCCGTCCCGTACTCCGGCGGCGTCGCGTTCACGTCGGTCCCCATCGGCAGTTCGACGCCGTCGACGGTGCACAGCGTGAGATCCATCGCTCCCCCGGCGACATGCGGTGCGACTTCGGGCGGTGACACATAGGTGGCGGCTTCGGCGGCCACCTGCTCGGACGGCCAGCCGGGGTTGGCGCGCGCGATCCGGGCCTTGCTGTCCGCGAAGATGGTGCGGGTGTACCCGAACGGCTCATGGAGCTCGGCGCCGATCGGTGAGGTGTGCCAGGCGGTGCAGGTCTCGGCCTACCCGGACCGCTATCCGACCGAGGCCGGTGACGCGCAGAAGATCGTCAGCGCGCTGTGGCAGCGCTCCGCCGCGGACGACGGGGACTTCGACGGCAACGGCGCCGGCGACATCCACGCCACCGGCGCCGGAACCCCGACGATCTGGAACGGCAAGGGCAACAACAACTTCGGCACCGCCGACCCGATCGGCGGCGGCGGGGAACCCTTCACCGCGCCGATCGCCGGTGACTTCGACAACGACGGCAAGACCGACCTCGCCGCCATCCGCGATGGCAACACGCTTTACCTCTAGAACGGCAAGGGTGCCAACAAGTTCGCCGCCGCCGACGCCCTCGGCGGCGGCTGGCTCCCGCGCTTCTGAGGCGGCCACGGTCCGCGCCCCACCCCGGGCGCGGACCGTTCGCTCAGCGGAGGAACGGTTCGTAGCGTCGTTGCCGGCGCAGCGACTCGATCTGCCGCGTGGTGTCGAGCGAGACACTGACCAGGAAGACGAGGACCACCTGCACGGCCACCCCGGCGAGGAGCGGCGTCGGCCCCACGTCCAGCAGAGCCAGACCGGCCACCGGGATCAGGGCGACCACCCCCGAGCAGAGAGCGCCGAAGGCGATGATCCGGCGATTGACGTAGTCGAGGTATTCGGCGGTCGGGTTGCCCGGCCGGATCCCGGGGACGAAACCACCCACGCGCACCAGTTCGCCCGCCACCTTGTCCATGTCCTGCCGCACGGCCGCCCTCGCGAAGGCGAAGAGGCAGACGAGGACGCAGTAGCCCGCGATCCACCCGGGATGTCCCAGGCCGAAGAGGAGCACGGGCACCGACAACAGCACCGCGGCGAGAACGGCCGGGCTGTTGGCTTGCGGGAACCGGAAGGGAACATAGGACGGTGTCCCGCCGAAAGCGCGTCTGCCGATCATCCGCTTCGCGTACTGCACCGGGACGCGGCGCTGTCCCTGCGCGACGACGATCGTGATCACGGTGGTCGACAGCGTCACCACGGCCATGACCGCGACGGCCGCCCAGCCGGTCCTTTCGTACAGGCGCAGGAACTCCGGCGGCAGCACCGCCAAGACCTGCGCGAGCAGCAGGATCCGGACGCCGTCGCCGAATCCCCGGTCGGTGATCACCTCGGTCAGCCGCAGGACCAGCACGGCGCCCGCGGTGAGACACGCCACCGTCACGGCCCCGTCCAGGACGTCCTGCCCGCCGGTCAAGACCACACCGACGGCACCCAGAAGGCCGAGTCCGGCAACGAGCCGCCGCCGGACTCGGGCCAGCACCCGTGCACCGGCTCCACCTTCGGACCGGAGCGCGGCCAGCCGCGGGATCAGGACGATCAGTCCTCGCAGGAGTCGCGGGGCGGCCAGGCAGGGCAGGACGCCGAACGCGAACACCGGCAGGGTGGCCAGGCCGCCGCCGGTGAGGAGGTCGAGGATCCAGCGCAGCGGGTGGCCGATTTCCGGCGCGCGGACGGTCACCTGAGGGGTGGGCAGGCTCTGGCCCAGCCGGAACAGCACGATCACGCCCAGCGTGACCAGGATCCGGCGGCGGAGGGAGGCTCGCTCGTTCATCGTGGGGATCACGTTAGGAACGACCGATGAAATTACGATGACACCGTCACAGCAGCGGCGCCCTCGACAAGGCCTCCCGCAGCTTGCCGAGCACCTCGTCCGCAGTCCCCTCCGCGGTGCACCCGGCGGCCTGGCGATGTCCGCCGCCACCCAGCTCCCCCGCGGCCGCCGAGACGTCGACGCCGCCCGCCGACCGAAGCGAGACCGTCCATCGCTGCCGCGGTCCGATCGGTTCGGCTTCCTTGAGCACCACGGCGACCCCGGCCTCGCGAGTGGACCGGACGACGTCGATGACCGCTTCGACCTCCTCGGCGCGCACGGATCGCGCGGCGTCGAGGGTCACCACGGCGTGCGCGAGGCCGAAGCCGCGTGCCGCTTCCGGCTCGAGCCGGGCACCCGCGAGGACGTCCGAAAGCATCGGCAACCACGCGAACGGGTGATCGTCGACGATCTCGCGGACCACCTTGTCCGGGTCGACACCGGCTTCGAGCAGCTTCGCGGCCATCAGATGGGTCGACGGCCGCGCCCGGCGGAACCCGCTCGTGTCGGTGACGAGCCCCGCGTACAGGCAGCGCGCGATCGGCTCGTCGATCTCGGTGCCGAGCTCGGCCAGCAACGCGAAAACGAGGACGGCGGTGGCTTCGGCGGTGTCGTCGACGACGTGGTGCGTGCCGTAGAAGACGTTGGAAGCGTGGTGGTCGATCACCAGGACGTCGCCGCCCGCCGCGCGGACGACGTCCACCCGCGGCGCGAGCTTCCCGAGCCTGCCCGGAGTGGGCGTGTCCAGCGCGACCAGCAGCTGCTCACTCTGCGGCAGCTCGCTCGCGGGGACGTAGAGCCCGCCGACGTCCAGGCTACGCAGGGTCTCCGGCATCTCCTCGGGCTCGCCGACCGAGACGCGGACCTTGACACCGCCGCGCAGCTGGAGGGCCCGGCCCAGCGCCAGCGCGCTGCCGAGCGCGTCGGCGTCCGGGCGGACATGGCCGAGCAGGGTCACGTCGTTCGCGCGCGCCAGCAGGGTGGCGGCTTCCTTCAGGTTCGGCACTGGAGTCGCTGTCACAATCAGTCAAGCTACGCTCTACCGGATGTCCGAGTACGCGATCCTGGTCTACCCGTCCGCCAACCGGGTCTACACCGACTCCACTCCGGCCCTGCTGCGCGCGGAGCTGGCGGTGTTCGGTCTGTCCGCCTTGGAGACCGAGTTCTCCGAGATCGGCGAGACGGAACTCGGCGGCGTCGGCTACCTCACTTTCACCACGCCCGCCCCGCTGAGCGAACGCGATCTCGCGCTCCTTTCGAACCTTTCCGCGCTGTACGCGCTGTTCGAACTCGGCGACGGCGTCCTGAAGCCGGTGACGATCAGCCCCCTCACGAACTTCGACTCGGATCTGCTGACCATCCAGAAGTATCCGGGCAAGACGAACGAGCTGTTCACCAAACTGCTCGTCAACGTCACCCTCATGTCGACGGCGAACCCGGCGGCGATGCTGGACAAGCCGCTGCACCTGCTCGATCCGCTCTGCGGCCGCGGCACCACGCTGAACCAGGCGATGATGTACGGCTTCGACGCGACCGGCCTCGACGTCGACGGCAAGGATTTCGACTCTTACGAACTGTTCATCAAGACCTGGCTGAAGCAGAAGCGGATCAAGCACAGCGCCGAATCCGGTCAGGTCCGTCGCAACAAGGTCCGGCTCGGCAGGCGGCTCGACATCGGTTTCGGGATCACCAAGGAGCAGTACAAGGCGGGTGACGTCCGCAAGCTGAGCTACCTCAACTGCGACACGCTCACCACCGACGAACTGCTGCGGCCGAACTCGGTGGACCTCATCGTCACCGACGCCCCGTACGGCGTGCAGCACGGCAGCCATCGCACCCAGGACGCGTCGCTCGCGCGCAGCCCGCGAGACCTGCTCGCGGCCGCGGTCCCGGTGTGGACGAGGGTGCTGCGGCCCGGCGGCGCGCTCGGCATCTCCTGGAACACCAACGTCGCGCCCCGCGAGGAACTCGCCGCGATCCTGGACAAGGCGGGCCTGGAGGTCCGCGAGGGCGGCCCGTTCGCGGAGTTCGCGCACCGGGTGGACCAGGCGATCGTGCGGGACCTGATCGTCGCGGCGAAACCGGCCTGACCCCTCGCGTTTCGTCCTCTGAACGCGGGGTCAGGCGATGCGTTCCCCCACGAACTTCAGCACGTCCGGCATGATCTCGCGCCAGTAGTCGTCGTTGTGCCCACCCGGCGTCATCTTCGCGACGACGGGGTCCAGCGCCTGGATGAGCTTGCGGTCGGCGCGGGCGAAGGGATCCGAGTTCCCGCACCACACCCCGGTCGACTCGGGGGAAAGCTCGCCGGTGTGCAGCAGCGGCTCGTGCGATTCCCATTGCGCGCGATCCGCGAAGACCTTGCGGGACTTGGCATCGGGCCAGCTCACGAACAACGCCGCGCTGGCGACGGCGACGGCCTTGAGGTTCTTGTGGTCGCGGGCGTAGCGCAGTGCGCCGAACCCGCCCATCGAGATCCCGAACATCGCCGACGGCGGCCGCAGCTGGCGCTGGGCGAGCCAGCCGGGCAGTTCGTCGGACAGCATCCGCTGCGGGTCGTCGGCCTTGCCGACGTCCACCCAGTAGTTGTCCCCGTCGATGGCGGCCACCGCGAACCCGGGCCGCCCGGCCGCGACGGCCTGGTTCAGCGCGTCCTGCACGCCGAGGTTCAGGAACGTCCGCGCGTCGGCGCCGCGCCCGTGCAGGGCGACGCAGACCGGCATCCCGACCCGTGACACCCCGTCCGGCGCGATGATGACGAGGTTGACGTCGCGGTTCCGCGCCGCGGACCGCATCTTCTGCACCGTGACCGCTTCGGTGAGCGGCGTCGGAGTGCTCGGTGGGGCCACCGGGGGCGGCCCCACCAGGGGCGGTTTCTCGGCGCCGCAAGCGGAAACCAGCGCCGAGCCGCCGAGAGCCGCGGCTCCCAGCAGCAGGCCACGCCGGCTCACGGCGTGGTCCACCCGATCAGCGACGGGTCTCCTCGTCGGCGAACTCATCGTCTTCGGCCTCTTCCCGCGGCGGCTTGTACGGGTCGGCTTCACCGGCGTGCTGCGCTCCGGTCGCCCGCCGGGCGACCTCCGCGTCGGCTTCCCTGGCCTTCGCGAGGAGGTCTTCGATGCGCTTGGCGTCCTCAGGAATGCTGTCGGCCACGAAGGCCAGCGTCGGAGTGTAGCGGACACCCGTGCCCTGACCGACCTTCGTGCGCAGGACACCGCGGGCGGATTCGAGCGCCGCCGCGGCGCCGGCGTGGTCGGGCGTTGACTCCAGGTTCTCGCCGAGCACCGTGTAGTAGACAGTGGCGTCGTGCAGATCCGCCGTGATCTTCGTGTCGGTGATCGTCACGTGGTTGAGCCGCGGATCCTTGATGTCGTGCTCGATCGCGTGCGCGACGATCTGTGAGATCCGCTTGGCGAGCTTACGAGCCCGAGCGGGGTCGGCCATGGGATTTCGTCTCCTCGAAAGATCTTCATTCAGTCATCCGGGCCGAGCAGCCGGCGGTGGGCGGAGAGCAGGTCGAACTCCGGCCTTCCGGCCACGAGGCGCTCACACGAGTCGAGCACGTCACGAACCTGCTCGCCACTCGCCGCGACCACGGCCACACCGATCAGCGCGCGCCGGTGCAGGTCTTGATGGCCCGCTTCGGCGACGGAGACGTCGAAACGCCTGCGCACCTCGGCCAGCACCGGCTTGATCACGGATCGCTTCTGCTTGAGCGAGTGGACGTCGCCCAGCAGGATGTCGAGCTCAAGAGCTCCTACGAACATGTGGGGTTCTGGGTTGTTTCGAAGGTGAAGCGGCGCTCCCCCGCCCAGATGCGGAGGAGCGCCGCTTTGTCACTTACGCACGCGGCTTTTCGCGCTGCTCGTAGGTCTCGATGATGTCGCCGACCTTGAGGTCGCTGTACGACCCCAGAGTCAGACCACACTCGTACCCGTCGCGGACCTCGACCACGTCGTCCTTGAACCGCCGCAGCGAGCTGATCGGCAGGTTCTCGGCGATGACGGTCGCGTCGCGGAGCAGGCGGGCCCGCGCGTTGCGGCGGATCTCGCCCGAGACGACGAGACAACCGGCGATGGTGCCGATCTTCGACGACTTGAAGACGTCGCGGATCTCCGCCTTGCCGAGCTCGACCTCTTCGTACTCCGGCTTGAGCATGCCCTTCAGAGCCTGCTCGATCTCCTCGATCGCCTGGTAGATGACCGTGTAGTACCGGACGTCGACGCCTTCGCGGGTGGCCCGCTCGGTCGCCTTGCCCTGCGCACGGACGTTGAAGCCCAGGACGATCGCGTCGGACGCGGTCGCCAGGTCGATGTCGGACTCGGTGACGCCACCGACACCGCGGTGCACGACGTTGAGTTCGACGTCGTCGCCGACCTCGAGCTGCACCAGCGAGGCTTCGAGGGCCTCGACGGTACCGGAGTTGTCACCCTTGATGATCAGGTTGAGGCTGTTCGTCTCCTTCAAGGCGGAGTCGAGGTCCTCGAGGCTGACCCGCTTGCGGCGCGACGCGTTGAGGGCGTTGCGCGTCCGGGCGGAGCGGCGCTCGGCGATCTGCCGGGCGACGCGGTCCTCGTCGACCACCAGGAAGGTGTCGCCCGCACCCGGCACCGAGGTGAACCCGATGACCTGGACGGGACGCGACGGGTACGCCTCCGTGACGTCGACGTTGTGCTCGTCGACCATCCGGCGGACGCGGCCGTAGGCGTCACCCGCCACGACCGAGTCACCGACGCGCAGCGTGCCTCGCTGGACCAGCACCGTGGCCACCGGACCGCGGCCGCGGTCGAGGTGGGCCTCGATCGCGACACCCTGGGCCTCCATGTCCGGGTTGGCCCGGAGGTCCAGCGCGGCGTCGGCGGTCAGCAGGATCGCCTCGAGCAGGCCGTCGATGTTGATGTTCTGCCGCGCGGAGATCTCGACGAACATCGTGTCGCCGCCGTACTCCTCGGCGACCAGGCCGTACTCGGTCAGCTGCTGCCGGATCTTGTCCGGGTTCGCGCCTTCCTTGTCGATCTTGTTGATCGCGACCACGATCGGCGCCTTGGCGGCCTGCGCGTGGTTGATCGCCTCGACCGTCTGCGGCATCACACCGTCGTCGGCCGCCACCACGATCACCGCGATGTCGGTCGAGTTGGCACCACGGGCACGCATGGCGGTGAACGCCTCGTGACCCGGGGTGTCGATGAAGGTGATCAGACGCGGGTTGCCTTCGAGCTCGGTCTCGATCTGGTAGGCGCCGATGTGCTGGGTGATGCCACCGGCTTCACCTTCGCGCACCTTCGTCTTGCGGATCGTGTCGAGCAGTCGGGTCTTACCGTGGTCGACGTGACCCATGATGGTCACGACCGGCGGACGGACCTGCAGATCCTCTTCCTCACCCGCGTCTTCGCCGTAGGTGATGTCGAAGGTCTCGAGCAGCTCCCGGTCCTCTTCCTCGGGACTGACGACCTGAACGTTGTAGTTCATTTCGCCGCCGAGCAGTTCCAGGATGTCGTCGGACACCGACTGCGTCGCGGTGACCATCTCACCGAGGTGGAAGAGCACCTGCACCAGCGAAGCCGGGTTGGCGTCGATCTTCTCGGCGAAGTCGGTCAGCGAGGCACCACGCGGCAGGCGGATCGTCTCGCCCTGCCCCTTGGGCAGACGGACACCACCGACGCTGGGCGCCTGCATGTTGTCCATGTACTCCTGGCGCTTCTGCCGCTTCGACTTGCGACCCTTGCGCGAGGGGCCACCGGGACGCCCGAAGGCACCCGCGGTACCGCCACGGCCACCGGGGCCGCCACGACCGCCGCCGCCACGGAAACCGCCGCCACCGGCCGGGGCACCGCCACCGCCGCCGGGGCCACCGCCACCGGGACGGAAACCGCCGCCACCGCCGCCGGGACGGAAACCGCCACCGCCGCCGCCACCGGGACCGCCGCGGAAACCTCCACCGCCGCCACCGGGACCGCCGCGAGCGCCGCCGCCGGGGCCACCACGGGCTCCGCCACCGGGACCACCGCGGCCGCCACCGGGACCACCGGCCGGACGGGCCGGGCGGCCCGGCATCATGCCGGGGTTCGGGCGCGGGGGCATGTTGCCCGGGCTGGGCCGGTTACCGCCGGGAGCGCCGCCACCGGGACGCGGAGCCGGACGGTCGCCGCCCTGCCCGCCACCGGGACGCGGCGGACGGTTGTCGCCGCCCTGCTGGTTGCCGCCGCCGGGACGCGGGGCGGACGGGCGCGGGGCCGGGGAACCGGAACCCACGCCGAACGGGTTGTTGCCGACACGCGGGGTGCGCGGGCCGGGCTTCGGACCGCCGGGCTTGGGGCCCTGCGGCTTCGGCGGCACGACCGAACCCTGCGACGGCGTCTGGGACGCGGGCGGGGTGGCGGGTGCCGGAGGGGTCTCCTTCTTCGGCTCGGCCGGAGCGGCCTTCGCCGCCGGAGCGACCTCTTCCTTGGGCGCCGGCGGCCGGGGGCCGGGGCGCGGACCCGGGCGGGCGCCCGGAGCGGGCCGGGACGGCTGCTGAGCCGGGGCCGACGTAGACGGCGCTGCCGGAGCGGACGCCGCGGGGGCGGCCGGGGCCTCGGACTTCGCCGCGGGCTGAGCGGGCTTCGCGGCCGGAGCCGGGGCAGCGGGCTTCGCGGGCGGCGCGGGTGAAGGACGCGGGCCGGGGGTCGGAACCGGCTTCTTCTTGCCGTCCTTGGACGGATACGCGTCACGGAGACGACGGGCGACCGGCGCCTCGACGGTGGACGACGCGGACTTCACGAACTCGCCCTGTTCCTTCAACTTGGCGAGAACTTCCTTGCTGGTGATGCCGAGCTCTTTCGCGAGCTCATGTACTCGGGCCTTGCCTGGCACAGCTCTCCTCATCTGGGGAGGCCGGCGGCAGACCCGCAGACCTCGTCCTATTGTCGCGCGTTCATTGATTCAGCTTCACGGCTGACTCATGACGGGTCGACCTGCTTCCTGATTCCATCCGGCACCGGGGATGTCCCGGCGCCCCTCATTCCTCGGCGAGCCGCTCCAGGCGTTCGTGGACACCCTGGGCGTCGAGCGACCCTGGAACACGAAGTGCCCGGGGGAACGCTCTGCGCCGCTCGGCCTTGGCCAGACAGTCCGGCTCGGGGTGCAACCAGGCACCCCGGCCCGGCAACCGCCGACGTTCGTCGACGATCAGCCGACCGTCCGCCGCGACCACTCGCAGCAACTCGCCGATCAAGGCCCGCTTACGGCAACCCACACAGGTGCGAACCGGAGTTTCCCGGTCATGCTGGAGGTCGGTTCCCGGCCGCGGGCTCTGAACCACTCGTAAGTCTAGCGCTTCGACCTTCACTCAGCCGAACCGGTTGCCGCGGCGGGCCGCGCCTGCCCGGCGTGTGCTTCGTCACCCTGCTCAGAAGCGGCGTCACTGCGGATGTCGATACGCCAGCCGGTGAGCCGGGCGGCGAGGCGGGCGTTCTGCCCTTCCTTGCCGATCGCGAGCGAAAGCTGGTAGTCCGGGACGACCACCCGAGCGGTCTTGGCCCGCTCGTCGACGACCTGTACGGAGACAACCTTCGCGGGCGACAGCGCATTCCCGACGAACTTCGCCGGGTCTTCGGAGAAGTCGATGATGTCGATCTTCTCGCCCGCCAGCTCGCTCATCACGTTGCGCACGCGCGCGCCGACCGGGCCGATGCAGGCGCCCTTGGCGTTGACGCCGGGCACCGTCGAGCGGACCGCGATCTTGGTCCGGTGTCCCGGCTCCCGCGCGACGGCGGCGATCTCGACCGTGCCGTCGGCGATTTCGGGGACCTCGAGGGCGAACAGCTTGTGCACCAGCTTCGGATGCGAACGGGACAGCGTGATCTGCGGGCCCCGGTTGCCGCGCGAGACGGTCACGACGTAGGCCTTGATCCGGTCGCCGTGCTCGTAGGTCTCGCCGGGCACCTGCTCGATCGCGGGCAGCACGCCTTCGATGTCGCCGACCTGGATGACGACCATGCCGCGGGCGTTGGCGCGGGCGTCACGCTGCACCACGCCGGCGACGATCTCGTTCTCCTTGGCGGAGAACTCGCCGAAGGTCTTCTCGTGCTCGGCGTCGCGCAACCGCTGCAGGATGACCTGCCGCGCGGTGGTCGCCGCGATCCGGCCGAAGCCCTCGGGGGTGTCGTCCCACTCCTCGTCGGTCTGGCCGTCCGGGGTGAGGGTGTGCGCGAGGACACGGACCAGCCCGCTCTTGCGATCGATGTCGATCCTGGCGTGCGGCTGGTGGCCCTCGGTGTGCTTGTACGCGGTGAGGAGCGCGGTTTCGATCGCTTCGATCACCGTCTCGAAGGGGATGTCCTTGTCCCGTTCGATCGCGCGCAGCGCGGCGATGTCGACGTTCACTTCGGCTCCTCCTTCGGCTCCGTGGTGGCGGCGTTCAGGGCCGACGCATCGTTTTCCAACAGTTTCAGGTCCTCGGCAGGTGGTTGCTTGAACTCGATCTCGATGACCGCCTTGGTCACCGAGGCGTAGGGGACGTCCCGGATCTCGCCGTCCACGAGCACTCGCGCGGATTTCTCCCCCGCGTGCCCGACGCGGCCGATGAACGCCGCGCCTTCGGCCGGCGTGACCTTGACGAGGCGGAACTTCGCGCGCCGCCAGTGCCGCTGCAAGGTCAAGGGCCGGTCGAGGCCCGGCGAGGTGACTTCGAGCGTGTACGCGCTGGCGATCACGTGCTCGTTCTCGTCGAGCGCGGCGGAGACGGCGCGGCTGACGCTCGCCACCTCGTCCAGCCCGACGCCGTCGTCCCCGTCGACGACGACCTTGACCAGCTGGCGGCGGCCTGCCTGCTGGACCTCGAAGGAATCGAGGTCGAAACCCGCGGCCTTGACGGCTTCGGCCACGATGGGCTCCAGCCTGCTGGCGAGGTCGTTGGGCACGGTGGAGCGCTCCTGTTCGGCTGTGGGCGACCCGGCGGCGTGGATCCGGGTTCGGTAGTGGTCCAGCTTATCCGGTCACCCCAGCGTGACGCGCGAGCGGCGGCCCCGCGCGGGGTACTGGCAGGATGGGGCGGCGTGACCGGAAGATCGACAGAGCCGAGCCGTCGCACTTTCCTGCGGATGGGAGCGCTGGCCGCGCTGGCCGTGCCGCTGGCGTCCGCCTGCTCCCCCGGCTTCGACGAAAGCCCCGACCCGCTGGGTCCCCTGCTGCGCGCGGCGGAGACCGACGCGGCCGGCGCGAAGGCGCTGGGCGCCGAAGGCGAAGCGGTCGCCACCGCGCGGGCCGCGCACGCGGCCGCGCTCAAGACCGAGGTCGACCGGCTCAACCGGCCGAAGCCGGAGCAGTCCGGTCCCGCGGAGACCCCGCCGTCGTCGGTGGACGGGCTCAAGGAACGGCTCGCCCAGGCCCGCAAGCAGGCCGAGGGCCTCGTGCCTTCGCTGCCCCGCTACCGCGCCGGGATGGTCGCCTCGATCGCGGCGGGCTGCGCGGCGCTGCAGCAGAGTTCGGAGAAGCTCGGCCGCGGCGACGACGCCGGCGCGGTCGAAGTGCCCGCCGGGGTCCGGCTCGGCGGGGAGAGCGCGGAGGCCGTCCAGCAGGCGCTGGCGGCCGAACACGCGGCGATCTGGGTGTACGGGCTGGTCAGCGCGTACCTGCCCGCCGCCTTCACCGGCGCGGTGGCCAGGGGCACGGCCGAGCACGTCAAACGGCGGGACGTCTGCGAACGGATGCTTTCCGCGGCGGGTCAGACGCCCACCGGTCCGGAGGCCGCGTACGTGCCGCCGAGGCCGGTGACCGACGCGAACTCGGCGATGGAACTGGTGGCGACGGCCGAGGCGGACGCGACCTCGGCCTGGCTCGGCGTGATCGACCGGACGGACGACGCGGCTTTGCGGACGACGGCGCTGAACGCGCTGATCGGGTCGGCGCGGCGGGGGACGGCGTGGCGGGCCGAATTCGGCGCGAAGCCGGTGGCGATCGCCATGCCGGGCCAGTCGGCCTGAGCTGAAGGGGACTTTCCCCGCATGTGACGCGACGAAAGCGTCCTTCACCGCGTGAGATGCGGTGAAGGACGCTTTCAGCCCACGGGCTCAGCGGCGCAGGTCACCCGAAAGCCGCAGGGCGTCGGTCGCGATCCGCTCCAGCAGCTGCTTGTCGGTCTGCTTGTTGTAGAAACCGGCCAGCACGATCGCCACTTCCGGCCCGGTGACGTGGGAGTCGTAGGCCGCGTCCTGCCCGGAGATCTTCGGAGCGCCCTGTGCCTTGAAGGTCCCGTCGCGCACCAGGTCGGACACGTTGCCCGTGCCGTCCTTGTCGGTGAGCGCCTTGAGCTGGGTCGCGGTGACCTCGCCGGGCATGGTGACCAGGACGACCGATACCAGCGCCTTCTTCCCACCGGTCTCGGTCGTGTAGAGCGCCCGTGAAAGGCGCGTGCACGGCGTCTCGGTGAAGAACTTCTTGGTGTCGCCGTAGGCCTTGCTCGCGCAGTCGGTGGTCACCTGCGGCCCCTCGACCAGCGTGTACTGGAACTGGCCGCTCTTCGACGGCGGGTCCGCGACCGGGGTGGGTTCCGGCTCGTGCCGGATCAGCCACCAGAGCAGGGCGGACACGACCGCGATGGCGACCAGTCCGGCGCCCTTGAGCGCCAGGCCCTTGGTGTCCCTCGGCGGATTCGGCGCGGGCGGCGGCCCGCCCGGCCCTGCCGGTCGCACCGGCTGAAGCCGGGCCGTTTCCGTCGGTCCCGGGGTAAATTGCGCACCAACCACGGGAACATACGGTAGTTCACGCCGCTCCGGCGGTTCACCTGAACGTGCTTATCACCCGTTCGACGTCGTCAGCCGTGTTGTAGAGATGGAAGCCGAATCGCTGCCTTCCGGCCCGGGTACCGGCCACGATGCCCGCTTCCTGCACCCGGCGGGCGTCGGCGTCGAGCGAGACGATCGCGCTCCCCTGACCGGGTGAGCCGAGCGCTTCGAGGAGTGAGTCGGCGAGCCCCACGCAGTGCGCGCGGACGGCGGCGAGGTCCAGGGACGCGAGGTAGTCCAGCGACACCGCGGCGCCGGCGAACGCGAGCCAGGCCGGGGACAGGTCGAGCGAGCGGGTGCCCTCGGCGAGGCGCAACGGGAGGCCGTAGACGGTCTGCCAGCGGTCCTCCCCCGCGTACCAGTTCGCGGCCACCGGCACCGCCCGCTCCAGCACCCGCGGATGCGCGGCCAGCCACGCCGCCCCGCGCGGCGCGAGCAGCCATTTGTATCCGGCGGCGACCACCCAGTCGGCCCAGCCGAGGTCCAGTGGCTGCCACCCGGCGGCCTGTGTGGCGTCGAGCAGGACCGCGGCACCCGCCGCCTCGGCCGCGGCCCTGAGCGCGCCGAGGTCGACCTGGGCACCATCGGCCGACTGGACGACGCTGACCGCGACGAGGTCGTGCCCCTCGACGCGTGCGGACAGCTCGGCCAACGGGACTTCGGTGACCTTCACCCCGCGGTGCGCCTGGGCCGCGAACGGGAAGGTGACGCTCGTGAAGTCGTTCGCGGCGGCCAGCACGCTGGCGCCGTCGGGCAGACCGGCGGCCACGTTCGCGATCAGCTGCGAGACGGACGCCCCGATCGCGACCCGCTCCCCCGGGACCCCGATCAGCGCGCCGAACCCCGCCCTGGTCCGCGCGACGGGCTCGTCGAAGTCCGCCGGACGGGCTTCGCCGCGGCGCCACCGCTCGACCGCCTCCGCCACGGCGTCGGCCACGTGCGACGGCGGGATGCCGATACTGGGCGTGTTCAGATAACCGGGCGGGACGGCGAATTCGGCTCCGAAGGTCTGCATGCTCCCGAGATTAATGAGATTCCGGGAGCAGGGCGGCGACGTCGGCGTACGACGGCGGGGCCAACGGGAGTTCACCGCCGTCGCGAACGGCCTCCACCGTGCGCAGCGTGGCGGCCAGCGCCATCCGGTACGGCAGCGACCCGAGACTGACCCGGGCGACGCCGAGTTCGGCCGCTCGCGCGACGGTGACCTTGCCGGGCAGGAACAGCAGGTTCACCGGCACCCGGACGGCCTTCACCAGCCGCACGACGTCCGCGGGTTCGGCGAGCCCCGGCACGAACACCCCGTCGGCGCCCGCGTCCACATAGGACAGGGAACGGTCGATCGCGGTGCCGATATCGGGCTCCCCCAGCCAATGCGTGTCCGTCCGCGCGTTGACGAAGAGACCGGGAGCGCGTTCCTTCACCGCCGCGATCTTGGCGGCGTGCCGCACAGGGTCGCCCAGCGCGTCTTCGAGGTTGATGCCCGCGACACCGGCTTCGGCGAGCTCCGCCGCCAGCGCGCCGACCTCGCCCGGGTCTTCGCTGAACCCGTCGGCGAGATCGACGCTGATGAGCGTGTCCAGCCCGGTGAGCCGCCGCGCCAGCCGGACGGTGGCTTCCTTCGAGGACGGGGCGCCGTCCGGCTCGCCCTCGGCGGCCGAGACCCCGAGACTGGTCGTGCCGAGTGCCGGAAAGCCTTGCGCGGCAAGGAAGGCGGCCGTACCGAACTCCCAGACGTTCGGCAGGAGCAGCGGGGAACCGGGGCGGTGCAGGGCGGCGAATGAGGTCATGTCACGACGGTAGCCAGCGGACGCTTCGGTGACGACCGAAGCGATGGGCGGCACTCCCGGCGACGTGGCTTTCGCAACACGACCGCCGGCCGTGGCGGCCAGATGTCCAGTCAGTGCCATATGTGCGGTCTCACGACCCCGCGCAAACCCACCCAAAGCACCCCAAGCGGTCACCTTGTCCTAACGCGATGTCCCTTATGGACAGTCAAGAACACGCCAGGCGGCACCCGCGGCGACGTTGCGAACACCGGCCGGAGAGCGTCAGGCCCGTTCCAGGAAGGGCGTCAACAGCTCCGGCACGGACTCCTCCGCGAAAAGCAGGCCCTGCGCCTCCCCCGCGTCGTACACGGAGTACGCCCCGGCACCGGCGGCCGTGGTCGCCACGACGGTCAGCAATCCCTTGCGCCGCTGGAAGATCGACTGTTTCAGCGTCCAGCCGATCACGCCTTCGCGTTCCAGGGCGAACGTGCTCCGCCGCACGGTCCCGTGCCGTCCGACGAGGTACCGCCCGGTGATCCCGTGCCCGAGGTTGCGATAGGCGTCCAGCGCCAGCAGCACCGACGCCGGCAGCAGCACGACGCCGAGCGCGGCGCCGATCACCAGGAGGACGTCGGTCAGCAGGAAGCCGAGGAGCGCGAAGATCGCCAGCAGGACCACCACCGAACCGACCCACCAGCGCAGCAGCCGTCCCCGCGCGGCGCGGGGGTGTCCGGTGAGCCGGACGGCTTCGGTCGGCGAGACCGGTTCGCGCAGGACCGACGCGACGACCCGGTTGGCCGTCACGACGGGCGCGGCGGGCAAAAGCGTGTGGTAGTCGGTCTTGTCCTTGTCGTCGCTTTGCCGCATGCCGGTGGCGATCGCGTCGACGCGCGCCGCGCCGGAGATCCGGTTCCCGAGCGGCTCGACGAGGTCGATGCCACGCATCCGGCGTTCCTCGATCGAGATCGAGCGCGTAGTGAACAGGCCTCGGCGCACCCGCAGGGTGCCGCCGGGTTCGCGGTCGAGCCGGAAGTTCCACCACATCTCGATCCACAGGCCCAGCGCGCCGATCAGGCCGACGACCATCGCGATCGCCAGCAGGATCAGGATCGCCACCACCAGCGGGATACCGCGGAACAGGCCGATCACCCAGTCGATCAGGCCTTTCTGCAGTCCCGCCCATTCGGAGACCTGCATCAGGCCGCCGCCCGCCGCCAGCCCCAGGGTCGGGGTCAGGAACGACATCGGTGCGTAGCGGATCCAGCTGCGGTCCAGCTCGGCGAGCGGCGCGTTCTCGTCGGCCTCCGCGATTTCCGCGCGGCGCAGCAGGTCGGCGCGCAGCCGTTCGGCCTCGGCGCGTGAGACGGGGTTGAGCTTGATCCGGCCCTGCCCGCCCGACTCGTGCGACCCGGTGCCGATGGTCACCACCGCGACGCCGAACAGCCGGTGCAGCGGGTTCGCCGTCAGGTCGACGTTGCGGATCCGTTCCCGCTGCAGGGATTTCCGCGACCTGAAGACCAGGGTGAACGCCGTCTCCAGCCGGTCCGGCGTGACCCGGTAGCGCACGCCCTTCCAGTAGAAGAGCTCCACCAGTACGCCGCCGCCGATGAGGACCACCCCGCCGGCGACGACCCAGACGAGCGCGACCCAGAACCTTCCCCCGCCGCTCACGATCGCGGCCGTGGTCGGGATCGCGGCGCCGACGGCCGCGCCGGTCATCATCAGCGCGGTGACGGCGAGCGTCCGTTTGTCGAGTGTGCTCCAGCCCTCGAACTCGCCTGAGGTCATGTCGCGTCCCCCGGCGTCGCCTGCGTCGTTTCGGTGAGCTGCTCCGCCAGGCTCGCGGCCAATTCGTGGTCGAGTCCGCGGATCTTGACCGCGCCCCGCGCCGACGCCGTGGTGACCGTGACGGTCGCGAGCTTGAACAGCTGCTGCAGCGGACCGCGCAGGGTGTCCACGGTCTGGATCCGCGACATCGGCGCGACGCGCCACTCCTGCCAGAAGAACCCGGAGCGGGCGTACACCGCCGTCTCCGTGACCTCCCAGCGATGCACCTGGAACCACCACAGCGGCATCGCGATCACCCAGACCAGGCCCAGCACCGCGAATACCGCCGCCGGTGTCAGCAGCCAGAAGCGCGCGGGCGTGATGAGCAGCCCGAGCACCACCAGTACCAGCACCGGCGCGCCCCAGAAGAGCGTTCCCTGCAGCCTCCACCAGCCCACGACCCGCTGATCCAGCGCGTTCCGCGGCGGCCTCAACCGCACCTTCCCCCGTTCGGCTTCCACCGAAATCACCCCCGACGAGCGTTTACAATGCGATCGCATCGTAATAGCGTCGGACAGTAGTGGCAATGCGATCGCATGGCAAACAGCGGAACGGGCGGTGAAGGTGCCGAAGCAGGTGGATCACGCCACGCGACGAGCGGAGATCGCCGAGGCGCTGACGAGGCTGACGGCCACGCGAGGCCTCGAAGGAGTCAGCCTCCGGCACGTCGCCGCCGAAGCGGGCATGTCGATGGGTTTGGTACAGCATTACTTCAAGACCAAGGACGAGATGCTGCTGTTCGCCGTCGAACGCCGCTCGCAGGTCTACGAAGAGCGCATCAAGGCCCAGCTGAAAGCCGGCGAACTGCCGTCGACACCGAAGGCCATCATCCGCGCGATCATGACCGAGATTCTGCCGCTCGACGAGCGCGGGCGCGGCGACTGGCTGATGGGCGTCGCGTTCTTCATCCGCGCGATCTCCGATCCGTCGTTCGCGGCCGCGTTCACCGACGGCGTCCCGCAGCTGTTCGAACTGTTCGCCGTCCTGATCCGCCAGGGCCAGGAGGCGGGCGATGTCGACAAGTCGGCCGACCCGATGCACGAATCCGCGATCCTCTGGGCACTCGCCGATTCGCAGGGCACCAACATCGTGATGAACCACCGCACGCCCGAGGAGGCACTGTCCACTGTGGACTACTACCTCGACCGGCTGTTCGGTCAGGCCGAGAGCTGACCGTCGTGGTTCTTGCGCGCGTCGAGCACTTCGCCCATGTGGACACGAGCCCACTGGTCGAGCATCTCGAGCGGTTCGGCGAGGTTGCGGCCGAGCGCGGTCAGCTCGTACTCGACGTGCGGAGGGATCTCCGGGTACGCGGTGCGCGTCAGGATGCCGTCGCGGACGAGGCTGCGCAGCGTCTGGGTGAGGACCTTCTGCGAGATGCCGCGCACGCGTTTGCCGATCTCGGTGAACCGGAGCGGGCCGTCGCCGAGCACGCCGACGATCAGCACGGTCCACTGATCGCCGATACGGTCGAGCAGCGCACGGGTGGGGCAGTCGGGGTCGTACGGGTTTCCGAGCACGTGACCTCCTCACTCTCCCTGGGAGAGTAACACGCCTAGTGAGAGGGAGTGGGCCGCATCAGCGCCTCGAACAGCAGGATCAGATGACGGCGGCCACGCTCCCACCGCGCCTCCAGCTCGGTCTGGTCGCGAGTCGCCCAGCTGGCGATGAGGATGCCGCGGACGACGTCCATCGCCGTGTACACCGCGTGCAGGAACTCCGGATGCGCCGAGTGGTCCGGCAGCAGCGCCTTGCCGAACTCGACCAGGCTGCTCGTCGCGATCGGCTCGACCACCGCCATCTGGGCGCGCAGTTCCGCGTCGGTCCGCGACGCCACCCACAGCTCCACCGTCGCCGAGAAGACCGGCCCCTGGTGCATCTCCCACAGCAGCTGCAACGCGTCCCCGACCGGATCCGCCGAGGCCTTGAGCCGGTCGATCTCCGCCATCGCGACCTCGGTGCGCTTGGCCGCGAGATGCCGGATCGCGGAGGTGACGAGGTCGGTCTTCGTCGGGAAATGGTGCACCTGCGCGCCGCGGGTCACCCCGGCGCGATCCGCGACGCGGGTGGTCGTGGTACCCGCGTAGCCGTATTCGACGAGACAGTCGATCGTGGCGTCGAGCAGCCTGACGCGCATCGCGGCGCTGCGTTCCTCCTGGGTGCGTCGTGGGGCTGCCATGCGCCTACTTTATGGTGCGCCACGCGAGGCGCGCGCCACGAGGCGGTGAACGTGGAATGCCAGTGGATCGCGGTGCCGTTCCGCTCGGGAGTGAGGTCGACGTAGGCGCGGTAGTCGCGAAGCGGGAGCCCCTTCTTCAGGGCGTAGCCGAAGCGCTTGCCGGGTTCGAGCGCGATGACCTCTTCGCAGCTGTGGACGCCGTTGGTGCTGAAGACGCCGACGGCACCGAGGCCGTTCTCGTCCCCCTTCTCGAGCAGGCGGAACGCGCCCATGGGTGACCAGTCGGGCCAGCGCTCGCGGTCCACGAGGAGGTCGTAGACGGTTTCGGGGCTCGCGCTCGTGTGACCGTGGACGGAAATGCGCTGGATCTTCGCCATCCGTGCTCCTTCTCTCTCGCATTCAGAGGACTAAATGCGCCCGGCGACCGGCACCGAGAGCGAAGTCCCGCCCAGCTCGAAGGTCACCCGGGCACCGAGCGCGGGCAGCGCCGGGTCGAACATGTCCCCGTCGGTCCCGCCCAGGACGAGGGCCAGCCGGTGCCCCGCCGGGACGACGTGGTCGAGGCTGCTCAGCCGGAAGGTCATCGTGTACGCCTTGCCGGGCACGAGCGGTTCGCCCCGCCACAGTGACCGGTGGTGGCCGAGGTCCGCCCAGCCGGTCGCCACGATCCGTTCGTCCACAGTGGTCAGATCGGCGACGGTGTCGAGGAAGCAGCCGGAGTCCGCGGCGGTGCCCGCGCCCCAGCAGGAGCGGGTGGTCAGGTTCTTCGTACCGAGCGCGGGGAATTTCGTGTTCCGCGCGGTCGCGGGGCCGTAGTCCACCAGCACCGCGCCGATCCGTGCGGCGGGTTTGTCCGAGCGGGCGGTCACCGTGACGGTGGCCGTCCCGGCGACGCGGGTATCCGCCCGCACTGGCTCACCTGCGAAAACGACCCGATCCGGACTCGGCTCCGACGGGTTCTCCACCCACTGCGACGCCCCGCGCGCCGGATCGTCGGTCACCGCGGCGGAACCTGACGAAGGCCGGTTCCCCAGCCCACCCGACACCGTGGGCCACAGGGTGCGTGACCGCGAGACCGGGGGCCAGCGGCGTTCGTCGGTCCAGCGGTCCGGGGTGTGCTCGATCCGGATCGCGGGCTCGGTCTCGACACCGTTGCGGACGCCGAGCAGCCAGCGGTCGAACCAGCGGTGCAGCGTCCGCACGAACCGCGACCGGTCGAGGTCGAACGGGTCGACGTGCGCCGCCTGGTGCAGCCACGCCTTGCGCGGCACGCCGTGCGCGTTCAGCGCCTCCCACCACGGTCCGAACTGGATGGGGTTCACGTTGAGGTCGTGGAAGCCCATCGACGCGAAAACGCTCGCACGCACCTTGCCGGTCTTCGCCACGTAGTCGAGCTCGCGCCAGTAGTCGTTGAAGTTCCCGTCCGTCCCCGCGCGGCGCGCGTTGTCCTCTTCGAACGGACGGCACAGCTTCCCGGCACGCTCGTTGTAGAAACCGGGGCCGCCCGCCCAGCCGAAATAGGCGCCGTGCGAGTTGTGGACCTCGTAGTACGAGCTGACCCCGGCGATCGGCACGATGGTCTTCAGGCCTTCGATCCCGGACGCGGCCATCCCGATCGCGGTCGCCCCGTCCTGCGACTTCCCGATCGCGCCGACCGACCCGTTCGCCCACTCCGCCCGCACGCGCTCGGGGCCGAACGGCGTGCGGAAAGCCTGAACGCGCCCGCTGAGCCAGTTCACGACGCCGTTGCCGGACGCGACGTCGTCGAAGCACCCGGACGAGCGATTGGTGCCCCCGACGTCGACCAGCACGACCGCGTATCCGCGCGGGACGAAGTAGTTGTCGTAGAAGAGCGGGAACTGCGACGGCGTGCCGTCGGGGAGGTACGTCTTCGGCTGACGCTCGTTGCCGCGCCCGACCTTCTCGTAGTACGGGCTCACGTCCATGATCACCGGAACGCGCTGACCGCGCGCGGCCGGTTCCGCCGGGCGGATGATGTCGGCGGCGACCCGGTCGGTCCGCCCGTCGCGGTCGAGGTCCTGGCCGGTCTCGACCCAGGCGGTCTCCCGGATGGCCTTCTCGTAGGAGAACACCGGCTCGCTGACGCCGTCACGCAGGACGAACGCGGGTGACGCGACGGCGGGCGCGGCGGTGAGCAGCAGTGTCGCCACGACGGTGGCGGTCAAGGTCTTGAGCCCCATCGTCCGAGTATCGCTTACGAAACCCGAACATTTCCCCCACATTCCTCGTATCCGGCCGCGCGACGCTCTTCGCATGCTGAAACACACCATCGCCCTCTGCCTGACCGCGGCCGGCCTCGTCGCGCTCGCTCCCGCGGCCTCGGCCCAGGCACCGATCACCCTGAGCCCCGAAGAGTCCCAGCAGTTGTGCGCCGAATGGCTGCCGAAGCTCACCCAGCGCACCACCAAACTCACCGAACGCATCAACGGAGGCCCCGAGATCCGCGGTTCGGTGGCGAACCTCAAGGCCAGGGCCGAGGGCCAGCGCAAAAAGGGCCACAACGACACCGCCGACAGGCTGCAAAAGCGCGCCGACAAGCGCAACGGCAGGCTGCCGGAGCTCACCGCGGCGAAGCAGAAGCTCGACGCGTTCGCGGGCGCGCACTGCAAGGCGGGCAAGTGAAACGTCTCCTGGCCGCCGGGTTGACCGCGCTCGCGCTCTTCGGCGCGGTCGCGTGCACCGACGACGAACCCGCTTCGAGCCCGGCGCCGGGTGAGCTGAGCGACGTCCAGCACACGCTCGACTCGATCGAGCAGGACATGGCAGGCGACCCCGCCCCATGACAGGATCGGCCGGTGACGACACAACCGGGACGCGGGCTGGTACTGGTCGTCGAGGACGACCCCGCGATCGCCGAACTCGCTTCGCTGTACCTGCGGCGGGACGGGTTCGGCGTGCACGTGGAGGCGGACGGCGGCGCGGCACTGGCCACGATCCGGCGGCTGCGCCCGGTCGCGATCGTGCTCGACATCGGACTGTCCGGAATGGACGGTATCGAGATCTGCCGGACGCTGCGCGCGGACGGCGACTGGACGCCGGTGCTGTTCGTGACCGCGCGCGACGACGAGCTGGACCGCTTGCTGGGCCTGGAGATCGGCGCCGACGACTACCTGACGAAACCGTTCAGCCCGCGTGAGCTCTCGGCAAGGGTCCGGACCGTCCTGCGCCGCGCCGCCGGAGCGCCTTCGCCCGCCGAGACCTACACGGCGGGCGGCGTGCGCGTCGACGTCACCCAGCGTCGTGCCTGGGCCGCCGATACCGAGATCACGCTGACGTCGACCGAGTTCGATCTGCTCACCCATCTGGTGCGACGGCCCGGTCAGGTGTTCAGCCGCGAGCAGTTGCTCAGTTCGGTCTGGGGCTACGCGGCGTCGGCGGGCACGCGGACCGTCGACGTCCACATCGCCCAGCTGCGCGGGAAACTGGGCGAGCACAGTCCGATCAGGACGGTCCGCGGGATCGGTTACGCGGCGGACACCGGATGAACCGGACTTCGCTCGCGCTGCGGATCACCGTCGTGTGCCTCGCGGTCGCCGCGGTCGCGGTGGTGGTCGCCGGACTGGTCGCGGCCCGGCTCATCCGCACCACGGGCAGCGACGTGCTCCGGCAGTCGCTTTCGGCACAGGCCGACGTGGTCGCGAGCCAGCTCGACGAGACCGGGATCGGCAACCGGCTCCGCGTCGGGAAGGCCGCGGAAGTCGTTCGGGGACAAGGGATCGAAGTCGTCGTCCGCCGTCCGAACGGGACGATCGACGGCGACGGGACGGTCGCGGCCATCGCCGCCACCAAAACGGGGTTCACCCGCTCGGGCACAGTGGTCGTCGAAGGCAGGCAGTACCTCGTCGAAGTCCGCACGGTCGGCGCGAGAGGTGCCGCGTTCGCCCTGGTCCAGTCGACGGAGATCGGCGAAGCGCGCGGCAGGACGTTGGTGCGCAACACCGTGCTCGCACTCGGCGCCGGGCTGGCGGTCGCCGCGATCGCCGGGCTGCTGCTGAGCCGGATGCTGTCGCGGCCGCTGCGCCGGGCCGCGTCGGTGGCGAACGGGATGCGGGCCGGGCGCCGTGACCTGCGTGTTCCGGTGGAAGGGCCGTCCGAGGTCGCGGACGTGGCGAAATCGGTCAACGAACTGGCCGACGCCCTGCAGTACAGCGAGGCTCGGCAGCGCGAGTTCCTGCTTTCGGTGTCGCACGAACTGCGGACACCGCTGACCGCCGTCACCGGGTTCGCGGAGGCGATCGGTGACGGCGTGGCCGAAGGCGAGGACGCGCGGCGCGCCGGCAGGACCATCCATCGCGAGGCGGAACGGCTGGAACGACTGGTCAGCGACCTGCTGGAACTGGCACGGCTCGGCGCGGACGAGTTCCGCCTCGACCCGGCGCGCCTCGATCTCGCGGCGCTGCTCGACGAATGCGCGGACGTCTGGCGGCTGCGGTGCGCGCGGCAGGACGTCACGCTGCTGGTCGAGCGGCCGCCCGGCGAGGTCCCGGTCGTCGCCGATCCGCGGCGGCTCCGCCAGGTCGTCGACGGGCTGGCCGAGAACGCCCTGCGCGTGACCCCGGCGGGCGCGCCGATCATGTTCTCCCTGGTGGCGGCCGACGGGCAGGCCCGGCTGGCGGTGCGGGACGGCGGGCCCGGTCTGGCGCCGGAGGACTACCCGGTCGCGTTCGAGCGCGGAGTGCTGAACCAGCGCTACCGCGACCGCCGCCCGGTCGGTTCGGGTATCGGGCTCGCGCTGGCGCACGGGCTGGTCACCCGCATGGGCGGGACGCTGACGGCGGGCCCGGNTATCGGGCTCGCGCTGGCGCACGGGCTGGTCACCCGCATGGGCGGGACGCTGACGGCGGGCCCGGCGCCCGAAGGCGGCGCCGCGTTCACCGTGGCTCTGCGGTTAGGGTGAGCACGTGGAGATGTTGCACCTGCGGTATTTCGTGGCCGTCGCCGAGGAACTGAACTTCTCCCAGGCGGCCCGAAGACTGCATATGGCCGCCTCCCCGCTGAGCCAGCGCATCAAGGATCTCGAACACGAACTGGGTCACCAGCTGTTCGACCGCAGCACGCATCACGTCACGCTCACCGCGGCGGGCTCCGCGCTGCTGCCGATCGCGCGGGACGTCCTCGAACAGATCAACGCGATCCCTTGGCGGTTGAAGGAAGCGGTGAAACCCCAGCGCAGCACCGTGTTCATCGGCATCCCCGCCGGCGTGCACCCGGCTCTGCGGGAACGGGTCAAACGCCTCGAAGAACGCTGCCGCGACCGCTTCGAACTCAAGCGCTGGCCGGGCACGACACCCGATCTGGTCGCCGCGGTGCACGAGGGCAAACTGGCGTTGTCGCTGGTCCGGATGCCGGTCACCGATCCCGCGCTGGAGATCGTCCCGGTGCAGGTGGAGCGGCTCGGCGCCGTCGTCCCGGCGGACCGGTTCGCCGGACGGGGGACCGTCACCATCGCCGAATTGAGCGATCTGTCCTATATCCCGTCCGCATCGGAAAGCATTCCTGCCTATTCGGACGATATGGACCACACCCTGTCGAAGGCGGGCATCAGGAAAAGGCTCAAAGTCGGCGGAACCGAATATTCGGGCATTTCCGAGCTGGTCGCGAACGGTTCGTCGTTCTCGATCACGATGCTGGATCCGGCCAGCCCGATGCATCTGTTCCTTGTCGACGGCGCCACCATCCTCCCCTTCTCGGATTTCCGGCCTCAGCTGGAGACCGCACTGGTCTGGCGGCGCGACCGCGCCGAGGAGGGCGACCTCGCCGGACTGGTCGAAGCGGTCCGCGAGATCTTCGCCGAACCACTTTCGACCTGAGGCGGCAAAGGTCCAGGTCCGGCTTGGGGCTCGTGAGTGGTATGACCACCGCGGTCATACCATTCTTCGTTTCTTGATCATTCCCTTTCCCGCAATTCGCGCCTAACTTCGGTTGTAGAGCGAACAACGGCGAAGGGAAGCGAAATGACTCAGACCGCCACCGGCCCACTGGACGGCGTTCGCGTGATCGACCTCTCGACCGTGGTCATGGGGCCGTACGCCGCGCAGATCCTCGGCGACCTCGGCGCCGACGTGATCAAGATCGAGTCCCCCGCCGACACCGTGCGGGTGGGCAGGTTCCGCACGACACCGGGGATGACGCCGCTCAACCTGAACGTGAACCGCAACAAGCGCAGCGTCGCCCTCAACCTCAAGGACGAAGAGGAGCGCGAGCAGGCACTCAAGCTGATCGACACCGCCGACGTGCTGATCACCAACATGCGCCCCGGCGCGCTGAGCAGGCTCGGCCTGAACCACGCAGACCTCGCCGCGCGCAATCCCGGCCTGATCTACGCCCACGCGCAAGGGTTCCGCGGTGACTCCGACCGCGCGGGGAACGCCGCCTACGACGAGACCGTGCAGGCGTCGTCCGGGCTGGTCGACGTCGCGAACCGCGCACTGGGCAAGCCGGTCTACCTGCCGACGATCATCGGAGACAAGGTCTCCTCCCTGACCATCGCCTACACCGTGCTCGCCGCGCTGGTGCACCGTGACCGGACCGGCGAGGGCCAGCGGGTCGAGATCCCCATGACCGACACGCTGATCGCGTTCAACCTCGTCGAACACCTCGCCGGGCACGTCTTCGAGCCCGCGGAGGGCCCGACCGGCTTCGGCCCGTCGCTGAATCCGGGCCACCAGGCGGTGCACACCAAGGACGGCATGGCCTGCGTGATCCCGTACAACCCGCGGAACTTCCGTGACTTCTTCCACGCCGCCGGACGGCCGGAACTGGCCGAGGACCCACGGGTCAACGGCGACGCGATCGACGGCGCCGACCACGAGGCGCTGGCCGCGATGATCGCCGAATGCGCCCCGGCGCTGACCACCGAGGAGTGGACCGAGGTCTGCGCGAAGCACAGCATCCCGATGGCCCCCGTCCTCGAACTCGACAAGGCGCAGGACGACGAATACGTCCGCGACGGCCACCTGCTCGACGTCGTCGAGCACCCGAGCGAGGGCTCGATCCGCACCATCGGCATCCCGGTGAAGTTCTCCGCGACCCCCGGCTCCGTCCGGCGGCTGGCTCCCCTGCCGGGACAGGACACCGAAGAAGTCCTGCGCGAACTCGCCACCACTCGCTGAGGAAGAAACCATGAGCACCGACGAAGTACGCACCGAACGGATCGGCGGCACGCTGCTGATCACGATCGACCGGCCTTCGGTCCGCAACGCCGTGAACGCCGCCGTCGCCGCCGGTCTGGCCGAAGCACTCGACCTGCTGGAGACCGATCCCGCGCTGCGGGCCGGAGTCCTGACCGGCGCGGACGGTTCGTTCAGCGCCGGGATGGACCTCAAGGCGGCGCTGAAAGGTGAATCGCCCGAGATCCCCGGCCGCGGGTTCGGCGGGCTGACCGAGGCCGAACTGTCGAAGCCCCTGATCGCGGCCGTCGAAGGGTGGGCCATGGGCGGCGGCTTCGAACTGGCGCTGGGCTGCGACCTGATCGTCGCCGCCGAAGACGCCGAGTTCGGGCTGCCCGAGGTGAAGCGCGGACTGATCGCCGCCGGTGGCGGCGTGATCCGGCTGCCGAAGCGGATCCCGCACCACCTGGCGATGGAGTTCCTGCTCACCGGCGAGCCGATCGGCGCCGAACGCGCCGGAAGCCTCGGTCTGGTGAACCGGGTCGTCCCGAGCGGCGAGGCCGCCGCCGTCGCTCTGCAACTCGCCGAGCAGATCGCCGCCAACACTCCCCTGGCGCTGGCCCTGGTCAAGAAGATCGCCCGCGCCGCCGACGGAGTTCCCGACGCGCAAGCGTTTGCCACCCAGCGTGCGGACCTCCCGGCGCTGATGAAGTCGGCCGACGTCCGCGAGGGCATGCAGGCCTTCGCCGAACGCCGCGCTCCACAGTGGACAGGTGAGTGAGATGAAGCAGCAAGAAGTCCTCCGGCACGTGACCACGCCGCTCACGAACCCGGCGTACGCGCCGGTGGTACCCCGGTTCACGAACCGCGAGTACCTGAACATCGTCTACCGCACCGACGCCGACGCCCTGCGCGCCGTCGTGCCGGAGCCACTGGAGATCGACGAGCCGCTGGTGCGGTTCGAGGTGATGAAGATGGGCGACGTCAGCGGTTACGGGCCCTACACCGAGTCCGGGCAGGCGATCCCGGTGAGCTTCGAGGGCGAGCGTGGCGAGTACCTGCACGCGATGTACCTCGACAACTTCCCGGCCACCGCGTCCGGCCGCGAGATCAGCGCCTACCCGAAGACCATCGGCTCGCCGAGGCTGTTCGCCGAGAACGGCGCGCTCGTCGGGACGCTCGACTACGGCAGCCAGCGCGTCGCGACCGCGACCATGGGTTACAAGCACCATCGGCTGGACGTCCGCGAGGCCGAAACGCAGATCACCGTGCCGACCTTCATGCTCAAGACCATCCCGGACTACGACGGATCGCCCCGGGTCTTCGAGCTGGTCCGCACCGAGATCACCGACGTGGTGATCAAGGAAGCGTGGACCGGGCCGGCGCGGCTGCAGCTGTTCCAGCACGTGCTGGCCCCGCTCGCCGATCTCCCGGTGCTGGAGGTCGTTTCGGCGAGCCACATCCTCACCGACCTGACACTCGCCCCGGTCAAGCCGGTCTTCGACTACTTGAAGGGAGCACGGTCATGACTTTTCGGAACGCCGCGGTGATCGGCGCGGGCACCATCGGCCTTTCGTGGACGGCGTTGTTCGCCGCGCACGGCATGGAGGTCCGGGTCTCGGACCCGCGACCGGATCTCGCCGACGCCGTCGCCGTCGCGCTGGAGACGTTCGCCCCGCATCTCGGCCGGACCGCCGAGGACCTCACCTCTCGCGTCCACCTCGCAGCGGACGTCCGCGAAGCGGTCCGGAACGCGGATGTCGTGCAGGAGAACGGACCCGAGGACGTCGAGTTCAAGAAGGAGCTGTTCGCGACCCTGGTTCGCGAAGCGCCGCCGCACGCGCTGCTGCTCAGCTCGTCTTCGGCGATCCCCTCGACGGCGTTCGCCTCGGCACTGGACGACGCGTCACGGGTGCTGATCGGGCACCCGTTCAATCCGCCGCACCTGATCCCGCTGGTCGAGGTCGTCCCCGGCGAGCGCACGAGCGCGGAGTCGGTCGAGCGGGCCGTGGGGTTCTACCGGTTCGTCGGCCGTACGCCGGTGGTGGAACGCAAGGAGATCCCCGGCTTCGTCGGCAACCGGCTGCAGAACGCGCTGAGCCGCGAGGCGATCTACCTGGTGGAACAAGGTGTCGTGTCACCGTCCGAACTGGACGCGGTGATGACGAATTCGCTCGGCATCCGCTGGTCGACCGTCGGGCCGTTCCTCGGCTCGCATCTGGGCGGCGGCCCCGGCGGGTACCGGCACATGGCCGAGCACATCGGCAAGTCGATGAAGAAGATGTGGGCGGGCCTCGGCACGCCCTCGCAGACCCCCGAAGAACAGGAACGGCTCATCGAAGCCGTGGAATCCGCTTACGGCTCCTCCACGTACTCGGAACTCGCCGAGGCGCGCGACCGCAAGCAGCTCGCGGTGCTGTCCGCTTTGGACAGTGCCAGGGAGGAGAACTGACATGACCGCCGACTTCTACGCCTACGAGGACCTGCTGCCCGAGGAGGAGCGCAAGCTGCTGCTCAAGACGCGTGACTTCATGCGCGCCGAGGTCGAACCACTCGTGAACGAGTACTGGGCAAAGGGTGAGTTCCCGCACGAACTCGTCGGCAAGTTCCGCGAACTCGGCGTCGCCGGGCTGCCCTATGAGGGCTATGGCGAGCACCTTCCGGCCACCAGCCACCTGCTCAGCGGCATGATGGCGATGGAGATGACCCGCACGGACCCGTCGGTGGCCACCTTCTTCGGTGTCCACAACGGACTGGCGATGTACAGCATCTATTCGGGCGGCGACCAGGAACAGCGCGACCGCTGGCTCCCGTCGATGGCCGCGATGGACAAGATCGGCGCCTTCGCGATGACCGAGCCGCTCGGCGGTTCCGACGTCGCGGGCGGCATGCGGACGACGGCGCGCCGCGAGGGCGACACCTGGATCCTCAACGGCGCCAAGAAGTGGATCGGCAACGCGACCTTCGCGGACCTCGTCATCGTGTGGGCCCGCGACGAGGAGGACAACCACGTCAAGGGTTTCGTGGTCGAGAAGGACTCGCCCGGGTTCGTGCCGGTCAAGATCGAGAACAAGTTCGCGTTCCGGATCGTCGAAAACGCCGAGATCACGCTGACCGACGTCCGGGTGCCGGAGGCCAACCGGCTGCAGGGCATCGACTCGTTCCGCGACGTCGCCGAGATCCTGCGCGCGACCCGCGGCGGCGTGGCCTGGCAGGCGCTGGGCGTGATGATCGGCGCCTACGAACTGGCGCTGGACTACGCCAGGGAACGCCAGCAGTTCGGCCGTCCGATCGCGCGGTTCCAGCTGGTGCAGGACCTGCTGGTGAAGAGCCTCGGCAACATCACCGCGTCGTGGGGCATGCTGGTGCAACTGGCGAGGCTGCAGGACGCCGGGATCTTCAAGGACGAACACTCGTCACTCGCGAAGGCCTTTGTGACCTCGCGGATGCGGGAGGTCGTCGCCTGGGGCCGCGAGATCTTCGGCGGCAACGGGATCGTGCTGGACAACGACATCATGCGGTTCTTCACCGACGCCGAGGCGATCTACTCGTTCGAAGGCACGCGGGAGATGAACACACTGATCGTCGGAAAGGCGATCACCGGCCAGAGCGCCTTCGTATGACCTGAGGGCCAAGTCCGTGAAGGCCTCCTTCCCTACCTTGAGGGTAGGCAAGGAG
>NZ_CP150484.1:7896446-7971547 GCF_037997115.1 Amycolatopsis coloradensis
GCCTCCTTCCCTACCTTGAGGGTAGGCAAGGAGGCCTTCACGGACTTGCGTCTAGCGGTATTTGTCGCCGCAAGTCCTTTGGCTGCCGGAGGAGAAGCCGTCACGGAAGGCGGCGACCCTGGCGAAGCCTGCCGGGAGTGTCCGGCCCCGGACGTCCGCGGCGATCAAGCTGTTCCGCGTCAGCATCTCGGCGATGGCCTCGTCGAGGTCGCCCGGCGACAACGTGAGCGCCCCGCCGTCCACGATGGTCGACGCCCAGAAGCCGGTGAGGCAGGCCGTACGTTGCGCGGCCACCGGACCGTCGAGCCGGAACCCGCCCTCCTGCTGGACCGCAAGCGTGTAGCGCGACGCGACCTCCGCGAACGCGGCGAAGTCACCGATGCCGCCCTGCCGCCCCCGGCGCGGCGGGGTGCCGATGCGGACGAGGCCGTCGAGGTCGAGGTTGATCTGGTTGGACTCCGAGCAGTACGACGCGAGCGCGCCCTCCGCCGTCACACCGCAGGCCGCTCCGGTGGTAAGCGTCGGCGGGGTGGCCGCGAGCCGGAAAGCCCGCCGCAGACTGGTGGTGAGGTCGGCGAGTGCCTGACGATCGTCGAGGCGGACGTTCTCCCCGGCCGAACCGAATCCGCCTTGTGTGCTCCGGCCTTCGATTTCCCGCTCGTCGATCTTGGCGCACCGGGCGGGCCCGTCGGTGAAGCCGAACTGGAACGCGGAAACCCGATCGAACGCGTTGCCGTGCGCGCCGTCGTCGTCGAAAGCCACCCCGGCGGAATCACGGATCTGGAACAGTGCTGTGAGCACCTCATTGAGCCCGCGGCCGGTGGAAACCTGGAACATCGGCGACCTGCCCTCGGCGACCCAGCGAAAGTACGCCCCGGTGTAGCAGTCGGCCTGCTGCTCCTTGACGATCGACGGGCTCGCGGCGGGCAGACCCAGCCGGAACTGGACGGCGTGGCCGATCTCGTGGGCGAGTACGGCCATGACCGCCGCCGGGCCGCTGGAGTCGTTGAGTGTCGGCAGCAACTCCCCGCGATCCCACGCGACGACGTCTTGACCCGGGCAGTAGAAGGCGTTCACCAGCCCGGCCGTCGAGGCCCCGCAGATCTCACGCCCGCGACCCGCCGAATCATAGGAGACGAGAGTGGCCAGCGGCCGGAACTCGCGATCGAAGGTCGCGGGCAGATACTCGCGCCAATACCGCTGGACGTCGGCGACGGCGTTGGCCGCGAGCCTGTCGATCTCCCCGCCGTCACCACCGTCGACCGGGAGACCGGCGTCGAGCACGCCGGGTTTGAGACCACTGGGGCCGTCGGTGATCTCGAGCCCGGCGACCCGGGTGGGATCCACCGGTTGCGCCACCCCGCCCACGGTCGCGGCACAACCGGCGAGGCAGAGGGAGAGACACACCAGAATCGTCCAGCGCTTCATCACACCATCCCCGTCGCCGTGGCCACCTCTGACTCCAGGGACACGGACGGCGGCACGAGGCGGTTCAGAAGAATCTTGGGCGCTTCCCTGGCGGCCGAGGCACCCGACGCTGCGGGTTTCCGCAATTAGCCGGCTAATTGCATTACGGTAGTCGACGCTTCCCGGCTGTTTCACTCTTCAGTGTTGTTCGCGCGTTTCGCTGGTCGCTTAAAATTACGAACACGTGTTCGACATTGTTGCGGTATTATGGAGTTGTGTCCGAGACCTTTCTCCCCGAGTTGCCGCAGGAGTTGTGGCGTGCCGGCAGGCTGGAGCTTGCCCATGGCGTGCAGCAGTCCTTGCGGGTGATCCGGATGGCCACCGCCGGTTTGGGGCGGTTCTTGGCGGAGATCGAGAATCGGGGCGTCAAAGACCTGTACGGGCATGGCAGCACAGCCAGCTGGTACGCGGAAATGGCCGGGCTCTCGCGCGGTGAAGCAGGTGCGGTGGTGAAACGCGCGATCGCATTGAACCCCACCCGGGCTTTGGACGGCACCGAGGTTCCCGCTGTTGCTCCGGCGACCGCCGCGGTCGCAGCCGAAGGCCTGGTCGGGGATGAGCGGATCGATCAGATCCTGGAGATCTTGAAAAGACTCCCGGCCGATACCTCTGTTGAGGATCGGGCGGAGGCGGAGAAGATTCTTGGTGAGCTTGCCCCGAACGCGGGTCCCCGCCAGCTTGTCGAGGCTGAGGCGAAACTGCTGGGCTGGCTCGACCCGGACGGCAACGAACCCAAGGAGCCCGAGCCGAAGGAACCGCGCCGGGAGATCACCCTGGAACGGCGCAGGGACGGGTTCTGGAAACTGACCGGTCTGCTGGATGACGAGACCGGGGCCCGCACCGCCGCCGCCCTTGAAGCGTATGCCCAGCCGCGGCCGGTGGACGAGTTCGGGCAAGCCGATCTGCGGATGAAATGCGAACGCCTGGGCGACGCCTGGGCCGAACTCCTCGACTTGGCGATCGCCTGCCCCGACCAGCCCGGAACCAGCGGCTACCGCACCCTGGTGAACGTCACCATCGGACTCGATGAACTGAAGTCCGGTCTCGGGACCGCGTGCCTCGACTTCGTCGGCACGATGACGGCGCGGGATGCGCGGCTGGCGGCCTGCGACTGCCTGATGCTCCCGGTTGTGATGAGCGCGGCCGGTGAGCCCCTGGATGTGGGACGGCTCAGGCGGTTCGTCACACCCGGGCAGCGACGGGCGTTGAACATCCGCGACGGGGGTTGCGCGTTCCCCGGCTGCCACCGGAAACCCAAGAACTGCCACGCCCACCACATTCAGCACTGGGCAGATGGCGGGCCGACGGATCTGCGGAACCTGGTGCTGCTGTGCGGGTTCCACCACCGCCTGATCCACCACGGTGACTGGGAGGTCCGCACGGCCGCCGACGGGCTACCGGAGTTCATCCCGCCTCAGTATCGGGATCCGCTCCGACAACCTCGGCGTAACACCCTGCACCACCGCTGAACCCCGAGGAGCCCGCCCGCCACACCGGCGACGGGCCCTTCGGCATGCCCAGCTGCCACCCTGCCTGACCGGACCGATCACGCACGACTGTGTGGATTTCGGGACATCTGACGTCCCGAAATCCACACAGCTTGCGACAGCGGAAGACTCCAACCAGCAGAGGCCACAGGCTCAAGACGAGTCTCGTCCCAGCGGCTGTCGCCGGAACGCATCCCACCCACCAAAGGAATCCGCTCCGAGAAACCGCCAGCCACACCCGGCAACGGGCCCCTCGGCGTGCCCGCCAGCCGGGTCGCGAAGGACTCCTTGCCTGCCATGACGGTAGTGAAGGAGTCCCTCGCTACTCGCCACGACGCCGAGGCCGCGGTGTGCCGCGTAGCCCCTCCGAAGCGGGCCATACACGCGCGCCTGCAGCCGAAGCCCGGAGTTCCTCCTTTTCCAGTCCGAGCCCGCCAGACCACACCGCTTCAGTTCACGCAGCCGGCCATCGCGGGCGGCGTGGAAGCAGCGGAAGACGAAGGCGGCGCGGCGATCGAGGAAGTCGCCGCGACCGGCTTGATCCCGATCCCGCCGGTCGGCTCCCCCACCGCGGCGACGCTCGTCGAGTTCAGCGCGGCCTTCACGAACGCCTGCACCTCGGCCGGATCCACCTTCACCGCGTCGCCGTCCGACGGCGTCGGCAGGGAGAGACTCTGGACCGGGATCGTCTGGAACTTCAGCGCCCCGGAACTCATCCCCCGCAACTGCTGCGCGAAGCTGAGCACGTCCCAGCCGCGGTCGAGCACGACCGAACCCTGCACCGCGCCGACCAGATCGCTCAGCTTGGTGGGATCGGTGAACGTCCCGGCGTCCAGGACGGTCTTGGCCATACTCGATAGGAACGCCTGCTGCCGCGCGATGCGGTCGAGGTCGCTGGGCAGTCCG
This sequence comes from Amycolatopsis coloradensis, assembly GCF_037997115.1. NCBI lineage: Bacteria > Bacillati > Actinomycetota > Actinomycetes > Pseudonocardiales > Pseudonocardiaceae > Amycolatopsis > Amycolatopsis coloradensis. The sequence goes on from NZ_CP150484.1 coordinate 7,900,307, forward strand.
TGCCGCTGCCGCACGAAAGCGAGCGCCTGCGGCCCGGAAAGCAGCTGTTCGCCCGCCGGGAACGACGCCCCGGAGAACTTGTCCTGAACCGCTTCGTTGAGGCAGACCTCGACCCCGCCGACGGCTTCGCTCAGCGCGGAGAACCCGGCGAGGTTGACCGCCGCGTAGTGGTTGATCGACAGCCCGGTGAACTGCTCGATCGTCCGGATCGTGAGTTTGGCGCCCGCCTCGTTGGCCTTGACCTCGAGCTGCGCACCGGAGAGCCCCTGCGCGCGCAGAGAGTTCATCGCGGCGTTCTTGCCGCGGCTGTACGCCGAATTGATCTTGTGCTTGCCGAGCCCGCCCGCGATGTCCACATAGGAATCGCGCGGGATCGAGATGGCCGTCGCGTTCGCTCCGCCCGCCGGGATGTGGACCACGATCATGGTGTCGGTGGTGTCACCGCCGTCGTCGCTGTCCCCGGCATGCAGCGCGTCGAGGACGTTCTGCGGCAACGGGTTCCCGTTCGCGTCGGTGCGGGAGTCGATTCCGACGAGCAGGATGTTCTGCGCCACCTTCAGCGGTTCACCCGCCGGCCCTTCGGGCACCTGGGCGGAGGGCGCGATGACGTCGGCCGTGACGATCGCTTGGTCCAAACGGCTCAACTGGGTCCACGCGAAACCCGTGACACCCAGTACGGCCGTCGACACCAGGCCCAGTGCGACGCGGCCGCCGATCCGCCGTCCTCGCGACGTGAGCAGCACGACTTCTCCCCGCTTCCGTGAATGATCCCCCGTGATCGAGGATCACCGCGTTAGCTGGGAATTACCTGAGAAACGTGTCATAACCGGGTCTTAAAGCCCGTCAGGACCAGCCGGAGTGATCAAGCAGACAACCGGCCGCGACACCGAGTACCGGACCGACCGCGCAGCGCTCCCCTACCGGGGCATCCGGCGCCAGATCGCGCGTGGCACCACGCGCATCACCGAGAACACCAGCCTCAGAAGTCCCGGCACCCACACGGTTCCCCGGCGCCTCCGGAGCGCGGCGACCGTCGCGTCGGCGACCTGGTCCGGGGTGCTGGAGAACGGGGCGGGCGACATTCCCTCGGTCATCCGCCCGATCACGAACCCCGGCCGGACGAGAAGGAGGTGCACGCCGGTGCCGTGCAGGGCGTCGGCCAGGCCGCTCGCGAAACCGTCGAGACCCGCTTTCGCCGAACCGTAGACGTAGTTCGCCCGCCGGACCCGCACCCCGGCGACCGACGAGAAGACCACCAGGCTTCCGTTTCCTTGCTCACGAAGCACATTGGCCACATGCGTCAGCACACTCACATGAGCCACATAGTCCGTGTGCACGATCGCGACGGCGTGAGCGGCGTCCGCTTCGGCGCGCGCCTGGTCGCCGAGGATCCCGAAAGCGGTGACGACGACGTCGAGAGGCCCGTGTTCCGAGACGACCTTCTCGAGGAACGGGCCGTGCCCGGCGAGGTCGTCGGCGTCGAACTCGACGGCTTCGACGGTTTCCGCCCCCGCGGCAAGCAGTCGCCGGGACTCCGCGCCGAGGTCCGCGCTCCGTCGCGCGGCCAGCACGATCCGGCGCGCCCCGCCCTTGGCGAGCCGTTCCGCGACCGCGAGGCCGATCTCGCTGCGTCCGCCCAGTACCAGCACCGTTCCGCTCACCCGCCGCAGTCTGCCAGGCGGCCCGGCGCCGTCCGCCAGTGGCACGTTTCACAGACTGCAATTTTGCAGTATCTGCATCTTCGGGCGTATCGTGGTGCTCATGCCCGAACCCGTCAAAGGTCTCCGCGAGCGCAAACGGCTGGAAACCCACCGCGCGCTGGCGACCACCGCCGTCCGGCTCGTCGCCGAACGCGGCCTGGACCAGGTGACGGTCGAGGACATCAGCGCGGCGGCGGGGGTTTCACCGCGCACCTTCTTCAACTACTTCGCGTCCAAAGAGGACGCTGTCGTCATCGCGCACGCCGACACCGCCGAGCGGACCCAGCGCACCATCGACAAGTTCCTTGCCACACCGAAGGAAGTCAGCACTCCACGCGCCTTTGCCGACGCGTTGAAGGAAGACTTCGCCCAGGTCGACGAGAACCGCGAAGAGTGGCTCGGCCGCATGAAGGCCATTCAGGAGAACGCCACCCTGCATTCGCGCGCGGTGGCCATGAACCACGACACCATCGCGCCGCTGATCGAGGCGATCGCGCGCCGTACCGGCGCCGATCCCAAGGCCGATCTGTACCCGGCGCTGCTGCTGTCCACGCTCGGCGGCGCGGTGAACGCCGTGCTCATGCTCTGGCACCAGCACGACGGCCGGGTGTCCGCGCTCGACCTGCTGGACGAGGCTGTCGAAACGCTTCTCGCCGGGCTCCCGGAGCCCGGCGGCCACGCGCGCTGACGCGCACGGCACCAAAGAACACGAAGGGGGACGACCATGTCCGTATCCATGACCGAACCACGAGAACCGGAGGCCCTGGCGGGCTCGATGGACCGCAAACAGGTCCTCGAAGCGATGTCGGGGCTGATGATGGGCATGTTCGTCGCCATCCTCGCCTCGACGGTGGTCGCGAACGCGTTGCCGCGGATCGTCTCCGAACTCGGCGGCTCGCAGGCCTCCTACACCTGGGTGGTCACCACCGAGCTGCTCGCGATGACCGCGACGGTTCCGCTCTGGGGCAAGCTTTCCGACCTGTACAACAAGAAACTGCTGATCCAGCTCTCACTCGGCCTGTTCGTGATCGGTTCGCTGGTCGCCGGGTTCGCGGGCAACATCGAGCTCCTGATCGGCAGCCGGGTCGCGCAGGGCATCGGCGCGGGCGGGCTCACCGCGCTCGCGCAGGTGATCATGGCCGCCATCGTCTCCCCGCGGGAGCTCGGGAAGTACTCGGGCATCTTCGGCGCCGTGTTCGCCGTCGGGACCATCGCGGGCCCGCTGATCGGCGGCGTCATGGTGGACACCTCGTGGCTGGGCTGGCGCTGGTGCTTCTTCCTCGGTGTCCCGTTCGCGATCGCGGCGATCCTGCTGCTGCAGCGCACCCTGAACCTGCCGACGATCAAACGTGACGTGAAGGTCGACTACTTCGGCGCGTTCCTGATCATGGCCGGTGTCTCGACGCTGCTGGTCTGGTCGTCGCTGGCCGGGCACCAGTTCGCGTGGGGCTCCTGGTGGACGGTCGGCCTGGTGACCGCCGGCGTGGTCATCCTCGCCCTCGCCGTCTACGTCGAGTCGAAGGTGACGGAGCCGATCCTGCCGCTGGGCCTCTTCCGCAACCACACGGTGGCCCTGACCACCCTGGCGAGCTTCCTCGTCGGTGTCGCGATGTTCGGCGGCACGGTGTTCCTGTCGCAGTACTTCCAGCTCTCGCTCGGCAAGTCGCCGACGGTGGCCGGACTGCTGAGCCTGCCGATGATCTTCGGCATCCTCGTGTCCTCCACGGTCTCCGGCCAGCTGATCAGCCGGACCGGCAAGTGGAAGAGCCACCTGCTGCTCGGCGCGGCGCTGATGACCGCGGGCCTGGGCTTGCTGGGGACCATCGACGCGAAGACGAACCTCGTCGTCCTCGGCGCGTACATGGTGCTGCTGGGCGTGGGCGTCGGCATGCTGATGCAGAACCTGGTCCTGGTGTCCCAGAACGACGTCGACGCGCACGACCTTGGCACGGCGACCTCCACACTGTCGTTCTTCCGCAGCCTCGGCGGCTCCATCGGGGTGAGCGCGCTGGGCGCCGTGCTCGCGAACCGGGTCCTCGCGCTGATGAGCGAGAAGCTCGGGCCGCTGCCCGGCGGTGGCGAAGGCGGCGCGGTACCGAACATCGCCACGCTGCCCGAACCGGTCGCGAACGTCGTCCGCGAGGCCTACGGGGAGGCGACCAGCGAACTGTTCCTGATCAGCGCGCCGATCGCGCTGCTGGTCGTCGTCGCCGTCGCCTTCCTCAAGCACAAGCCGCTCAAGACCCAGTCGGGCAACGAGCGGCTGGCCGAGGAGACCGCTGCCGCCTGACCACCATTGACAGAGGGGCCCAGGATCGCCAGGCCGACCTCGTGAGCCCGAACAGCGGTCGCAGCTTCAGCCCGATCCAGGTGCCGCCGAGCGCGAAGNCCCGGTGGAGGCGGACACCGCGCCCGCCGACGTGATCAGGGGGCCCCTCTTTTTTCGCGCGCACGAAGAACACGACGGAAATTCGATAACGCGATCGAACGCTTTCAGGCGGCAGAGCCGACGCGAATCACCTGGCGCCGCTCACTGCCGGTCAGCCCGCCGAAAACTCCATGGGCCAGCCCGTTTTCCACGGCGTAGGCCAGGCAGGCCGAAATGACCGGGCACCGCGCGCAGACGGCCTTCGCCCTGGCCGCCTGCCGTGCGCCGGGACCGGTTTCGGTGACCGGGAAGAACAGTTCGGGATCCTCACCGCGGCAAGCGGCCTCACTCAGGTCACCCGCCATCCTCATTTCCATTTTCCTATCACCTCCTTTTTCCCGATTTTCCCTTCCTCGTCAAACGACTTCTCCCTCGACGCCGGGTATCCGGCCGGGGGCACCACGCAAACATCACCTTGACCGAATCGTTACACTCAGCGGCCCGCTCACCGCACCTGTCCTGTGAGGGCATTCGCGTCAGGCGGCGGAGAGCGGTGAGTGCGGGTGATGGGCCACGAAAGGTTCGACGAGTTCTTCCACGCCGAATTTCCGCTGCTCACCGGCTTTCTGTGCAAGGCGGGCTTCGCGTTGGACCCCGCGCGGGACGCGGCGGCGGAGGCGATGCTCAACGCCTACGAGGGCTGGCCGGGCATCACTCAGCCGAAGGCCTGGGTCCGCCGGGTCGGGCATCGGCGGGCGAAGGAACAGACAGCGGCTCGGGCCGACTGGGCCTTCGACGACGCCGGCCGGGAGGACAAACTCACCATCCTCGCCGACGAGGCGTCGTCCGTCCTGACGATGCTGGGGAAGCTGCCGAAACGTCAGCAACTCGGCATGGCATGGGCGCTGGACGGCTATTCGTCGCGGGAGATCGCCGGCGTGCTCGGCATCTCGGACGAGGCGGTCAGCGCGACCCTTCGCCACGCGCGTGACCGTCTGGCGGAGCACGACCCCGGCTTCGTCGAGCGCCTGGACGGAGCCAACAGCGCCTTCATCGACGCGCTGAGACTGGGCCTCGACGTCGACGACACCCTGTCCCGGATCAAGAACCGCGCGATGATCAGGGAACTCGCGCTGGTGGCGCCGGGCGCCCCGGCGGAGTCGGAACCCGAACAGGTGACGCCGTCGCGCTGGTACACCCTCGACGAACCCGTCGCGGCCGCCGGACGAGGTGACCAGCGGGCCCTGAACCAGCTGCTGACCACCATCCGCCCGCTCGTGATCCGGTACTGCCGGGCGCGGATCGGCAGACAGGAACGGACTTACGCCTCGGCCGACGACGTCGCGCAGGAGGTCTGCGTGGCGATCCTCCGCGCGCTGCCGACCTACCGCGAACGAGGGCGGCCGTTCCTCGCGTTCGTCTACGGCATCGCCCACCACAAGGTCGCCGACGCCCGCCGCGCCGCCGCCCGCAACCGCACCGAACCCGTCGCCGAAGTCCCCGACGGGGTCTCGGAATCCGCCGGCCCGGAAAAGCACGCGCTGCACAACGAATTGAGCGACCGGATGGGCGAATTGCTGCGGATCCTGCCGGACAAACAGCGGGAGATCGTCGTGTTGCGGATCGTCGTCGGCCTGTCCGCGGAGGAGACCGCCGGCGTGGTCGGCTCAACCGCGGGGGCCGTGCGGGTGGCGCAGCACCGGGCTTTGACGCGATTGCGGAAAATCCTCACGGATACCTGAGCGGATCAGGCATCCGGTCGCCTGCCGGCGAGTACGGCCAGTCCGCACAGCACCGCCACCCCGATCGCCGCGACCACGGCGAGCCCGGTGGTGAAACCGTGCCCGCGCTGGACGAAGGTGCCGACGCTGCCGAGCACCGCGACCCCGAGTGCCAGCCCGAACTCCACGCTGGTCTCCGACAACGCCGACGCCGCACCGGCCCGGTCCGGTGGTGCCGCGCTGATCACGATCTCCGTGCTCAGCGCCATCACCGGCCCAAGGCCGAGGTAGATCAGCACGAGACCGGTGACCAGCGGCGCGATCCCCTCTTCGGCCGGGGTCGAGGCCAGCACGCCGAAGCCGAGCGCCGACACCACCAACGACGACGCGAACAGGCGGTGCACCGGGATCCGGCGAGCCAGTGCCGGAGCCGCGACCGACGTGAGCACCATCGCGACCGCGGAAGGCACCAGCCACATCCCGGCCACGATCGGAGACAGTTCGGTCTCCTGCTGAAGATAGAGCGCGGCGAACAGATAGATCCCGGCGACGCAGGCGAGCGCGGCGAGGAGGACGAGCAGCGCGTTCCGGAACGGCCGCGCCGCGAACAGCCGGAGGTCGATCAAAGGCACGCTCAGCCGCCGCTGCCGCCGCAGGAACACGATTCCGGTGCCGCCGCCGAGCAGCAAGGCGATCCCGCCAGGCACAACCGATCCTCCTTCCGCGAGATGTTTGATGCCGTAGACGATCGGCAGCACGGTCACCAGGGACAGGGCCACGCTCGCCACGTCCAGTTCGCCGGGCTCGGGATCGCGGTGCTCCGGCAGCAGGAACGGGCCGGCGAGCAGCAGCAGGAGCATCACCGGGACGGCCAGCAGGAACACCGAACCCCACCAGAACCACTCGAGCAGCAGCCCACCCGCCACCGGACCGAGCGCCACGCCGCCGGACAGGCCGGCGGACCACAGCCCGATCGCGACACCGCGCTGACGCGGATCACGGAACATGTTCCCGATCAGCGCGAGGGTGGACGGCATGAGCGTGGCGCCGGCGATGCCGAGCAGCCCGCGGGCGACGATGAGCAGTTCGGCCGACGGCGCGTAGGCCGCCAGTACCGAAACGACCAGGAAGGCCGCCGCGCCGATCAGCAGGAGCCGTCGTCTGCCGATGCGGTCCCCCAGCGTGCCCATGGTGACGAGGAAACCGGCGACCAGGAAGCCGTAGGCGTCGGAGATCCACAGCAGCTGGCCCGGGCTCGGGGCCAGCTCGGCGGAGAGACTGGGAAGCGCGAGGTAGAGCACCGTGGCGTCCATGGACAGCAACGCGGTCGGCAGGACGAGCACGGCGAGGCCGAGCCATTCCCGCGGCCCGGCGGAGATTACGAGTTGTCGGTCGGACATGCCGTGACGCTAAAGTCTCACATAGATGTGAGAGTCAAGGGCGAGTCGCGGAGGGGCCGTGCGCATCAGCGAACTGGAACGCAGGACCGGTGTCAGCCAGCGCTTGCTGCGTTACTACGAGGAACAAGGGCTGCTGCGGCCGGAGCGTCTCCCCAGCGGCTATCGCGTGTACGCCGAAGACGATGTCACCACCGTCGAGCACATCCGCAACCTGCTCGCCGCGGGACTCTCCACCACCACGATCGCCGATCTGCTGCCCTGTATGGGTTCCGCGGGCGGACAGCTCATCGCCGACTGCCCCGAACTGTTGCTGGACCTCCAGCGGGAACGCGCCAGGCTCAGTGCCGCGATCGCCGAACTGACCACCGCCCGCAGCACCCTCGACCAGGTGATCTCCACCGCGCCGCCCTCCGTCGAGCACGAGGCCGCCCGGTTACGCGGCCTCAGCTAGGGCGTTGTTCACGGGCGGCAACGTTCCGCGGTCGCCGCGGCGGTCTTCAACTCGGGAGCCTCCAGGATGGCCGCGACCGGGTCGAGCGCGCCGTAGGCGTCCTTTTGCGCGGCGATGAGCCCCTCGACGGCACGGCCCTGCGCCACCGTGTCGTTCTCGCCCGCCGCGTCCAGATCCGCCTTCGCTTTCACGGTCTTGTCGCGGGCCGAGGTGTACTTCGCGAGGAAGTCCTGCTTCGCCGTGTCTCCGGCGGGAACCGGCGCTGCGGGCAGCGCGCGGAGACCGTCGACCGTCTTGGCCAAAATCGCCGCGTAGTGCCCTAGCTGGTCACTCGTGCTCTTCTTGACGGCCTCGACGGTTTCGCCGCCCGCCGACGTCATCGTGTTGTTGCCTTCGATGAACTCCTTGACCGCGCCGCAGAATCCGTTCATCCAGGTCACCGCGGCGGACGGCGCCGGGTCGGGGGCGCAACCGGCCAGTGCCGTCGCGGCCAAGGCGATTCCCGCGATCCGGGCGAATGTCCTGTGGGCAGCGCGCATGTCCGTTCCCCTCTCCGCCGGCCGGTGTTCCCGCCGGCGCGGGGACTTTGACATGGCGGAACGAGCGCGGTCTGCGTCATCTGACTCAGAACGCTCGAACTCGTAACGTTCGAGGCATGGCGTAACAAGGCGCGGACAGGCGACGAGTACCGCATTACCCCTGTTCGCATCGAGGGCACCCGGCCGAAGAGGTAGCACCATGGCCATCAAGATCATCGCAGCGCGGCTCGAAGGTGGGAAGTTCCACGAAAACATCACGAAACTGCGCTGGATCAACCCCGGCAGCGGCGAGACCGGCGAGAGCTTCGTTTCGGCGAACGTGGCGTGGATCGAAGACGATGACGGGAAAGCCCATGTGGACGAGGGAATCCACCGGGTGACCGTGGAGATCATCAAGCCGACCTTCGGCCCGGAGTTCCTCCGCACGCGCGCGGACGGGATCTGGAAGAACAACCTGCTGGAGCTCCCCCGCTTCTGAGACCCGGTAATTCCGGTGACGTGGGCAAGAACGCTCTGTTAGCTTGGGCGAGCACTCCCGGTGCGCAGGTAACGGTTACTTCCTCTTCCACAGGAGAGACGCGGGTTCGAATCCCGCCGCGGGCTCCGGCCGGCGTCGACCAGCGGCCCAGGTCACTACGTCACCGTCACCGATTATTTCTCGGGAGCCCACAACTTCAGATGTGCCCGGTGCGCAGGAGACGGCTACTTCATCGTATTCCACGGGTCGCGGGTTCGAGTCCTGCCCGGCAGCCATGCTGCCGGTAGCTCAGTCGGCAGAGCATTGGACAGCACCGTCACCGACTTTTTCTCGGGCCGCATCCGGAGTCGAAGCTCCCCTCGAACGAAACGAAGGGTTGAGGTGTCGAAGTTCAACACCGCCGGCACCCGCCCGGCGACCGGCTCACCGATCGCCGGTGAGCGAAGCCCCGGCGGCATCACCCACGAAGGCGGCGACGGCTACCGGCGGGACACCAAGTCCGAACTGTTCCTGCTCGCGGTCACCAACATGGTCGGCGAGAACACCTTCTACGAGACGGGCGACGAACGCGACACGCGTTACGCCGACCTCGTCCGGAAGGCGTCGCTCGCCGACCCGGAATGGACAGCGCGTTTCCTGCGCTGGCTCCGCACTGAAGCGAACATGCGTACCGCCGCGATCGTCGGCGCCGCCGAATACGTCCGGGTCCGGCTCACCACCGCGACGGACGACCAGTCGTACGTCGCCACCACCGCGAACCGCGCCGTCGTCGACTCCGTGCTCCAGCGCGCCGACGAGCCCGGCGAGCTGCTCGCGTACTGGACCTCCTTGTACGGCAGGAAGATCCCGAAGCCGGTCAAGCGTGGCGTCGCCGACGCGGCCGTCCGGCTCTTCCACGAAAAGTCGTTCCTCAAGTGGGATTCCGACGCGCGCGCCTTCCGGTTCGCCGACGTTCTCGGCCTGGCCCACCCGGACCCGAAGGACGCGGTGCAGGACGCCCTGTTCAAGCACATCGTCGACGTCCGGTTCAACCCCGGCCGGGAAATCCCCGCCGAATTGGCGGTGCTCGGCTTTCGCGCGGAGGTCATGGCGTGGGACGAGGAGAAGCGCCGGGATCTGTTCCTCGGCCCCGAACTCGACACCGCGCGGTCGGTTCTCCGGCAGGCGGGCATGACGTGGGAGTCCCTGGCAGGCTGGCTCCAGGGGCCCATGGACGCGCGGGCCTGGGAAGCCATTATCCCGTCCATGGGCTACATGGCGCTCCTGCGGAACCTCCGGAACTTCGACCAGGCAGGCGTGTCCGACGAGGTCGCCGAGCAGGTCGCGGCGCGCCTGGCCGATCCGGAGCAGGTGGCGAAGTCACGGCAGTTCCCGATGAGGTTCCTCTCCGCGTATCGGGCGGCGCCGTCGCTTCGCTGGTCGTACGCGCTGGAAAAGGCGATCTCCGAGTCGCTGTCGAACGTGCCTCGCCTCGCCGGACGGACCCTGATCCTCGTCGACACCTCGGGGTCGATGAACGCCGGTTTCAGCAAGGACGGCACGCTGATGCGCTGGGACGCGGCCGCGATCTTCGGGATCGCGCTCGGGGCCCGCTGCGAGACGGCGGATGTCGTGTCGTTCTCGAACGGCTACTACGGCGGTACCGGTTCGAAGGCCTTCGACGTGCGCGGCGGCGAGTCGCTGCTGCGCGCGCTCGACCGGTGGAAGAACGACGGCTACTTCATCGGCGCCGGCACCGACACCGTCGGTGCGATCCAGCGCCACCTGCGTCCGGAGCACGACCGGCTCGTGATCCTGACCGACGAGCAGCACTCGGCGGGCAACGTCGACCAGGCGGTGCCGAAGGAGACGGCGCTGTACACGTGGAACCTCGCGGGCTACCAGCACGGCCACTCGACGTCCGGCTACGGGAACCGGCACACCTTCGGCGGCCTGACCGACCAGGCCTTCCGGATGATTCCGCTCCTCGAAGCGGGGCGGAACGCCGACTGGCCGTTCTGACCCACCGCGGCCGCCGGGGCGGACCGTCCTCATCGGACGGTCGCTCTCGGTGGCCGCCTTGCCTGATCGGGCAGTTCAGGTGCCGCTCGAAGCGGAAGCTCAGCGGCGGTCTCGTGGTGGGCCGGGTCGGGCTCGAACCGACGGCCAAGGGATTATGAGACCGCTGCTCCGACATGTCAGCCAGTGTCATTGGATGTTAAATCTTGCCGGTTTGTGCAGGTCGACAACAGTTTGAGCTCGGGCCGAGTGCCGCTGTGTGTCGGCCTGTGTCGGGCTCTACATGGGCGACGGAGCCCAATCGGAGACGACGTGCGTCCATTCGGAACCATCCTTTTGCCGCCACCAGGACCGCGCTGCCCTCCCTGCTCACCGAGGCCGGGGCCGGTGAAGCGGCGTCCGTTGTCGGGTGTCCGGCAGTTCTATTGATCCGTAAGGCAAATGTGGCGGGATCGAGTCCACTGGTGCAGTAGGTCACCAAGGAGTCAGGCGCACCGGGCCGTCCACGCGCGAGGGTCGTGAGTGGCAATGAGCGTTCTAACGACACTTACCACTCACGACAGCGGCAAGAACCGCACATCAGACACTGATCGGGCATACCGGCTCCACCGCGGAGTCTCGGTCACGCCACATTTGACTTACTCCCTCAAATAGAACTCCGCCGGTGTCTGATCACCGAGGTTGTTGCAATCCACCAGGGAAGCGCCCGGTTGAAGCAACCGAACTTCATTAGCCGGCAGGACTCGGCGACCGCCGTGTTGGTCATGCCAGCGCCCGTGGCCATTGCACCAGCGAACGGTCGAACCGCCGCTCGGCCAACGACTTCTCGACGCCTCAGCCAGGGCACTTCCCGGCGGCGCGTCGAGCTTGGCCACCGTCCGAATACCGAAGGTGGCCAAGCTCGACGACGAAGCCCAGCATGAACGAGAAGTCCGTCTTACTGCCCGGCGAATCCTCGCCAAGCACCTCCTACCCGAGCCCCAACTGCAGTGACGTCACTCGGTGCTGACATGTCCCCCATGAGAGCAGAGCGCGCTGGGTGCTGCGGTGTAGACCGGCAAGTGTGACAGACGCACTAGACGTCTCGTCCACGGCGGTCATGCTCCGCAATGGCGGGTTCACGCAGGACCAGAAGCACTCGATCAACCCAATCTCCATCATTGACGAACACTTCGACTCGTCGAGATTTCCCGGTTAGCTGCACGCGCAGACAGACAACGTCGTCAGAGTCGTGAGCCTTGACTTCCATTGATGGCACATTCAGCACACCTGTAAACTTCGAAACCAGCCCCGAAGACGCGACTTCGGGAACATCGCCATGGTAAACATCCACGCGCACCGGGCCATCCACATCAGCCTGCACTGCCACGTAAAGCGAGTCATCATCGAGATGAAATGATTCATTGGCGGCGCCCCAGGAATCATGACCTGCCCGACTGGACACGTCCTCGAATACGAGCAAACCATGCTGAAAGAACGCAATGAACCCGCGGCCTGCTCGCCTGCGGAAGTGCCCGCGGGCCTTCACGGCGCGGCGGATGCGGGCGTTGACGCTCTCGATCGCGTTGGTCGAGCAGATCACCCGCCGGATCTCCGGATCGAACGCCAGGAACGGCACGAACTCGGCCCAGGCGTTGTCCCACAACCGCACGATCGCCGGATACCGGGCGCCCCAGGTCTCGGCGAACTCGCCGAACCGCTCCTTCGCGGCAGCCTCGGTCGGCGCGGTGTAGACCGGTTTGAGGGCCTTGGCGATCGGATCCCAGTGCTGACGGCCCACGTAGCGGAAACTGTTGCGCAGCACATGAACCACGCAGGTCTGGGTGAACGTCTGCGGCCAGACGGTGGTGATCGCGTCGGGCAGGCCGGTCAGCCCGTCGCAGACGACCATGAGCACGTCGGCCACGCCGCGGTTCTTCAGCTCGGTAAGCACATGCAGCCAGTACTTGGCGCCCTCGCCACCGTCGCCGGCCCACAAGCCAAGGATGTCCCGGCGGCCCTCGCAGATCACCGCCAAAGCGACATAGATCGGCCGGTTGGCCACCTGCCCGTCACGGATCTTCACGTGGATAGCGTCGACGGGAGATCACCGGATACACCGCGTCCAGCGGCCGGTTCTGCCATTCGGTCATGCCCTCGACCACCTTGTCGGTGATGGTGGAAATGGTCTGCCGCGACACACCGGCGCCATAGACCTCGGCCAGGTGCGCGGAGATCTCCCCGGTGGTCAATCCCCTGGCGGCCAAGGAGATCACCATCTCGTCCACACCGCCAAGGCGCTTCTGCCGCTTCACGACAATCTTGGGCTCAAAGCTGACGTCCCGATCCCGCGGCACGTCGATCTCGACCGGGCCGACATCAGTCAGCACGGTCTTCGAGCGGGTGCCGTTGCGCGAGTTGCCGGTCCCGCGGTCGGCCGGGTCGTGCTTGTCATAGCCGAGGTGATCGGTGATCTCGCCCTCGAGTGCGGACTCCAGCAACCGCTTGGTCAGCTGCTGCAGCACCCCGCCCTCACCGGTCAGCTTCAGCCCGCTGGCCTTGGCGCTGCTCAGCAGCTGCGCGACGAGCTGCTCGTCCAAGCCGTCCAAACCCATCTCGGGCTTCGAGTCCCCAGCGTTCTCCACACCGGACATCATGTCGGTCATCAGGTGCACTTCCATGATCGGGAGTTACACCGCTCGTTTTACAGTCCCGAATGCGGGAGTTCGCCTGCGACCGGTTCTCGATCAGCGACTGTGCTTCCGCGCTCCGCAGCCGGTCCCGGTGCACGGCCAGCAGTTGCCGCTGTTCGTCGACCGGTGCGGCGATGAACGTCTCGACTAGACTGGCCAGCAGCACCGGCTCGTAGGCCTGCGTGACACCTGAGAGGGTTGCCTTCGCCCGGATCGCCTGGAGCCGCTCGGCCTCCTGTTCATCGACCTTGAGCAGCGCTTCGGCCACGGCGACGTCCGCGACCGTCTCGAGCAAACGAGGATGGCCGATCAAGTGCTGCTTTTCCCGCACATAGGTCGGGGTGAACACCCACTCGACCGCTTCCCGCAGCAGCCCCCGGTCGACGGTCAGCCAGGCGGGCGCGGGTTCGTTCGAGTGTTCGCGCCACTGCTGTTCCCAAGCAACGCGGCCGATGTCGTGGTGCCGCCAAGCCGCTTCGTGAAGCTGCGCGACGAGCGTCCGGTCTTTCGCATCCCTCAAAGCCGTGATGAACCAAGGGACCGTGTCCAACGCGCCCGCTCGGCCGAGGTACAGCGCCGCAGCCGATCCGGCACGAACAACCTCGCCGGTGTCGGAAAAGGCCAGGATGGCGCGGAAGCCGGGACGCTGGGCATCTGCCTCCAACCGCTCCCGAAACGCCGACCGGGTTTCGTCCGGGTCACGGTGCTCCCACGGCGGAGCGGTGAAGACGTCGACGTAGGCGTCGACGAGCTCGGCCGCGACGGTGACGACATCGGAGCCGAAGTGCCTCATGGTGACTGAGGATACCGACGCAACCTGACTGATTCCCGCAGACCGGACGACTTTCAGCCGGGCAACGCGTCGTAGGTGAACGCGCTCATGACGCCGGCTCCGGCAGGACGGTGGGCTGGTAGGCCAGCAGCAGCCAGCGGCCGTCCTCACGCACCCAGACGGCAAGGGCCACCGGCTCCTTGAACCGAAGTCCGATGCCGTCCCCTGTCTCCACCAGCGTCGGCGAGGGTTTCGAGCCGGACGTGGTTGAAGATCTGACCGATCCGTTCACAGCCGGGGAGAGCGAACCGATCAGCGTCGCACCAGCCGTTCACCGAGCACGACGTCCGCGTCCGCAGGCCGCGTATGATCGTCCACCCGGAATAGACTCCGTGTCGATCGACTTCGCCGGTCGAGGAGGCTGCTGATGATCGAGGCGAGGACGACGACGTTCGCCAGTAACGACCTCGGCCGTACCGAACAGTTCCTGAGTTCGTCGTACGCGCCGATGCGGATCGAGCGCGCCGCGGGTGGCACAGGTACGCGTATCCGCCGGGTGGCGGCGGGCACGTCGAGCGTCGATCTTCTCGACCTGGACCTCGAAATGACCTACGACGTCCAGCCGCTGGGCAAGGTCTGCCTGTGCGACATCACCTCCGGGACCATCCGGGAGCACCGGGTGAACGGCGGGGAAGCCGAAGCCTTCGGTACCGGGGAGATTTTTTCGTTGTCCCCGCCGGACCGGCCCTACTCCGGGCGCATCTGTCAGGCCGGTTACAGCATCACCATGTTCGATCCGGCGTTGCTGGCGCAGACCGCCGGGAGCGACCGACCGGTGGAACTGCTCGATCATCGTCCGGTCGACGGCCCGGCCGCCCGCCATCTGCGGGCCGCGATCGAACACCTGCGCCGTGACGTGCTCGCGGTCCCCGAGATCAACGAGAACGCCTTGGTCGTTTCGGCCGCGTCGCGGAATCTCGCGGCCGCCGTCCTCAACGCCTTTCCGCACAGAACTTTCCCGGGTGAGTCGGCCCCGCACCGCCGGGACAGCCATCCGGGGGCGCTGCGCCGGGCCGTCGCCTTCATCGAAGCGAACGCGCAGCGCGACATCGGTGCCGCGGAAATCGCCGGCGCGGCCCACGTGTCCATACGCGCCGTCCAACTGGCCTTCCGCCTCCATCTGGACCTGACACCGATGGCCTACGTCCGGCGGGTCCGCCTCGACCACGCACGCGCGGAACTCAAGGCGGCGTCCCCGGACGACACCACGGTCACGCGGGTCGCCGCTCGCTGGGGCTATGGCCGTCCCAGTGCGTTCGCCGCCCACTATCGCGCGGCCTACGGGGAACTTCCGTCCCACACCCTGCGCTCGTGCTGACGTGATCTTCGTTTTCGGCACGTAAGTCTTCGTTTCGGCGGCTAGCGCCGTGACCGCCTTGCCGGTGAGCTGACCGGGATCTCATTCGGCCGGACGGAGAGGCGGCGCGTGACGTTTCCAGAAGCCACCCAGTGCCGGGAAAAGCCGGAGTGGACGGCCATCACCCGCGAGCTGCTCGCCGTGAAGACGATCCCCGACGCGGTGCGTGTCATCGCCGAAACCGCCGGGCGCCTGATCACCTCCGCCGACCTGATCACCGTCGCCTTGTGCGACCGTGACGCGGTGACGTCCGTCCCCGAGTGGCGGCGGCCACTGGCCGCCGCGCTCGACCTGGCACAGCACCGCGACGGCGGTCCGGCCACGGCCGCCATCGACCCGCTTGGTCCCGGTTTCGCCGCGAGCGACGATCTTCTTCACGACACGCGCTGGCCCGCCTTCGCCGCACTGGCCGGCGGTCACGGTCTCCATGCGGTCGTGTCGGTGGAATGCCGGAAGTCCGCTTCCGGTCGCCCCTCCGGCTCGCTGACCGCCTATTCGCACCGTTCCGGCGGACTGACCGAGCATGACCGCAGAACGGCCTTGGTGCTCGCCTCGCAAGCGTCGCTGACGCTCGCGCGTCTCCACACCTCCGAAGAAGCCGAACGGCGACGGACCCGGCTGCTCGGCGAACTCGAGATCCGCGACATCATCGGCCAGGCGACGGGAATCCTGATGAACCGGCGTGGCTGCACCGCGGAGGTGGCGAACGGCATGCTGCGCCGGTGGGCGCACGAGCTCGGGATGGATGTGCCCGACCTCGCGCACACCCTGCTGGAGATCGGGCATTCCTGACCGCCGGGGCGAGGGTTCAGCGTTCCGGGACGACCCACGGATTCGGGCGGCAGACCGCGCCGTCCGCGGCGACGTTGGCCGCCGCTCCCGGCTCGGCGCGATTGAGCTCCGCGACGTAGGTGTTGGACAGTCCGAACGTCTGCTGCATCATCACCGGCGCCGCCATCCCGGTGGCCGGGCAGCCGACGTGGCCGTGGCCGAGCGCGTGGCCGACTTCGTGGTTGATCGCGTAACGGTGGTAGCCCGCGAGATCGCCTTGGTAGGCGTGGGCGCCGCGTACCCAGCGGGCGAGGTTGATCACGACCCGGCGGTCGCGAGTGAGATAGCAGGACGACTCGTACGGGATCGCGAAACCGCAGCGGTCGGGGCGATGGCTCGTAGCGGGGCTGGTCAAGCTGATCCGGAACGACGGCGCGGCACCGATACCGTCGACCCGGCGGAACGACACCTGCCCGAGCCCGCTCCAGCCTCGCGGATCCGCGAGGATCGACTCGACCTCCGCGGCGAACGAAGGGTGCTCGACACCTTCTTCGATTTCCACCGTGTACGACAGCTCCCGTGCGGAGCCCGGTGTCGTGCGCTCCCCTGAGCCCGCTACCACCCGCCAGTTCCCCGACCCCGCGGGGATGACCGGCGCACCGTCCGGCAGGGCGGCGGATTCAGCGGGCCGGGCGACCGGGTGCGCTGCCACGGTCGGCCGGGGCGGCGGCGATCCGGGGGCCGGGGTGCCGCGCAGAACGCGAGTTTCAAGGGCGAACGGCGTGACGAACAGGGTCAAGCACAGCGCCAAGGCCGCCGAGATCACGATCGACGGCCACCACGTCCGGTGGATCCGGCGCAGAACGGAGAGAGGCTTTTTCACCGGAGCCGCGTGTGACGTCGGTTTGCGCCCACAGGTGACCGCCGGTGGCAGGGATCGTGGTTGCGGCAGCCAGTCGACGACGACACCGTCGCGGCGCACGTGCGGCGGTTCAGTACGCAAGGTTCACACCCGCACAGCCGGCCGCGGGCGCCGGCGCCGCCCTCGGGTAAGAGACCGTCTCCTGATCACCGTCCGCCGTGTACCGGCGGCCGGTGGCGGAACCGAGTTCGTCGAGCCAGCGCGCGGAACCGTAGTCCGCCCCAGCGCCAGCCGCCTGCGAGCGGATCCGGGGAATCGACGCGGGATCGAACTCGCGGGAACAGGGGGAAGGCGCCGGGCCGGCGCCGACGAGTAACACGCCCTCGTAGGAATATCCCGGTCCGCGTAGCGCCGTCTCCGCTCGTCGTGGTCGCGCTCCGTATGGCAGCGCGAGCGTGCTCGGCCGGTATCCGGGGACCGCTCGCCTGATCAGGGTGTCCCCCTCCACGATCGCCGCCGTCGCCGCCGATTCCGTGGCACGCCTCAGGTTCGTGTGCCGCGCGGTGTGGTTGCCGATCTCGAACCGATGGTCGGCCAGCCAGCGCAGCGCACGCTCGTCGCCGCCGAACGGATGTTCGTTGACGTAGACGCTGGCGACCGGCCGGAACCGGGGATGCGCGGCCGCGACGTCCAGGAGGATCCGCACGGCCGTGCCCGGGGACGGCTCACCTTCCGGAGTGAGCGCGAAGACGGAGGGATCACCGTCGTCGAAGGTCAGCACGACCGGGTGCGTACCCGCGGGCAGGTCGAGTTTCCCGGCCACCAGGTCGGCGGTCGTCACGGGGACGTAGTCCTCGGCCGCGAGGCGCTCCAGTTCCGCCCGGAAGTCGGCGGGGGTGCGGTCGTAAGCCGATCGGGGCTCCTCGATGAGGCGGTGATACATCAGGATCGGTATCCGGCCCAGTTCGTCGGCACCCACGCGCCGCGCATCGTCCGCCGTGACACGCGCGGGAACAGGCGCCGGGCTCGTAACCGGTGCCGCCGGCGCCGTGGGCGCGGGTGTTCCACAGGCCGACACCAGTACGACGGCCAGTCCGGCGCCGAGTCGGAGGAAGGAACTCATGCGGGCAGTGTGCTGCTGGAACCGGTGCTGCGACCCAGGATCCACCGGGTCGGGTGAGGACGAATGTCGTTGCTCGCCGCGAAAAATCAACGTATTCCCTGCTGGAGGGGCCGGGGGTGAAACCGCCTCCGGCACGATCCGGTGATCACGGAAAAGCCGGTTTACTCCAAGATCAGCGAGGGTATTTTCCGGCTCTGGCAAAGAAAAACCGGCCTGTGTCGCAGCCACGAAGGAGCCCGGAT
This sequence comes from Amycolatopsis coloradensis, assembly GCF_037997115.1. Taxonomy (NCBI): domain Bacteria; kingdom Bacillati; phylum Actinomycetota; class Actinomycetes; order Pseudonocardiales; family Pseudonocardiaceae; genus Amycolatopsis; species Amycolatopsis coloradensis. The sequence goes on from NZ_CP150484.1 coordinate 7,918,821, forward strand.
GCCTCATCTCAGCCGCCGCCTCGTCCTCACCGCGGGACTCGCCGGACTCGTGGCCGGTGCGTGCGGAGCACCCAAACGCCCCGAAGCACTCGCCGCTCCGATGGCGCTGGCCCCCGCCGTCGAAGCCGCACCCGCCCCACCGCCGGCAGATCCGTTGGCCCAGAACCTGCTCGTCGGCTTCTGCGGAGCGCCCGGGTCGAAGGCACTGGGCAGGATGACGGGCGACCTGGACGCGGCGAGCCGCGCGCTCCGGCAGCAGATCGGGGCCTTTCCCGCGACCAGGCCGATCACCCCGGTCGTGGAACTGATCGCCACCACCGTGCATCGCTCCCCCGGCGCGGACGGTATGTACCGCAGCCGGTGCGGCGACGAAACCGTGCGGGACTATCTCGACGCGGCTCGCGCGCTGAACGGCTTGCTGCTACTCGACATCCAGCCGGGACGGGCGGACTTCCTGCCCGAAGTACGGGCCTACGAGCACTGGCTGAAGGAGCCCGACATCGGTGTCGCGCTGGACCCGGAGTGGGCCGTCGAGCCGGGCGTGGTCCCCGGCCGGAAATTCGGCCGAACCACCGGAGCCGAACTCGACGAAGTCGCCCGGTATCTCGGAGGACTCGCCCAAGCGCACCGGCTGCCCGCGAAGGTCATGGTCTACCACCAGGTGGCCGCCAAAGTGGTCCACGACGAACAGCTACTGCTCGCCCACCCAGGAGTATCGCCGGTGAAGGTCGTGGACGGCATCGGTTCGGCGGCGGCCAAGAAAGCGGCGTGGAGGACGTTGATGCCGACGAAACCGGCTCATGTCCGGGCTGGATTCAAGCTTTTCTTCGAGGAGGACACCCGGCAAGGCGCGTCGCTCATGACCCCCGCGGAAGTGCTCGCTCTCACGCCGACTCCGTCTTACGTTCTTTACGAATAGTCCACTGCGGGAAAACACAGAACAAAGGGCCTATGCCAGCGGTTTCCGCAACACGGCCAACTCCGCATTTCCCAGGGTCGGCACTCCAGGTGACGACTTCCCGTAGCTAGCCACCACCAAAGTGGCTTTGTTGTGCAACTAAGCCACAGAGCGCGACGCCGAAGCCGTTCGTGGCCGTGAATGAACCACCCGTTCGTGATGTTTGGCTCCACGGAGACGAGGGTAACCATTTAAGTTTTTCTCCTGCCGGAAATACACCCTTAAGATGACTCTTCGCCCGGGAACTTCTCCTGGAGCGAACACCTCGCTAATCTGGTTCGCGCAAGCGAAGGAAACCAGAAAGGAAACGGCTGCCCGGCGCGTATCGCACCAGGCAGCCGTTCGAGGGGAGATCAGACTGCCTCTGGGAAATCGTGCTCATTCACCCGGAGGACGTCGCCGCGGTTCCGCCGGCGGATACGTGTTGACGGGCGGGGTTTCCGCACCCGAGGCCGGATAGCCCGACATCGCACCCGATTTCGGACCTCGACGGGCGAGTCCACCGAGGCCGACCAGGCCGAGCAGACCCAGCAAGCCCCACAAACCGCTGTCGCCACTGGAATCATCCCCATCGTCGCGGGAGACTCCGTCACGGTCGGGAGCTTCCTGGGTCACCGTCGTCGTGGGGGTCGTCGCGTTCTGCGCAGACGCCACTCCCGGCAACATGACGAACGCCCATACCGCGCAAGAACTGATCGCCAGCCGTGTTTTCCGATTCACGTCGCGCCTTCTTTCGCTTCGCTGGTGGATGTTCGATCGGTTTCGGCGTACCCGCGACGATGCCGTTCACACGTCGCGTCACGGGAAAGTGTGGATTTCCTTTACAACACCCCGGTTTTCCCGGAGGAAGCCGGTTCACTATCATCGTCATCGGTTCAGCCAAGAGCCGCAGGAGTGCAGGCCGTGGCCCTTCGATCTGTCACTGGCTCTCCTCCTTTCCTCGTACTCGCGCCCGCGCACCCATCATCGACGCATGTGGTCCACGCCAGTGGACTGGGGGAAACTTGCCCGAACAAAACCTGATCGCGCCCTTGGGCGCCGCCTTCTCGACCCGGTTGATCTGCACGGCCGGTGATCGGCTGATCCATCCGGCCGACAACAACAATGAACTCGCTCGCATCGTGACGCGCTGGTCACGGGTCTGGGTTCCGGAAACCTGGGCCGCCAGGCAGTACTTCACCGCGCTCGGCATCGGTGACGACGAAAACCCGCGCTATACCGACGAACACGTCGTCGGCTGGCTGCTCATCCAGCCCCGGCCGGATTCGCTCGCCTGGCGGGTCCGGACGGGGGCGATCGACATCACGACCGCCCTCACCGCCGAAGCCGAGGCCTGGCCCGACTGACACCGACGGCAAGGAAGCCCTGTGCCACCGCGATAACGGCGGCACAGGGCGATTTGTCATGTCCGGTTTTCCTTGACACACAGACACTCCTGCTTCGAGTATCGACTGAAGTGCTTATCGGACAAGGGGGTCCCGCCTAACCCGATCGGGCCACACGATGCGCGGTCAGCGGGCCGCGGTACCCACACGATGGGTGGTCCCGCCTGGAAAGCGCCTCTGATCGTCAGTAGGTTTTCCCCACCGGACGGACGCACACCTTTCCTGCCGTCCGGTCCGACGTAATCGTCGAATCAAGGAGTTCACGAATGTTGAAGAAAATCGGTTTCGTCGCGGCCACGATGGCCGCCGGAGCGATCCTGAGCGGCGGCATCGCTTCCGCCGACACCCCGGACGACCACGACGGCTACGACCACAGCGGCCAGGTCGGTCTGGTCAACCTGAACAACATCGACGCGCTGCACAACGTCAACGGCACCCTCGGCCTGTGCGGCAACGACGTGAACGTGCTCGGCGTCCAGGTGCCGATCCGCGACTCGCTCAACGGCATCGGCGTGCCGATCCTGTCGCCGGGCTCGCACGAGGCCGAGGGAAACTCGCCGTACAACTGCGCCGCGGGTGCCATCACCGACGGTGGCACGGTGCAGGACAACTAGAAAGGTCTCCCTGCCCGGGACCGCCCGACGTGCACGGAAGACGGCCGGGTAGGGGTCCGGCGATCGCGTCGACGTCGTAGTGCGTGCCCGGAGCACGGAGAGAGGTCGCACTCCTGCTCCGTCTCCGGACACGCCGCGACGCACGGCGACGCCGGCACGGGTGGGGCCGGTCACCAAGCCCAGGGGAGGCCGGCCCCACCCGAGGTATGCGCACCATAACCGAGACCACCGGGCGCGGCCATCGCAGACCGCGACGTCCCGGACATCCCGCCCGCCGGCACCTGCCGGCGGGCTTCATTAGGAGTTTTCTTCAGTGATCAAGCAGCTCGGCTTCGTCGCCACCGCCCTCGCCGCCGGAATGGCGATCGCCGGCGGAACCGCCTTCGCGGCCGGCGTCACCGTCGCGGGCCACCCGGTCGACCACAACGGCCAGCTCGGGCTCGGCAACATCCAGAACGTCGACGCGGTCCACAACCTCAACGTCGTCGGCGGCGTCTGCGACAACAACGTCAACGTGCTCGGCGTCCAGGTTCCCGTCCGTGACGTCGCCGAAGGTATCGCCGTGCCCGTCCTCTCCCCCGGTGAGACGGAAGCCGAAGGCGCCACGCCGGACAACTGCGCCGCGGGTGTCATCCAAGACGGCGGGACCGTCCAGGAAAACTGAACCGCCTCTTGAAAACGAGCCGTCGCGCGGTCGCCCCACCGCGCGGCGGCTTTCCCCTGTGCTCGAAGATCCGCATCGCCACACGGCGACATCGACCCCCAGTCGTCGTGGACACCGACGCAACTCGATACGTGCTCCGCAAGAGCGGCGGTGCCGAACCGACCTGCCCCGGCTCGCTTGAGCGGCACACGAGCCGGCGAAGGCCCGGCGCGGATCCTGCGCCGGTGAAGGATCCCTCGGTCGAGCGGGACCAGCTGCGCCGGGCGCTGGAGACCCTGCCGGTGATCGAACAGGTCAAGGGAATGTTCATGTTGTCGCGCAGCTGGTCGGCCGAGCAGGCGTTCGCGGCGCTGAAGTCGATCTCCCAGCACACCAACGTCAAGCTGCACGACGTCGCGACGGTGATCGTCGCCCCGGGAAGCCACGTCGAGCCGTCCCTGCCCTGCCACTTGCCGCCAACGGCTCGTAACCGCTGGCGGAAACAACAATGAACTCCGGGCCCGCTGAAGTCTCCCACCGCAGCGGCTATGACGAGGAAGCAGAAGGCTGCTACGCCACCAACCGGCTCCGCAGAGCACTTCTCCTACGATGAGCACACCGGAGCAAACGGAGACATAACGGAGCCCAGTCACGATTCACGCCGAGGCGAAATTGCCGCCGAAAGGCCAACATCCCCGCAGGTCGGCAGCGATATCGATGTGTGGGCCGGGTCGGGCTCGAACCGACGGACAAGGGATTATGAGTCCCCTCCGCCGCCATGTCATCGAGTGTCGTGCGATGCCGGATTCTGACCATTCGTGCAGGTCAACGCGCACCTCTCGGCCCGTCCGAGTGTCGGGCTGCATCGGGGCATGTCGGGCCCTGCTTCGGCAACGGAGCCCAATCGGAGACGACGTGTCCGTCCATTCGGCAGCACCTTTTGCCGCCAGCAGGACCGCGCTTCCCTCCCGCTTACCGTGCCCTGCCACATACGGTCTGTTCAGCAACCGCGAACCTGGACCACACTCCGCTCACATGAGATCGCGGAAAGTGCGACCAGGCAGTAAACCGGGCCGGTTGCAATAGTTGTCGGCCCCGAAGGGCCGATCCCACAACCGCTACCCTGGCGATGACTCACGCCGCGTTCCCGACAGTGGAATTTCCTTCTGCCTGCGAACGTGTGGTGCCCCGGTCAATGAGTCCCGGGGCACCACACATGTAGCGAGATTTATCTTGGGCCTGGCTGTCTCCCGCCGACGTCTCGACCGTCTCTGATTCCGCCGAGGCCTGCGGGTGATCCGCCGCCGCCTGCCATCAGCGGCAGGGTCAGCGCGTCGGCCACGGCGTTGGCCGAGACGGTGAATCCTCTGCCGAGGGTTTCGGCTCCCGCTCGGACGACGTTCGCTCCGGTACGGACGGTTCGGCCGATGGCCTTGCCGGTGATCCGCGCACCCTGCGCGAAGTGCCAGACAGCCGGAGTGAAGCCTTTATTCAGCAACCAGCGGGCTCCCTGCTGCGGGGATGGTGACCTTCGTGCCGGTGGGCTGGTAGTGGTTGTCGTAGCCGGTGACCTCGTTGACGTAGGTCTTGCCGTCCTGATGGCGGATCGTCGCGTCGAGCTGGCCGTCCTGCTTGCCGTCGTAGATCCACTCGGCCCGTTTGACGGTGCCCTCGTGCAGGGCGGTTCGCCTGCCGTTGAGCCCGGGCATCAGGTTCGTCGCCGTCCCCGGCAAACCGAGGTCGTAGGGGCCGAGCGCGACGTTCGCCAGGTCCACGATCGCGAAGTTCTGCAGAAGGTCCGCTGCCTCCGCGATCGTGTCGGCCGCGGCGCGCAGCTTCTCCGGGTAGACGTGATAGCCCTGACCGGGGCCGGGGTCGAACGGATCCGGAAAGCTCCTGCGGCTGACGAGCGAGAGCGGCGTGCCGCGCGGACTCGCCACCTGTGCCGAGGCAGGCGGCGGAAGGCTGCACAGCAGCTCCTCTGCTGACATTGGCGCAGCTCGCCGACGCGACGTCGTGCGACCGCCCGCGTCACGTCCAGCAGACCCTGACCCCCGACGTCGGCTAACAGACGGATCACCACCATTTTGTCCATCGTGCTTCGGCGGGCACGACTCCTTGTTGGGTCTGATGTGTGCAAGGGTGCGGGATGGGGGGCCCGATGGCTCCGACGCGTGCCCAGAATGCGACTGTGATCGGGTCCTGTCCGATCGGGAGCGTCGTCCAGTCGTAGCGTGGCGCTCGAGCGGCCGCGGCGGCGACTAGTACTCGGCCGGCGCCGCGGCGCCGGTGCTTCTCCTCGACCTCGACGTGGACGAGGACCGCGCGGCGATCGATGCCGCACAAGGAGAAGCGGATTTCGCCGAAGACGGTATGTCCCAGGCGCAGTTGGATGGCGCCGATCCCGGCGGCCGTGGCAGGTCGCAGCAGCAGGAGGCGCAGTCCGTACTCGTCGGCCTGGTCTTCGGTGACGTGTCGCGCGGGGGCGGGGTCGATCATCGCCCAGGTGCCTGCTCGGCCGGGGAGGGCGTAGCAGGCTTCGCAGAGCCATTCCGGTGCCTGGTAGTCCTGGGACCAGCTCTACCGGACTCCGGCGATCGCGAGGTCGTGCCCCCAGGGGCATCGTGCCGGTGTCCCGGCGAGGGGGGCGGATCGGGATCTCCAGGGTGCCCTGTCGGGTCTCATCGCCGATGACATGTCGATCTTCGTTGATCTGGGTGTTCTCGGTTGTCTCACGCACGTGTCACCCATGATCAGTCTCAGATCCGTGTCATTCCCTCGTCTGATGTCCGGTCCAGCGGAAACCTGTGGGACGGTCGCGGCCCTGCGGATTCGGTTGATCAAATACTGACCCCGACCGAACTGGAGTTTCATGCCGTGGTGGTCTTCGGGTAGTGCGGACGGAGGCCGGCCACGAGGATGCGGTCGAGCATCCGGTCAGGTAGCACCCGCGACAAGCGCGTGATCAGGCCTGCGTCACGGCCGATGGTGTAGCGGGTGCGAGGCTTCCCGACGGTTACGGCCTTCGCGATCACACGGGCCGCGTCGGCGGCGGGCGTGCCACCTGGGGTGTGAGCGGCGGACTGCGCGTTAATCGCCTGGATCAGGCTTCCGTAGCGGTCACGCTGCTCCGGTGACATGGCAGCGGCCACCCGGTTCGTGGCGGCGACCACCCGGTCCGCCATCTCCGTGCGGACCGCTCCAGGCTCGACGACGACCACCCGCACGCCCAGCGGCGCCAGTTCCCGGCGCAGCGAGTCGCTGACCGCCTCGAGGGCGAACTTCGTGCCCGCATAGGGGCCGTAGGTGGCCATGGCGACCTTTCCGCCGACCGAGCTGATGTTGACCACCCGGCCCGAGTGGCGCAGCAGCGCGGGCAGCAGCGCCTGGGTGACCGCGATGTGACCAAAGAGGTTGACCTCGAACTGCCGGCGCCACTCGCTCAACGGCAGAGTCTCGACGGGGGCGTTGATTTGGATGGCGGCATTGTTCACCAGCGCCCGCAACGCACCTGACTTCGAGTCATCGTCGAAGCGGGAGGCCAGCCGCGCGATGTGGTCGGGCTGGGTGATGTCGAGGATGACCGGCTCGACGCCCGGGGCACGGAGCGCGTCGGCGTCACGATCGCGGCGGACGCCGGCGAGGACGTGGAATCCCCGGCGGGCCAGCTCGCGTGCGGACGCCGCGCCGATCCCGGTCGAGGCTCCGGTCACGACGACACAGCCCCGGGTTTCCGACGACATTTCAGATGACATTGTCATCTGACTGACTGTAGACATCTCAGATGACGGTGTCAACTGTATAGTGATCGGCATGGTCAGCCGTGTGGAATCCGCTGCCGCAACGCGACGCGCCCTGCTGGATGCGGCCGCCGATCTGCTGGACATCGGCGGTCCAGACGCGGTGACGTTGCGCGCGGTCGGGGCGCGTGCGGGGGTCACCCGCGGAGCGCCGTACCGGCACTTCCCCGACAAAGACAGCCTGCTGACCACCATCGCAGCCGAGGCCTTGGATCAGCTCGCGGATCAGGTGCAGGTCGTGCGGGCCGATCCGCGGGTGCCTCCGGCCGACACGCTGCAGCGCGCCCTGGACGCGCTGATGACGATCGGCCGCCGACAGCCGCACCTGTACCGGCTGATGTTCGCCTCTCCGGCCGGCGCCGCGGCCACGGTCCACGCAGCGGTCCAGGCGGCCGACCGCGCCATGGACGAGTTCCTCGCCATCGTCGGCGATCTGGTCGGCGCACAGCACGCCCGGCGATTTGCGGCGCTGCTGCTGACCAGCGCGCACGGGATCACGGACATGGAGGTCAACGGGCACCTGTCCGCGGACAAGTGGCACATTACGGCCGAGGAACTCGTCTCGACCCTGGTGTCCATGATCCACCGGCAGGCCCGCAACGGGTAGCCTTGCGGGGAGCGGCACCACACGCCCCCATCGGCACGCGAGCACCGCCAAGTGGGCGGGCTACTCGCCCGTCTCGTCGACGACTACGGCCTCGAACCGTTCGACACAGCCAGCCAACCTGGAGTTACCCCTTGGAACCGGACACCTTGATTCCAGACATGGGTCTGGAGGGAGGACGTCTTGGTGTCGCGTTCGTCGAGGTATCCGGAGTCGTTTCGGCGGGATGCGGTGGAACTGGTGGAGTCCAGTGATCGCCCGTTGCGTCAGATCGCCCGCGAGCTGGGTGTCAATCACGAGACCCTGCGGTCGTGGGTGAACAAGACCAAGGAGGAAGCGGCCGCGCCGGTGGAGGATCCCGCGGTCATCGATGAGGTGCAGCGGTTGCGGAAGCAGGTCGCTGAGCTGCAGAAAGAGAAGGAGATCCTGCGTAGAGCGGCCGCCTATTTTGCCAAAGAGACGGATCGATGATCTACCGCTACCGGTTCATCTCCGAGCATCGCGCCGAGTTCGGTGTGAAGCGGTTGTGCCAGGTCCTGGGCCTGCGTCGGCAGGGTTTTCACGAGTGGGTCGCGGGTGAGGTCGCCCGTGAGGCCACGGCGGCGCGGGAGCGGGAGCTGGTGGCGGTGATCGCCTCGATCCATGCCGAGCACCGGCGCGCCTACCGTGTCCCGCGGATCACCGCCGAGCTGCGCCGGCGCGGGCGGGTGGTGAACCACAAGCGGGTGGAGCGGTTGATGCGCGAGCAGGGCCTGGCCGGGATCACCCGTCGGAAACGCCGGAGCCTGACCACGCCCGCCGCCGCCCCGGTGACCCCGGTGGCGGATGTGATCCGCCGTGATTTCACCGCCGAGCGCCCGGGTCACCGGTTCGTCGGGGACATCACCTACCTGCCCGTGAGCTGCGGATCTCCGCGACGACCATGCTCGAGCGGCATCGCCGCAAGGTCCGGTGACCGCCATGAGCCACCTCAACGGAGCAACATCGTCCGGCCCGTGGCGCGAACCTGCTCTTGCCGTGCAGTGCGGCTGCACCGCCCTCGTCACCGCCTACGCCTCCTACCGCCACGGACGAGACTTCGCCTCCACTTCGGCGCCGACCACACCACCGCCGCCATCTGGCCACTCATCGTCGACGGCTTCCTCTCTGCTGCACTACCTCAGTAGGCCAGCAGAGAGGAACGCGTCGCCACGCCACTGGTCACAGCGTCGCTGACCCCCGCTTCGAAGTACCGCGCGGCGTTCCTCTTCCAGTCGTCTTGATCGTCCGCCAGCCAATGTTCGAGGTCCAACTGACCGAACGAGTCGGCGATCAGCTCCCCGATCACGGGGCATCATCTTCTATAGCGGTTACGATCTTCGCGGTCGATCTCCTTGCTATCAGAAAAGCCCAGTTTCAGTCATTGTCCAGTTGGGAGGCCACGACATCGTCGAGTACGTCGGCGGCCCGTCGTACGTCCTCGTGGAGAGGCCGGTCCGGTTCGATGGGGGCGATCGCGTCCATCAGCCTCTCCATCACGTCCGCACAGGCAGGAGCGGTGGGCCTGCGCGCACCGACGTGAATCGCCTGGCGCAGGGCGACGGCCAAGGACCCGTGCAGAAGCCGCAGCGAACGAACCTGATCGAACGCGTTCAACGCGGCCTGCGTTCCGAAGGGGACGATGTCCTGATTGTGCAGGTTGGTAGGCAGACTCTGCAGCGACGCGGGGACGGCAGAACGGCGCATGTCGGCGATGATCGCGGTCGCGGCGATCTGGACTCCCTGCACTCCGTGCTGTCGCCCGGGTTCGGTGGCAAGTACGGGCGGCAGACCGCCGTTGCGGTGGGGATCGACGAGGAGATCGAGCTGCCGCTCGGCAAGGTTGCCCGTCTGTACGACGGCAGTGGTCATCGTATCTGCGGCAAAGGCGACAGGCTGGCCGAAGAAGTTGCCGCCGTGCACGACGAGGTTATCTTCCGGGAAGAACAACGGGTTGTCGCTGATGCCGTTCAAATCACGCAGGATGACATCTCGCGCTTGGCCGAGGCTTGCCCTCACCGCGCCGAGGAGCTGGGGAACGCAACGGATGGTGTAGGGCTCTTGCAGTGGCCGGTCCCCAGTGGGCCGGGTACCTCGCAGACGGGCGCGGAGATCAGCGGCCTCGGCGATCGCTTCGGGATGTCCGAAAGCCTCAAGGAGGTGGTGATCGCAGAAGTCGGTACCGCATCCGAGTTGATCGGCGAGCATGGCGGACAAAAGTCCGGCGATCCGGTGTGACCGGATGAACTGCGCCATCGCCAGCCCTGCAGCGGCTGCGGTCAGCGAGACGCCGTTCACCAGGCCCAGTGCGTCCCGCCCGTCGAGGTCGAGAGGTCGCAGCCCACAGGACGCGAGTGCGTCACCGGCGTCTTGCCGCACTCCATCGGCGTACGCGTGACCACGACCTTTCAAAGCCTGTGTCAAGTGTGCGAGCGGGACCAGATCACCACTGGCACCGACCGAGCCGAGCCGGGGTACGGCTGGAGCGAAGGTTGTCTTCAGCATTTCCGCCAGCGCGTCGAGCACCGAGACCGAAACCCCCGACCGTCCTCGCGCCAGCGAGGAAAGCCGGGCGAGCGTTGCCGCGCGGACGATGGACGTCGGCAGATCGGGCCCCTGCCCCGCGGTGAGGTGGGAGAGCAGGTTCTCACACTGATCGGTGTCCTCGTCTCGCCCGGAAAAGCCCACCAGGGGACCGAACCCTGTCGTCGCGCCATAGATAGGACGGCCTTCGGCGAGGCATCGCATCACGAATTCCCGACCTTCCGCGACCCGGTTCCGGGTGGCGGGGCCGAGGACGACTTCAACGGGGCCCGCGGCGGCTTCGAGATCGGCCAACGTACGTGCTTCGGCGACCGAGATGACAGGAATGCAAGTCTGCTCTTGAATGAGCCCCACAGTAGGCACTTCCTTTCGATTCCGGCTGGGAAATCACCGACCGACGTCCAGCCGCGGCCCGATACGGGCGACAGACCCTCGCTGCCGAATTGGCGATACGCGCCTGACATCTTTCGCAGGATCGGAGTGGTGAACGGTCTTGATCTTAAGTCCGCCGTGGAACCGCCTCAATCGCGATTCCACGGGACGGAACGACGGCGGAAAGCAAGGAAGCCAGCCACTCACGATGACACGGTGAACGCTCTCCACCTCGTCACGCCACGGCGCGTTCGTCACGCTCACAATGTGATCAGCACCTTGGTCGCATTACGGTCCACCATTGCCTGGTAGCCGTGGCCGACATCGGCGAGTTTAAGAGTCCGGTCGAAAACCGCGCTCGGATCCAGCTTGCCGGCGATGACTTCGCCGAGTAATGCCGGGAGATAGGCGCGGACGGGCACTGGACCGCTTCTGACGGTTATGTTCCGCAAAGAGCAGGCCGTCGAATCCAGAATGCCGTGCGGCCCTCCGACCACACTGACGACGCCGCCGTCGACGCAGATGGCCAACGCGGTGTCCAGCGCGTCCTGCTCACCGACGGCTTCCACCACCAGACCGGCCCCGGCGCCCCCGGTCGCATCGATCACCTGCGCCCGGCTCTCGGCGCCTCTCAAGCTCACGAGATCAGTAGCGCCGAACTTCTGCCCGATCCGCAGCCGGTCTTCGTGGTGTCCCAGCAGGAAGATCCGCTCGATGCCCAGGCGGCTCGCCGCGAGGACGGCGCACAAACCCACCTGGCCGTCGCCGACGACGGCCATCGTTTCGGGTGCGGGCCTTCCACCGGTGTGCACGGCATGCTGGCCGGTCGCCATCACATCCGCGAGAGTCAGCACAGCCGGAATCCGCTCGTCGTACTCGTCGAACGGCACAGGCACCAAAGTGCCGTCGGCGAACGGCACACGCACGCCCTCCGCCTGCGCGCCGCCCGCCGCTACACCGAACATCCCGCCGCGAGCGCAGGAGCTCTGTGCTCCGTGAACACAGCGGTGACATTCACCGTCCGAAAACATGAACGGTGCCACCACCAGCTCTCCCGGACGTATCGACCGGACCGACGAGCCCACATTGGCCACCACACCGATGAACTCGTGTCCGCAACGTGGCCCCCGTACCGGGCCGGGCCTGCCGAGATATCCGCGAAGATCGGTGCCGCAGATCCCGGAAGCCACTACACGCACGACGGCGTCCGTCGGCTGCTCGATCTTGGGATCGGGTACTTGATCCACGGTCACCCGGCCGGGTCCACGCAATACCGCTGCCCTCATGCTCTTGCCTCCTGAGCCTCCGTTGAATCCTCATGGGCGAGGATTGATGCCGTCGACGACGAGCAGACCGGCTGGTCATCGCAAGTTGCCGCTCCGGCGAACGCGCAACTGGAGGACGGTTTTCGGTTTACGGGTCGATCGAAGTCATGGGGGTATGAAGCCGCCTCTTCGACACCCCGCGGGCCCGCAGGTGATCGACTTTCGCGAAGAAGCTGACACTCGGAGTGATACCAGGAATATAGGAAACCCTGTGGCCGGGGTATCGGCAGGTTCCACGCTGTGAAACCCGCGTTTGTCTTGTTACCAGGCAGGGGCACGAATTCGCCCTCCGCATGATCGAAGTGAAGGACTCCTCCACTACCTTCAGGGTAGGCAAGGAGGCCTTCACAGACTCGGCGAGCGCGATGCCCAGCACCCCACATGCGCCTTACCCTTCGAGAACTGAGGTTGGGTGAGTATCCGGGTGGCTGTAGCGGTTTTGCCAGCGGAGGCCCGGCCAAGCGTGAACGGCAGCCCCACCGTGGCGGTCTTACACGCGGCGGTGCGCATCTGTTCACGGGTGGCCGAGCCGAACTTACGAGGTCGGCCGTCACTCCATTTCATTAGGGGCAGCCCCGCGAACCAGGATTCGTTGAACGCGTGGATCACCTTCCGCACATAGCCGCCGGTCGCCACGAACATCACCGCGATCGCACCTGCGGACCGGCCTGTCCGATCCCGGCCAACTTCGTTTTCTTCACCAGCCGATGCGCTTCCTCCCGCTCCAACGGCCGCACGAATATCTCAGGGCCAAGGCCATCACCAACCCGGATGTCCACAAGGCACGGTTGCCACGTCGACGTTCCTTGATGAGGCACCAAGGGTGTTGCGGCCGATTCCGCGAAGCGTGGGGATGCAGCGTCCGTTAGAACCGTTGTTCTGCCCCGCTTCGAGCCGCACGCCAGGCCATATCGGACTCAGGACGGGGTGCCGGCACCACTTCTCCCGTGCGCGACCGGTTGATGCCCGTGGCGAGGCGTGGGGTGTAGTGCTTTATGAGATCGACCTGTTCCGCAGGAGTCAGCTGGAGGCCCAGGGCGGCGATGGCGTCGGCGAGGTGGTGTGGCTTGGTCACTCCCAGGATCGGCGCGGTGATGCCGGGCTGACCCGCCACCCACGCCAAAGCCACTTGGGCACGGGTGACCCCGCGGGACTTCGCGATCGTGGCGACCGCATCGATGATCGCTTCATCGGCCGTCGCCGTAGCGTCGTAGAGGCGACGGGCCGACTCGTCGACACGGCTGCGCGTGGTCTCGGCGTCAGCGGCCCGCGTGAGCCGTCCTCGGGCAAGCGGGCTCCAGGGGATGACACCGACCCCCTGATAGCGGCAGAAGGGCAACATCTCCCGTTCCTCCTCGCGCTGCAGAAGATTGTACTGGTTCTGCATCGACACGAACCTCGTCCAGCCGTGGAGGTCCGCCGCGTGCTGCATCTCGGCAAACTGCCACGCAGACATGGAACAGGCGCCGATGTAGCGCACCTTGCCGGCGCGCACCACGTCGTGCAGCGCGGACATCGTTTCCTCTACAGTGACGTCGGGGTCGAACCGGTGCACCTGGTAGAGGTCGATATAGTCGGTGCCGAGGCGACGCAGGCTCTCGTCGAGCTGGGTCAGGATCGCGCTACGGGAAAGACCGCCGCCCTTGGGGCCCTGCGTCATGTTGCCGAACACCTTGGTCGCGATGACCACGTCGTCGCGCCGGGCGAACTCACGCACCAGCTCGCCGGTGATCTCCTCGCTGGCGCCGTGCGAGTACACGTTCGCGGTGTCGAATGTCGTGATGCCGGACTCCACGGCCTGCCGGAACAACGGCCGCGCATCGTCGATCCCCAAGGCCCACCGGTGGGTTCCGCCGCCGGGGTCGCCGAAACCCATGCAGCCCAGCACAATTCCCGACACGGTGAGACCGCTCTTACCCATCCGTACATGCCGCATCGTGCATCACCTCCCCGGAAGTTCGCTCAGCCAAGCCGCCACAACATGTCCGGCGGCGGGCAGCATGGTCAAGTGGTTGCCGGACGCCGTGGCCGCCTCGCAGGGAAGCTCCCAGATCGCGCCCCCCACCTCGGCTCCGACATGCAGCACCGGAACGTCGAGCGGGCAGGGCGTCCATTTGTCGAGCAGGCGCAGGTACGCGCCCGTGGCGGTGAGTCGGGTCAGACCCACCTCGTCGATACCGAGCGTCTCCTCCCGTTCCACCGAGCCGGCGAGGGCCGCGGGAGCCTTGTCGCGAACGTGATCCGGTGACGGCCACGACGAGTCGAGCAGCACCACACCGCGCAGACCGCCGGAGGGTTCGTTCGCTAACCGCTCGGCGAGGAGGTGTGCGATCCAGCCGCCGGATGAGTAGCCGCACAGCACATAGGGTCGTTCCCCCACCAATGAGTTCAGTGCGGCGATGTGCGCAGCTGCCAGGGCTTCCGCGTCCGCGGGGAGTGACTGCCCCTCCGCGAAACCGGGGTGGGCGACGCCATGCACGTCCGCGAGGCCGGCGAAAGCTTGAGCGAACTCGGTGAATTTCGTCGGGGTGGTCATGGGCAGCATCGACGAGAAGCACACGACCGCGACGGGACCCGGCCCGCTCGCGAGCGAAACCACCTCGCCCGCAACCGGATCGCTTGCTGTGAACACCTGTCGCGACAGTGACGCGGCACGGATCATGTCCGCGGCGGCGGCCGGTTTCTTCTTGCACAGCAGGCGGTATAGCTGTTCGAACCCGGTGGGCAGGGTGTTCGCCGCTTCCGCCGTTAGATGCCGCGCCAACGCTGCCGGGGTCGGATAGTCGAACACGATGCCGCTAGACAGGCGAAGGCCGGTCTCGGAGGCGAGCTCGTTGCGGAACCGCACGGACGATGCGGAGTCGAAACCGTAATCGCGAAACGTCCTGTCCGGGTCGATGAGCTCGGCATCGTCGAGAATGCGCGACGCGCACTCGCGCACGACCCGGAGCAGATCTACCGCAGCCGCGCCCTGTCCACGAGTAGCGGTGCGCGAGGCCAGCAGCTCCACGAGCTTGCCGCGGCGGATCTTGCCAGACGGCGTCAACGGAATCGCGTCGACTTTGACCAGTTCCAGCGGCAGCTTGTGCTCCGCTACACCGGTATCCCTCAGGATCGTCACAGCGTCGTCGAGCGTAAGACGTGGGTCGTCGGTGATGAGGCACGGGTATTCGCCGAGCCGATCGTCGGGCACGCCCACAACCGCGATACGTCCGCAATGCGCCAAGAGATCCTCGATCTCGCGGGTGACGACCTTACGGCCGCCGACGTTGATCAGGTCGCCGGTCCTGCCCAGGTGCACGACCCGCCCGTCGTCGTCGAGCCGGGCGAGGTCGCCGGTGCGGAGCCAGCCGTCGTCGGTGAAGGACGCTCGGGTCAGGTCCGGATCCCCCAAATAGCCGAGGAACATCGTGGCGCTACGGAACTGCAGTTCGCCGTCCTGCTCGCGGACCTGGGCGCCGGCAAGAGGATGGCCCACGGTGGACGACGCGGCCTCGTCGGGGTCGTCCGGCCGGGTGGACGTACCGGCCCCTATCTCGGACATCCCCCAAGTCACCAGCACGGGAGCGTCCACCGTCGCGCGGACGTCGCGGACCAGACGAGCAGGCACTGGTGCCCCGGAGGTCCGGACGGTGCGCAGCGCAGGCAGTGTCCGCCCGCCGAGACGAGACAGCAGGTCGTGCAACTGGGCGGGCACAGCGCAGAGGACGGTGACCTCGGCGTTGTCCGCCAGTGCCAAGAAGTCGTCGGCGTCCCAGCTCGGCAGCAGGGCGAGGACCGCCCCGCCGAGCAGGCTCTGGTGGACTGAGTGCAGGCCGAACAGATGGGAGAACGGGCTTGCGCTGACCACTACGTCGTCGCGGGTCAACGGACTACTCGAGATCAGTTCGGAAGCGTTGGAAAGCAACCCGTCGTGGCTGTGGAGGCAGATCTTCGGCCGGACCGACGTGGTGCCCGACGACGGCAGCGCCACGAACGGCATGGATGGTGAGACCTCGACGGGAAGGGGCACACCGCCCGCACCCTCGGCATGAATTCGCTTCCATTCGTCCCGGTCGACGACCGCCACCGGCTGCCCGAGCGCGATGAGAGCATCGAGGTCGGCCTGTCCGTGGGCGAGGTGCAAGGGGAGCAGGACGGCACCCAGCTGTGCAACAGCTACGTGCAGGGTGAGGAACTCCCAGCTGTTGGACAGCCGTGCCGCGACCAGGTCGCCGGGCTTGACCCCGCGATCCTGAAGCCCTTTCGCGACGGCGTCCGCGTCGGACTGCCACTGCGCCCAAGTCCACGAACGGTCGCCATCGGTCACGGCGACCGAAAACGGGCTCGGGGTAGACGCCGCGGCGAACAATGCCGGGAAGGTGAGCCCCAAAGGCTTTCCGACGGAAGGCATCGATGCTCGGGCAACTGCGGTGGTGTTCATCGTCCACTCCGTTCGAGCGTGCGCTCGTGAGCGCCAGAGTTTCCCAGGTGGGGTTCGCAGAGCGGTCACCACACGTGGACGTCGTGGTTCTCGCCCAGGCCTCCCTGCGCGAGTGGCTACGCCTCCGAGAGGTGTTTCCTCTGCGGGCAAGCCCGCAGTGACGCCAAACGAAGGTTTGCTGTTTCGTTTAGCCGCGCGCTACTTCGCGCGCCTCGATGTGCCCGAAGGACTCCACGAGTGTGTACTTTTACGCAGCAGCAACCACCGGCCAGTTGCCTGCGGCCTCGGTGCGGATCGCGGCGACCAGCGCGACGTCGATCGGATCGGCCGGATGACCTGAGCCCCTGCTCCGACGTAAGCGTGCTAGTTGAGGCTATGTCATGACCTCCGGATACCAGCCACCGGTCCGGCGATCGACCGAGAAGCGCGAACGGGTGCGTCGCCATGTCGTGCGGCTCATCGACGACATGGCTCCCGGCTTGGCCAAGGCCTCTGAGCGAGACCTGGCAGCCGAACTGGGTTTGTCCCGCTCCACTGTCCGCGCGACGATCGAGGAGCTGGTCGCGGAGGGTTTGTGACGCGCCAGCACGGCCGCGGCACGTTCACCAGCTCGCGTCAGGCCGCGTCCGACGCAACGGCCGGCCCACCGGATGCGGCCAAGGAGTTCGACGAAACCAGGTGGTCGAGCAGGCTCCTCGCGTTCAAGCGCCCCTTCGTGACGCCGTCGCGGGCCGGGCGGCTGGAGTTGCGGACCGGCGCACCCGTGCTGAACGTCGTCAGGGTTCTCGAAGAAGCGGGCGAACCGATCGCGATCGAACACCTCGCACTGCCAGAGGACCTGGCACCAGGCCTCATCCCGGCAGATCTGGTGACCCGCGATCTCTGCCTGCTTCCGCGGGAGCGGTTCGGGATCGTGGCGCAGCTCGCGGGAGAAACACTTGAACCGGGAGACGCCAATGTGGAGCATGCCAAGCTGCTGGGTGTCGACGTTCACGCACCCGTCCTGTGCGCCGAGCGGCTGACGCGCGACACCCGCGGCCGCGTAGTCGCGCTGAGCGAAACGGTGTATCGCGGCGATCGGCACCCGGCCAAGTCGACGCTGAGCTCCGGCGGCTGAAGGCCACTTGCCTGCAAGGCAGTGACCGGGAGACTTTCGGGCACGATGGATGGATGGACCGACGGCGCATCCTCATTTGCTCCGCTGGTTTCACTAGCGTTCAGCTCGGTAACCGAATTCGGCTCCTGCCCCATAGGCGGACAGGCTGCTGGACCCGATTCCACGTTTCCCCGAGGCACAGCGGACCGCCGATCTAGGCAGGTAACGGGATGAAAAAACTTTTGACCGAAGCCATACACAGGCAGGGCGGGGATCTCAGGGGTTTTGCCGGTGAGGACTACTTGGACTTGGGCACCTGCGTGAATCTTTACGGCCCGCCGCCCGCGGTTCGGGATATGCTGCAGGAGTTCGACGCCGAGCGGCTTCGCCCGCATCCTTACGAAGCCGATTCGTTGTTTCGCGCCGGCTACGCCGAGCACCTCGCGGTGGATCCCGAACATCTGGTCTCCGGCAGGGGGATCACGGAGTTCATCCGCCTATTGACGCGAATCCTGCCAAGGGATCGGATCGCCGTGGTGACACCGGACTACACCGACAGCATCCGCTGTGTCGCGAACCATTTGCCTCCGGAGCAGGACGAGGTCGACACTGTCGAAACGAGACTGAGCCGGATAGCCGAGGGAATGGCTCGCTACGACTTCGTCGTCGTGTCCAATCCGAATAATCCACTCGGGTTGCACATCCCGGTGGCGGATCTGTCCGAGGTCTGCCGGGCGAACCCTGGGTCCACGCTGATCGTCGATGAAGCATACGTGGATTTCCTCGACGGCAGCCGACGATCGATGATGTCGACCGGACTGTCCAATGTGGTGGTACTGTCCTCGCCGAACAAGGCGTTCGGCATCGCGGGCGTCCGTGCCGGAGCGATGTGGACGCTGGACGAGCGGCTCCGGAAGATGATCTCCGGCGAACGACTGAACTGGCCTTTGTCCTTTTTGGACTCCGCAGTGGCGATCGCCGCGTTACGTGAATCGTCGTGGGTCGAGCGGACCAGAGCCCGGCTGCTGGCCAACGCCGAGGTCATGGAAGGCATGCTGGATCGCCGGTTCGGCGGGGTGGTCAAGGGCGTGCCGGTGCACTACCGGTTTGTCGCCTGCGAAAACCCGCAGCGGAACTACGAAGAACTCATGCGAGCCGGGGTGGTCGTTCGTGTATTCGGCACCGGACAACCCGGAAGGCTCCCGGGCCTGCGCATCACCGCCCCTACCGATGAAGACCTGCCGAAGCTGACACAGGCCTTGGCCGGCTGAGCTGAAAGGTTCCGAATGTCGCAGTTGGACGAAAAGTTCCCCTGGGAGTGGCCGGAGTCGCAATGGCGGCGCATCGTGGACGAAGTCGGCGCAGGAGAAGGCCTCCCCGCGAAGAACTGGCCTCAGGGTTTCACCGTGGCTGTGGCGATCTCGGTCGACGTCGACAACGAGACGCTTCCTCTTTCCCGGGGAGTGACCAATCCGGGAGTGCTTTCTCAGGGCCAGTACGGCGCCCGGGTCGGACTGCCGCGGGTGCTGGAAGCGCTTCGACGGCATTCCGTTCCCGCCACGTTCTTCTATCCCGTCGTCTCCACCAAGCTGGATCCCGCCGGTGTCGCCGCCGTGCAAGCGGACGGACACGAAATCGGATTGCACGGCTGGATCCACGAGCGATGCGGGGAGCTGACCGCCCAGCAGGAACGGGAGCTGGCCCTGCGCAGCGCGGAGGCGCTGGAGAAGGCCGTCGGAATCCGTCCGGTCGGCTTGCGAACCCCGTACTGGGACTTCACCACGCAGACGCTGCCGCTCATCCGCGAGCTGGGCCTCGCGTACGACTCCTCCCTGATGGCCGACGAACAGCCGTATGAGCTCACGCATCGGGAAGAACCCACCGGGGTTACCGAGGTGCCGGTGTCCTGGGTCCGGGATGACGCACCGTACTTCCCCGATGACGCCTTGACCAAGCAGGCGTTACCGCCGCGGGAAGTGTTGCGGATCTGGCAGGACGAGTTCGATGCCGCCTATGCCGAGGGCGGTCTGTTCAACCTCGCCCTGCACCCACACGTCATCGGGCACCGATCACGGATCAAGATCCTGCGTGAATTGCTGGAGTATGTCGCCTCCCGCCCCGGCGTGTGGTTCGCCACCCACGCCGATGTCGCGCAGCACGCGGCGGAACGACGTACGTGCAGCCCGAAACGTTGACCGTCCCGAATCTTGTTCCGTACCCGAGAGGAGTTTCACTCATGCCGGACATCACACCCGTCCGTGAAGACCAGACCAAACAGTTGGTCGAGGTCTACTCTCGTGCCTTCTTCGACGATCCGGTCTTCACCTGGATCTTCCCCGACGTCGAGCGCCGCGCCGAGGCACACCGGCGGTTCTTCACCGTGATCGTCGAATCCACGTTCGCCAGCGGTGGTCGCGCCCTGCAAATCGATGACTTCAGCGCGACGTCGTTGTTCTACCCGCCTTCCATCCTGCCCGACGGGCCGGACAAAGCCGAACTCATCGCCCGATTGGAGGACGACCTGGAAGATCAGGCAGAGCGCGCTGTGGCGTTCATGTACCTGTTGAACGACAACCATCCGCATGATGTTCCACCCCACCTTTATGGCACCTTCCTCTCCACCGTCCCCGGCAGTCAGGGCAAGGGGCTCGGTACCAAGCTCAAACTGGCCCAGTTCGCACTGGCAGACAGTGAGGACGCCGGGGTATACGGCGAAGCCAGCTGCCTGCGCAACCTCCGTCTGTACGAGCGCTTGGGGCAGGTTCGCCTGGGCGAGGCGATCACTCTGGAAGGCGGGCCTTCGCTCTATCCGATCTGGCGGCCCCCGGCGAGCGAGCGCTCCGACAGCGCCTGAACTGTCAGCACCTCGCGCAGTCGGGCAGAGAGGAAGGGACATGGAACGCTGGGGCATCACCATCCCCGTGCCGGGCGTGCCACTCGGGCAGCACAAGAGAATTGTCGAGGAACTACACGACTGGGGATACACCGACGTCTGGTCGTCGGAAAAGGCCGGTACCGACGCCTTCACTCCACTGGTGCTGGCATCGCAGTGGACGGATCGACTGCGACTCGGCACCGCTGTCGCACCCGTCTACACCCGCGGTCCCGCACTCCTCGCGATGCACGCGACGGCCCTCGCGGACCTGGCGCCGGGACGTTTCGTGCTGGGAATCGGTGCTTCATCGCAGGTGATCGTGCAGAAGTGGAACGCTGCCGAGTTCACGGCACCTTTCCAGCGTGTCCGGGACACCCTGCGATTCTTGCGCCCAGCGCTGGCCGGCGAGAAGGTCCACGGAGTCTACACAACCTTCTCCATCAAAGATTTCCGCTTGGACAAGCCTGCCGACCCGCCGCCTCCGGTCCACCTCGCCGCGTTGCGACCGGAAATGCTGCGCTTGGCCGCGAAGGAGGCCGACGGCGCTATCACCAACTGGTTCGCGCCCTATGACCTGCCTCAGATCCGCAAAGAAGCCGGCCCGGATATCGAGCTGGCCGGCCGGATCTTCGTTTGTCCCACCGAGGACGAGGTACTGGCCCGCAGGCTCGGCCGCAGGCTCATCGCCGGTTATCTGACGGTGCCGGTGTACGCCGCGTTTCACGAGTGGCTCGGCCGAGGTGAACTGCTCAAGCCGATGTTGGATGCCTGGGCGACCGGTGATCGGCGCCGGGCCCTCGAGCTGATCCCGGACGTGCTCGTCGACGACCTGATCGTCCACGGCAGCCCGGAATTCTGCCGCGAGCGCATCCAGTCCTATTCCGACAACGGGCTTACCACGCCGATCATCGCGTTGATCTCCACGGAGGGTGATCCCCTGGAGCAGGTGAGAAGTTTGGGATCGGCACGCCTGCGCTCTGGTACCTGACACTCGGAAGCCCGCGTTGCCGCAGATGCTCGACTTGTCCAGGTTTTGCACATTCATGCTCGACTCACAGACGCAACGCTAAATTCTCACAGGGCGTCGCCGGTGAAGATTGCTCCGTTGAAGACAGCGGTTCGAATAAGCGCCGGTCTAGTTGAAGTCGATGAGTTGCGCACCACCTCGCACAGGACCGAGATGCTTGGTGAGCAAGCGTTGTGCGATGAATCGGACTCCGCGTTCCTGCGCCCTCGCACGGCAATCTCGCTTTGCTCGACGCTGACGCGGTCCTCACGATCGTCTCGACTGGGCGATCCTACGGCGTGCACAGATTCGCCAGGCGCCACCGGTGTGCGATGGTCATGGTTCCGCTCATATCCGCCACGTCGACCCGAACGCCGTGCCGCGGCCACCGCTCGACGAGACGAAGCATGCCCAACCAATCCAGACCCCAGTTCGCGAGGTTCGTGTCGTAGGCGATCTCAGAAGGGCTGCACTGCTTCACCTTCGGATCCACCGGCCGTCGAGACGTCCGCCGAAGCCTTTCGGACGCAACCGGGGGCGCACCTCCAACCCGCGATGTCGGGCGGGTTCGATCACAGCGGGAAAGCTCACGCGGTACAGCCTGGCACCGACGGTGGGCAAGAACTTGATCCAGTACTCGCCGGGCGAAGTCGATTCCCGCGGGCGAGTCCGGGCTGATGGAGAGTTCCGTCATCGTGGCTCTTCTTCCCCTTATACAGCCGAATTCGAAGCATTCGGCCGCGCCCGGCCATCGCCCGGACCACCTGTCGTTCGGACACCGGCAGCCGCTGTCACGACTTGTGCGCTGCAATCCGGTCCGCAGGCAGCGAGCCACCGGGCAGCGCTCGTGGTGCACGCGGCCAATCTCGACGTGGCAACGCGGGCAAGAAGGCTCCAACCACAACCAGTTCGAGACTCCGCCGCATCGTCCTCGCTGGCGGGTGGGGTGGTCATGCCGACCTCGCGGCCAGATCGTGCTGACTTTCGAAGGACACGGCGACTGTCATGGAGGCCTGGGGTGGCAGGGCAAGCGACGCGAACGCTCGCTGAACATTGTGAGCAGTGGTCCGCCGACTCCGGAAGTGACGCCCACGGGGACGACACATCGAGTCCACGACGAAGACAATCACCCACGGCTGCCACTGGCAGCCCAACTCTCACACCAATTTTCCTGGAGCAGTCCTGGAGCACACCATCGGTTACAACAGCGCCCAACGACACCGGGCATCATCGAACTGAGCACAAGTGCGCCAGCCAACCAGCGAGTTCTCGAAAACGGCAGGTCAGCTGCCCGCACGAACCAGACTGGCAGTGAATATCGCCTTCTTGATGGCGACGGTTTCTTCGTCAACTCCATGTGATCGTCACTAGTCAACGTGTTGGGGAGCGGCCGCGATGGGCTCGCTCCCCAACACGCGCGAGGCCTGATACGTCCCCAGCATGACCAGCCTGAAACGACAGCAATACGCGATCGAGGTTTATCCAGGTCTCTTCCACCTAGCCAGCACCAACCCCGTCGGCGAACACGACCCAAGCGACCTTGTTTCCGAACTTTACACCGACAACGCTGTCTGCCTGTTCGGCGACAACGGCATTGTATTCAACAGCGCATTCCAGTCGCACCTAACAGCAGTCTCACTCGAGTTCCTGACCGCCCGCCCCACGACAAGAGCGTCACCGACAACGCTACGCCCGACTCGGCCGTCAAGACTGCCGAGGGACGTATCATGTTGAGAGAAGAAGGCCTGCTGTTCGCGAACCCCGACCAGGTCATGCCGGACAAGGCGGTCGAGCCTCCCTATTTCGGCAGCTCCCACGCACGCGTAACCCGACGACTTCTGGAGTCCCCGCAGGCCTACGTCCCGCCGACCACAGAGGCAACCCCTACCGGGCTTGAGGAATGGTCCATTACCTTCTGGCCGGTCACATCGGACACGCAACTTCGGCGCAATTGACCGGCGACCCAAGCCGAACTTGTCGCCCCCGCGCGTGCGGGGAGCGCGGCGTCAGAATATGGTGTTCTGCCGCAGCACAGCCGGCCGCCAGATCATCGTCATTTGAGTCCCGTCCTGTCCGGTGTCGACGTGCAGCTGATCGGTGACCTTGTCGATCAGGAGCAGCCCGCGACCTCTGGACGTGGAGGCGTCCGGCGGGCGCCGTGGTGTGACGGGGATACCGCATCCTGTGTCGGTGACGACGACGGTCACCGAGTCGCCGGACCATTCGGCGTACAGTCTCATCCAGCCCCGTTCACCGGGATAGGCGTGTTCGACGACATTGGCCAGTGCCTCGTAGGTGGCAACGATGATGTCGCAGCCGCTGTCAGGATCCAGCGGCAGTTTTTCCAGCCAGAACGTCAGTTGCCGGCGTAAGGTGGTGGCCTCGCTGTCCAGGGCCGGTACGAGTTCTTCGAAACTGGCCCTGACCGAGCGGTCCATCGGACAGCTGAACCTGGCCGGGACGGCGGTCTCGGTGGACTCCACGTCGGCGTCGTCGCGGTGTGAATTCGGCTCGGAAGTATGTCGATGCATGATCTGGTCCTTCCTGCCTTGGCTCGCGCCCTCAGTCGCGAGCTCTAGTAAGAAACTGCCCAAAAGCGCCGTTTCTTATTCGTGACGTTTCGGGGGTACCCCGGGCGGCTACGTCATCCGGCGGTGTGGGCTCTGCTCGCCAGTCCCGGCGACCTCGATCGGAGACGTTGAGCCGTTGTCGCCCTGCGGAATGGAGCCGTCTCGGCACTCTAGCCGCGGGCGGGTCCGGCCGTGCCCTGGACACATCCACCACCAGCGGGGGCTGGCCTCGTCAAAAGTGGCGTCGGTCGCGCTCCTGGGCCACGACTCCGGTCAAATCCGACAGTCTGTCCAGTCCGTTGAGAGGCTGGCGCATGCGCTGGTTTCCTCGCAGGCGGTCCGCGTTGCGATCGAGGAAGGCCCAGTATCCGGCGGTGAAGGGACACGCGTCCTGGCCGAGGCGTTTCTTCGGGTTGAAGACACAGCCGCCGCAATGGTCGCTCATGCGGTTGATGTACGCGCCGCCGGCCGCATAGGGTTTCGTCGCGACGATGCCGCCGTCGGCGTACTGGCTCATCCCGATGACGTTCGCGGGCATCACCCAAGGGAATCCGTCGATGAACGCGGTGGCGAACCAGCCGGTCAGCTCGGCCGGGTCGTAGCCGCGTTGCAGGGCGTGGTTGCCCAGCACCATGAGTCGTTCGATGTGGTGGGCATAGCCGCGGTCGCGGACTCCGGCCAGCGCGGTGCGCAGGCAGGCGGCTTCGATGACGTCGGCGTCCAGCTCTCGCCACCACTTCGGCAGTCTCCTGCGCGCCTGCATCTCGTTGCGACGCAGGTAGTCCGGGCCGAGATGCCAGTACAGGTGCCAGATCCATTCACGCCAGCCGAGGATTTGGCGGATGAAACCTTCGACGCTCCCCAGTGGAGCCGTGCCGTCCCGGTAGCGTTGTTCGGCTTTCCGGATCACGTCGAGCGGGTCGAGCAGTCCGAGATTGAGTGGTACCGACAGCAGCGCGTGTGACATCGCCCAGTCAGCGTGAAGCATGGCGTCCTGATGCGGACCGAAGGTGGCCAGGCGGTGGTCCAGGAAGCGACGCAGAGCGCGGTCGGCCTCGGCGTGGCCGACCGCGAACCGTCGTGGACCGTCGACTCCGACGGGCTGGATCGCTCCCTCTCGCTGCGCGCGGTCCAGGTCGGCGCGTACTTGGACATCGATCTCGTTTTCCCGGGGGTGCCAAGGAGCGGGCACCGGGAGAGTCGATCGCCCGGGCGGCGGACGGCGGTTGTCGTGGTCGAAATTCCATTTTCCGCCGGCCGGTTGGCCGTTGGGGTCGAGCAACACCCCGAAGCGGCGCCGCTGATCGCGGTAGAAGTCCTCCATCAGATAGCGGTGCCGGTTCGCCACCCACTCCGAGAATTCCTTTTTGGACAGGACGAAACCCGGTGTTGGGAGAATGCTTTCCACGACACCCTGTTCGTGGAGCCGCCGGACCAGCGCCTCGGCTGCATGTGAACCCGGCTCGTGCACCACGACAGGTTCGCCGAAGCGACGCAGGCCTTCGGTGTAGGTCGGGGCGTCGATGATCCGTGCCCGCTCGCCCAGATCGGCGGCCAGCCGTCGCATTCCGGCCTCGACCAGGTGCAGCTTCTGCCGATGGAACGGGCGGCGCGCGAAGGCCGCGGTCGAGCGGATCAGCACGACTTCGCGGTCGCGGAGTTCCGGTGTGCTGTGGAAGTGCGGTCCGAGCTGGTCGCCGAACAGCCACAACGCGGGCGGAGCGCTCATCCGGCCGCCAGCTGCCGCAGGCGCGCGGTGAGAACGGGGACCACTTCGTCGCCTAGGCGCTCGAACTCGCGCTTGAGGAACGGAGAGGCCAGTTTCGCGAGCCCGTGGAACGTGATCGTGGCTTGGTAGCGAACGGTGGTCGCGGCCGGGCCGGTCTGCAGGGTGAAATCGTCGATGGACGTCACGGTCCGATTGTGTCCCACCAAGGTGATCCGGTCGGGGTCTCGTCTGGTGAGCCGGTAGGTCAGCTCGGTCCGCTTACCGCGGAACTCCGAGACGTTGCGCCATCGTGTCCCGACCTCGATGTCCCCGTCGTCGATCTGGACGCAGGAAACGGTGCCGGGGTCCCAGTCGACGGCGTGCGCGAAATCGGCGAGGTAGCCGGCGATGAGCGGGGCGGATGTGGCGACGGTCAGGCTGCGTGCGACGTGCACCATGGCGTTCTCCAGCTCAGTTCAGGAAGAGGATCGCGACGTTGAGGGCGGTCGCGAACAGCGTCCAGGCCAGGTAGGGCACTTGCAGGGCGGCGGAGAGCGGCGATGTCCGGCGGAATGACAGGATGGTCCCGGCGATCACCAGGTCGAGGGCGATGATGTCGGCCAGTGCCGCGGCGTACGCGCCGGCGGCGAAGAACAACGGTGTCCAGGCGGCGTTCAGCACGAGCCCGGCCGCGAACCATCCGAGGCCGCGGCGGCTGCCCCTGGCCTTCCAGAACAACCAGCCCGACAGCGCGATCGTGACGTACAGAACCGTCCACACCGGACCGAACAACCACGCGGGCGGCGCCCATGCGGGCAGGGACAATCCACTGTAGACGGACTTGGCCTGCATCGAGGCGAGTGCGCCAATCACCGCCACCGTGGCGACCACGGCGAAGAAGCCCACCAGGGCCACGGGAGCGGGGACGCCGCGTCGGGCGGGCTGCACTGTGGTCATCGTTGTTCTCCGATCGGATCGGTCGACGGAGCTCCGGATACTCCGGTGGGCATCGTGCCCAGGGAGTGACCGAGCGTGTCTTCGAGCTGTGGGTGCCGGAACACGTGCCCCGCCTCGCGAAGGCG
This sequence comes from Amycolatopsis coloradensis, assembly GCF_037997115.1. Taxonomy (NCBI): domain Bacteria; kingdom Bacillati; phylum Actinomycetota; class Actinomycetes; order Pseudonocardiales; family Pseudonocardiaceae; genus Amycolatopsis; species Amycolatopsis coloradensis. The sequence goes on from NZ_CP150484.1 coordinate 7,945,844, forward strand.
TTGTGGCACGACACGTTGACTGGCGAAGGCCAGCTCTTGTGCGCCCGTGTTCCCGAGAAGCAAGCGTGGCCCGAGTTCGGGCACTCGCAGTAGCGTCGGCCGGTTGAGCACACTGCCGAGTACGCGGGTGTAGTCCGCATTGCGGATCGGCGCCGGCGCGACCGCGTTGACCGGCCCGACAAGGTCGCGATCCGTGAGGGCGCGCAGATAGACGTCGGTCAGATCGTCCAGTCCGATCCAGGACATCCACTGCTCGCCGGTGCCGAGACGGCCACCGAGACCGGCACCGAACAGCGGGTACTGCAGCCGCAGAACACCGCCGCGAGGACTCAACACCAACCCCGTGCGTATGTGGACGACGCGGATCCCGACGGCGGCGGCCGGCCCTGTGGCGCCTTCCCATTCCGCGACGACGTCCGCGAGGACACCGTCCCCTCGCGGGCTCTGCTCGGTGAGCACTTCCTCCCCACGCGTGGGCCCGTACAAGCCGATGGCGGACGCGGACACGAAGGTCGACGGTCCGTCGGTGGTACGAGCGGCGAGTTCGGCGAGCGCGCGAGTGGACTCGACGCGGCTATCCCGCACAGCGCGCAGGTGACCGGCGGTGAACCGGCCCGCGATCGGCTTCCCGGCCAAATGCACCACTGCATCGACGCCGACGAGAAGATCACCGGCGGGGGCGTGCGGATCCCAGGTGCGTTCGTCGCCGTCACGAGCCGGGCGCCGCACGAGCCGGATCACCCGGTGTCCGGCCGTGGTCAGGAACGCGGTCAACGCCGTCCCCACCAGGCCACTGGACCCGGTCACCGCGATCGTGAGCGGTTCAGCCCGGTACCGGTGCTGCGCGGCGAGATCCGCGGCGAGCTGGCGGTGCCGGTAGGCGAACATCGACCGCAGCAACCGTTCCGGGACAGGGGTGTCCACGACATCGGTCACCGTCGTCCGGTTCTCCCCCGCCGCCGAGAAGAAGTGACTGTGCCGCCAGCGCACGACTCGGGACAAGACCGGAGTGCTCAACCGGTCGACGAACCGGCGCGGCGGATCGAAACCGGCGGGATCGTGCGACGCGTCCCAGGTCAACCCAGCCGGGAAGACCAGCTTCGCGTGACCGTCGCGGAGCGACGCGGCCTCGGCCCCGACCTGTACGGGCTGCCACGGTGGCGTCAACCGCACGATCGCACCTCGGCGACCATGCCAGTCGAACACTTCGCGCACCGGCGCGTCCACCACGCTCGAGAACTCCAGCCCCACGCGCACGCCTCCACCATTGCGTTTCACAACCGATTCAAGCGTATCCCCATCGGAGAAGTACCGCACCTTGGCCGCGAGACGAAGGCCTCAGGTGCGATGCATGCACGTTGCACCCGAGGGTTGTAAGGAGACGCTGATGACTCGGAGTTCCGCGCCGGGGCTCATCACCGCCGCGATGCCCTCGGCCGAGACACAGCTTGCCCAGCGCACACGCAAGTACGTCGTCAACAACCCCGGCCCGCCGTCGTGAGAAGGTCAGCCGGTTCCGGCCGAGTACTCGTGCCCTGTGGAGCTCACCCGCCGAAAGCCTCCAGAGCGCCCAAGAACGAGGCCGGAGCGGGTTCTCCGACGACGGGCAGCCCTGACCAACCAGGGCCGGCGGGGCGGACCGGAACACCGTTGTCGTGCAGGAGCTTCAGCAGGGCGATGTCCGCGGAGTGCGACGCTATCGACCAGATCACCACGTCGGTGGGGTCGAAGCGGGCGGTGAGTTCGCGAACGACGTCGACGGAGACCGGACCACCGAGATACAGCGCGGGTGCGCCGTGGTCACGCAGCGCCGCGGTCAGCATCTTCACCGGCAGGTCGTGCCCCTCGGCCGGGCCGCAGGCGAGCAGGACCGGCCGTCTGCCCGGCGACGCCTTCTCCGGCGTCGTGTACCGGTCCAGCGCCGCGGACGCCGCGGTGGCCAACGCCCACTCCGCGGTCATCACGCTGCGCTCGCCATGGATCGTCCAGTTCGCTCCCAAGGAGCTCAGCACCGGAGCGACGATTTCCGTCCAGGTCGCGGCGACACCGAGCGTCACGAGCGCGTCGTCGAGCATTCCGGCGACGGCGGCGAGATCGAGCGCTTCGGCGGCGTCCACAAGGCGCGCACTGCGAGTGCCGGCCGTCGCCTGCGCGGCCGACCGAGTGAGGACGAGGCGAGCGGCATCTCGCGCACTGCTCCCCTGGGCCTGCAGAGCGCGCATCCGGCGTAGGCGCTGGATGTCCTCCTCCGTGTAGCGACGCCGCCCATTGTCCTCGCGCCGGCCGGCACCGATGCCGTAGCGCTGCTCCCACGTTCGCAGGGTCACCTGCGAGATCCCGAGCAGCCGGGCGACTTCGGCCGAGCCCGGCAGGCGTGACTCGCTGTCGAGGATCACGCCTGGCTCCTTCCCGTTCGGATGCACCAGCCAGTCGGCCGGACAGCGATCACTACCTTCGTCACCGCGTCCAGCGGACGAGCGAGGGGTCAGTTTACCGCCTGCATCGAACTTGCATCCGTTCGTCGTGGTCATCAACGTTCGGACGACCCTCCGGAGTTGAACCGACGTTCAGTCACGCAGGGCTCGTGAATGACACCAGCCGTACAGCAAAAGCGGTCCTGCCGAGTTCTGCGCCACGATCACCGTCCAGATCGCGACATGACCGGGATGGTGGCCGGACGCCGCCCACACCGTGCCGGCGGCGAGGTACATCCAGAACACGAGCGCGACCGCACGCGCGGACGACCGTCGTCGAGGATGCCGGCTGTCCACAATGGTCAACGCGAGCATTCCGTGGACGATCAACGGGAGTAGTACGACCAGCATCGGCCGGATGACCGTGGTACAACTCCCGATGCTGAGCATCCACCTGCCTCGCACGCTCAACCAAGTCACCGTCCAAACCTGGATGGACGGCTACTTCCACTTTCGACGCACTTTCCGCCGTTGTGTGCCGTGGCGCTGAGTCGGATGGACTATCCGCACTCTCGCGAAGATCTGCGAGCGCTTGCAGCAAGCCCGGCCCGACCTCGGACCAGCCGATCAGCAATAGCGGTCCCACCGCGTCGAACAGCGCCTTGCCGATCTCTCCAGCAATCAGGGTTCTGCCACGTTCAGCGCCAGCGTCACCGCGCTCGCGAGCACGAGGAGCCTCCGCGCAGAGCGCTGCACGTCAGGAGCTGCTCCATGCACCGACAGGCGGCGGATCGCCACGAGCAACGCCACAACCGTCAGGTCCACTGCGGGCGCGACCAACGGCGCGACCCACACCGGAACCCCGAGCCGGAGAGCGAGCGCGAACACATTGCCGAACCCGAAGAGGAGCGTCAGCCCGACCACGGTCCCCACCATCGTGCTCACAGCCGACACAGCCGGATCGCGCCGATCCCCCACCGTCATCGTCCACACCCCCAAGCAACGTAGGCATACAAGACGGCTGCACAAGGCGACAGGACCCGGCACGTGCGAGCCCGAGACGCGCCCGAGAGGTCTGAAATAGTCCGACACCAGGCGACACACCCCGACACCGCGGACACCTCGTGACCAGACGAAAAGGTCTTGTCCGGCATCACGCGACACCATCCGACACGCCCAGGTGCCGACTCTTGATCAGCTGGTTGCCGAAGATCCAGAGTAGGTCACCACATCTGGCAGACACCGCCAGCCCTCAGCGCACGCGTCGGCGACGGAATGCACTCGCGAGAGTTGGCCTGGGCTAACCTCCCCCGCTGGACTCGAACCAAGAACCCTCCGGTTGACGGAATCCAGTCTGCACCTGGTGTCCGCCCGACGCGGGTCGCTCTTGCCTCATTGGGATTTGTCAGTGCTGGCTGTCATGATCTCCACGCTCAGGATCCCCTTGAGCTGGGTGGGTACCCGGCTGGGCTGCGTCGTCCGCAACTGCGCCGCCCAGCGCCCATGCCCAGCCGTCAGTGTTCGACGGAGCTGGTTCCTAGCCGTAGGAACGGGGCCACGACGAACTGCTTCCTCCTGCGATCCCCAAGAACAGCATGCAGTCCCCGCGCCGGGCGGTGGCTCTTCGATGCCGCCCAGGTCGGCGGTCCCGAAGGGCCATCACTTGGTGCCGTTCGCTCGATCGTGCCAAGATTCGCCGATGGCTCCGCGTTCCCTCTCCCTCAACGTAGAGCCCACCCTCTTTGCCCGGTAATCGCTGCGCTCCCGACATCGCCCATCTCGCCACAACATCGAACGCCCCGAAGCCAACGCAAGCGGCCACGTCCGACGCTCACGACCGTGACCGACTCAGCCCCTTCTTTCGGAAAGGGAATGATGGAACCAAGCAGTTTCCGCTTCCGTGCGGTGCCAGAAGTGCCTCAGCCCGCTGGGCCAACGTCGTCGTGAGGCCGCTGGCTGCCTCCGACACGCGTGAGATCGGGCGCTACCGGCTGCTGGCGGAGTTGGGCCGGGGCGGCATGGGGCGCGTACTGCTGGCCAGCGGCCTCGATGGACGGCTCGTTGCGCTCAAACAGGTGCTCACTCCCCTGACACACGACGAGGGCTTCCGCGCCCGGTTCCGCCTCGAGGTCACAGCTTCCCGGAAAGTCTCAGGCGCCTACACCGCCGCCGTGGTCGACGCCGACCCGGAAGCGACCACCCCATGGCTGGCATCGGTGTTCACTCCCGGCCCGACCCTCCAGCACGCGATCGAGGTCGCCGGTCCTCTACCACCGGAGGCGGCCCTGCGCCTGGCCGCGGGACTTGCCACCGCTCTGACGGAGATCCACGGCGCCGGCCTGATACACCGGGATCTGAAGCCCTCCAACGTGCTGCTGGCCGGCGACGGCCCCCGAGTGATCGACTTCGGCATCGTCCGCGTGCTCGACCCCGCCAGCGGTGGCCTCACGCGTACCGGCTGGCTGATCGGCACACCGGAGTACATGTCCCCCGAACAAGCCGACGGCCACGCACTGACCCCAGCCAGCGACGTGTTCTCCCTCGCCGCCGTGATCGCCGCAGCCTGCAGCGGCCGGAGTCCGTTCGCTGGTGCTTCACTCCAGCGCGGGCTGGCCAACGTGATCAACGGCAAAGCCGACCTCAGCTCGATCCCATGGCCAGTACGCCGGATCATCCAGCCGTGTTTCGCCACTGATCCCGCTAAACGGCCGACACCGGCAGGCCTGCTGGAGATGATCGGCCACGTCGCCCCGTCCCTACAGCCCTGGCCCGCCCCCGTGCATCACCTCATCCAGGCACAGCGCGACGAGGTCATCCAACTGCTGGACGAGTCACCGGATAGACAGCTCGCCCCGACTCGGATCGGATCGCCGTTCGCCCCGGACGACATCGACCTCCCGATCGGGCAAGCACGGTCGTTCCAGGTGGTCACACCCGGCTTCGACAACCGCTACCTTCGGCACCAGGGCAGCCTCGCACGCACCGATCCAGTCGAGCCGGGTAGCGACACACTCTTGAAGGAAGACGCCACCTTCGTCATCCGGCGCGGACTAGCAGACGACAACTGCTACTCCTTCGAGTCACGGAACTATCCCGGGGCATACCTGCGCCACTCCTACTTCCGCCTCCGCCTCGACGCCCGGGACGGCACCGCACTGTTCGACGCCGACGCCACCTTCCACGCCCAACCCGGCCGACTCGGCACCGAAAACGTCTCCCTGGCGCCGTACAACTTCCCCGACCACCTCATCCGTCACTACTACGCCGAAGTATGGATCGCCAGCACCGGCCAACCCCACACAATCCACACACCAGCCAACTACGACGCAGACGTCACCTGGCACGTCACACCACCTTGGGCGCCCTGACACCCTCACTCACTGCGCCGCGGCAACACCTGGACCTCGAATCTCACGCCTTTTCGCCTGCAGCAAATCTGGAGCACGAGGCCGGCCTGCTGAGCCCGCCTGTTCCAGCCGACTATCGCCTGTCAGAATCGCACGCTAACCGCTACTTGGCCGAATGCTCTTGCCGAACAGATCGAACTCGCCAAACACGCCAACGCGACGCCGAGCTCATGACTCCCATCGGGTACGCCACGCTCTACTCAAGTTCACCGCTCGACGTGACCGCGTCAGTACAAGATGCGCAGGTCGAGGGCGGAACCGTAGATGTCACTGGCCTTCTGCTCGAGAACGCAGATCACGCCCAGCCGACCTTCGACCGCGCCTAGCTTGTCGAACTACGCAAGCAAAGAACCCCGGCCCCTGCTGAAGCCCCCACCGAAGCGCTTGTGACGACGAAGCAAAAGTCCTGCTACGCCACCAACCCTGCTCCCACAGAGCACTTATCCAAAACTCGGCACACCGGAGCAAACGGAGACATAACGGAGCCCAGTCACGATTCACGCCGAGGCGAAATTGCCGCCGAAAGGCCAACATCCCCGCAGGTCGGCAGCGATATCGATGTGTGGGCCGGGTCGGGCTCGAACCGACGGCCAAGGGATTATGAGTCCCCTGCTCTAACCAACTGAGCTACCGGCCCCAACGGTGCCCTGATACCTCCGTGGGAGCCGTCCCAGCCCGAACAGCGGGTTTGCGAACGCACAGAAGTCCCAGTTCGTTCTAAGTTATCACAGCGCCCACCTGCCACGATCGCCTAGGCCGATCAGCTGGTTTCCGGCGCCGGGCGAAGCCGACTCGTCTAGGTTTCAGGGACAGCGCCGGGCGGCAATCCGCCCGGGCCCATCGGGGCAGGGAGGCGCTCGTGGCGAATCCGGTCGCCATCGGGCTCGGTGTCGTGGCCGTCCTCGGCGTAGTGGTGTTACTGAGGGCGAGCATCCGGGTACTGCGGCGAGCCGGTCTCCGCGTCGACGCTATCCTCGCCGACGAACTGGACGACCGGCCGCCGCCGAGGTAGTCGATTACCGGTCCTCTTTGGACGGTCAGCCGCCCGCCGGCGGAACAACCTCGACGTGGTCGGCTGCGAGATCGGCGCGCCATAGGCCGCGAAGCTGAACCAGGTCGCCCCACCGGCCTTCGGCGTGGTCTGGGTGAACATCGCCCGCACCTGAAACGTGGTCGCCGAGACGACCACCACCGCCGGGACCGCGGCCAGCGCGTGCCGCACGGTGCACATCCCCGCTCCGTCGGTCACGCACGACGTCTCCGCGGCCTGCACGCTCGGTGACGGCGACGGGCCGACGGCGCCGGAAGTCCCGGCGAACACGGTGCCTCGGCCGCGGCGACGGGCAACCCCGCCACGGCGAACGCGGCCTTTCCCTGGCCCCCAGGTTCGTCCTCCCTCACTGGGGGCCGGACGGCCCGTCGGCGGCCATGCCGCGATCGTTACGCCACGCCGAGCCGCCGCAGCGCCGGTCGCCACCGGTTCCCGCCGGTGGCCAGCCCCAGCGCCACCAGTCCCGCGCAGTACTTGCTCACCGACTGCTCCCGGATCCGCAGTTTCGCCAGCGCCTCGGTGACGCTGTTGCGCTCGGCCGCCGACTTCACCTCCAGCAGCACCAGATCACCCCCGGCGGCGAGGCTCCGCGAACCCGAACGCCAGACCAGTGACGTGTCGCAGGTGATCCGCGCGTCGGCGGCGACGAGGGTGGTCCGCCGGTAGTCGGTGATCAGCGCGGGAGTCAGCGGCCGGGGCGCCGGGCGGCCGTAAGCGACGGTCAGGGCGTCGTCGAGGAACGTCAGCGCGGGCGCGGTCAGGCCGTGCGCCGCCTCGGCCGGGTGCGGGCGGCGGACCTTGACCGTCTCGTCGCGCTTCCCGCTGACCTTGAGCTCGCAGTAGGTGTCGGCCGAGTCGGTGTAGGTCCGGGTGCGGATCTTGAACCGGCGCCGCCGGTCCTGCCGGTGCGCCCGGTAGATCGCGAGATCCGGGGTGTCGAAATACGTCGACGAGTAGCCGAACACGCGTTGCCCGTCGATCTCCAGACAGCGCAGCGACGCTCTCAGCGCCTCGGTGACGGCCAGGAAGTCGTTGAGCGGCAGGACGTACTTGCGATCCGTGCGGCTCATCAGCCCGCTCGTGGCGACGACTTCGGCCAGCGACAGCGAAGGGAGGCCTTTCGTCACCGCCGCGACAGTGGCCGTTCCGCGCCCGCTCACCGGTGCCCCGCCGGGGCGCCGTGGACGACGACGGCGGCGTCCGGGCGGAACCGGACGTCGACGACGGTCACCTCACGGACATAGTCTACTTCGGACACACTGTGCCGCACGACCGTTCCGCCGAGCCGCGCCCGCAGTTCCATCAGCATCGTCTGTTCGTCGGGGTACACGGCGTCGAGCACGACCGTGCGCCGCTGCGGGCCGCGCGTGCGCGACGGGTGGTCCGCGACGTACATGACGGCGAGCAGCAGGACGTTGAAGACCGCGACGATCCGCCAGTCCGCGGACGGCAATCCGTTCACCAGCCCCAGCACCAGCGCGACGAAGTAGTACGCGACCTCCTGCTGACTGATCGAATCGGACCGCAGCCGGATGATCGACAGCACGCCGAACAGGCCGAGTCCGAGCGCGCTCGCGGTCGATACGGAGAGCAGCACGGCGACCGAAACGCAGACGCCGACGTTCAGCGCGAGATAGGCGCAGGCGAGGTCACCACGGTGGTGACGACGGGCGTAGATGCCGTACGCGAGGATCACGGCGGCGACGAGATCGACGGCGAGATGAAGCAGTGTCGTGGTCATGAAAACCACTGTGGCGGCAGAAGAAGAGACCGCCGTGAGAGCCGGATGAGAACCGTCTCATCTGGACTCACCGAGCCGATATCCCATGCCCCGCACGGTTTCGATCCGCTCGGCGCCGATCTTCCCGCGCAGGTAACGGATGTAGACGTCCACCACGTTCGATCCGGGGTCGAAGTCGAAACCCCAGACCCCGCCGAGCAACTGTTCCCGGGACAGTACCTGGCCACGATTCCGCAGCAACGTCTCCAGCAGCGCGAACTCGCGGGCGGTGAGGTCCTTCTCCTCCCCCGCCACCGAAACCTTCCGCGTGCGCAGGTCGAGCGAGAGCTCCCCGGCGCGCAGCACCGCCGGCTCGGCTTCGGGATTTCCCCGTAGCCGCAGGCGGATCCGGGCCAGCAGTTCTTCGAAGGCGAACGGTTTGGCCAGATAGTCGTCGGCACCGCCGGACAGCCCGGCCACGCGGTCGACGACGCTGTCCCGCGCGGTCAGGATGATCACCGGCACCGTCCGGCCCGCCGCCCGCAGGGCCCGCAGCAGATCCGAACCATCGAGGTCCGGGAGCCCGAGGTCGAGGACGACCAGGTCGTGCGTGCCGGTCAGCGCCTCGGTCAGCCCCTCGGAGCCGGTCTTGACCCAGCGGGTCGCGAAACCCTGCGCCCGCAGGCCCTTCTCCACGAACGCACCGATCCGGGCGGAATCCTCCACCACGAGCACACTGGTCACCGGTCCGCACCTTCCGCGACGGGGATCTCCATGGTGAACCGCGCGCCTTCGCCGGGCACGGTGTCGAGCAGGACACGGCCACCGTGCGCTTCGGCGATCGCGGCGACGATCGCCAGGCCGAGCCCGGCGCCGTCGTCGCCGTTCGAGTTGCTGCCGCGTTTGAACCGTTCGAAGATCCGGCTTCTCGAGTCCGGCGGGACTCCCTCGCCGGTGTCGCGGACCCAAAGGCGCGCCGTCGTCGCGGTCACCTCGGAACCGAGGGCGATCTCCTGGCCGGGAGAGGTGTGCCGGACGGCGTTGGAGACCAGTTGCAGCAACGCCTGCGCGAGCCGCTGGCCGTCCGCGCGGACCTTCACCTCGGCGACCGCGTCGAGCCGCCAGACGCGGTCGGCCAGCGGACGGGATTTGGCGAGGGTCTCCACCGTGAGATCGGCGAGGTCGGTCTCACCGGGCGTGAGGAAGTCGGGGCTGCCGGACTTCGCGAGGACGAGCAGGTCGTCCACGATCCGTTGCATACGCCCGAGTTCGTCGAGGACCAGATGCCGCGTGGCGGCGTTCTCCTCGGGATCTGCACCCATCAGTTCGATATGGCCGCGGACGATGGTGATCGGCGTGCGCAGTTCGTGCCCGGCGTCGTCGATGAACTCGCGCTGCCCGGCGAAGGCGCTTTCGAGCCGGTCCAGCATCGTGTTGAAGGTGCGCCCGAGCGCGGCGACGTCGTCCGAGCCGCGGACCTCGATCCGGCGCGACAGATCGGTCTCGCCGATCTGCTCGGCGGCCAGCCGGACCTCCCTCACCGGTGCGAGGATGCGGCCGGCGACCAGCCAGCCGATCAGCCCGGCCAGCACGAGCGCGGCCCCGGACATCGCGGCCATCACGCCGACGACGTCGTTGATCTCGCCGGCGGCGTGGTCGACGAACTCGACGATCACCAGCGCGCCGCGGCCCGGCGAGCCCTCGATGGTCACCGGGACGACGCCGTACCGCGCGGATCCGACCGCGGTGGTGACCGTGCCGTACGCCGGGCTCGTCGCCCGGGACAGTTCCGCGACGAACTTCGGGTCGGTGTCGAGCCGGACCGGCGGCTCGATCGCGCTCCGCCTCGACGCGACGCCGTCGCTGATCGAGAAGAACGTCTCGTACTTCTCGGGCAGGTTCCGTTCCAGGTGACGGCCGAGGACCGCCTCGACGGTGGCGGGCTGCCCGGCCGGACGGGCGTCGGGCGACGCCAGGAAGGCCCTGAGCTTGCCGGTCTCGTGCGCGATCTCGTTGTCGAGGCGCTGGTCGAGCTGGTTGTGCAGGACGGTGCGGGTGGCCAGCAGCGATCCGGCGAGCGCGAGCAGCACGACCAGCAGGACCCACGCGAGGATCCGGGCGCGGGCGCTCATCGGCCCGGCTCAGTCGTCGAGGTCGAAGTCGAAATGGTCGTCACCGTCATGGTCGTCACCGGCATGGTCATCGCCATCATCGAGGTCGTCGTCGTGTCCGGCCAGCCGGGGCGGGACGACAGCGGGCGGGGCACCCGCTTCACCCGGCCCTGTGACGGCCTGCCCTGCCGGGGCGACGACCGCCGGGCCGAGGTCGGGTGGCGAGGCCGCGGTGGCCGCGATGACGGCGAACGTGCCGGTGGCCGCCACCACGACGGCGGCGACCCCGGCCAGGACGATCATTCGGACTCGCATACCACCAGGCTGCCCGGCGCGGGTGAGTCACCGATGAGGGCTCGATGAGAACTTTCTCATCGAGCTGTCCAGGGCGTAAGGTCTCCTCGAATCCAAGGGGGAAATCAATGCGTCTTCGTGCTGTGCTCTGTGCTGCCGTGCTCGTGTCCGTCGCCGGGTGCGGAAGCACGCAAAGAACCGGTCAGGTCTCCGCGCCGAGCACCGCGGCTTCGTCGCCGGCGGCGAGCGTGGCCCCCACCGGCGACGAGCAGGCCATCCCGCGCACCCGGATCTCCCTGCCGGTACCGGAAGGCCTGCGGGTGGAGCCGAGCCTGCCCGGCATCGGCCGGTCGAACTCCCGGACCTCCATCGTCGTCACCGAACAGCCCGTGAACGGCAAACCCGTCCGCGAAGTACTGGACGAGGTCGCCGCCGGGATGACCGGTGAGCAGGCCAAACGGCAAGGAATGGAATGGGAGAAACCGGTCGAAACCACGATCGCCGGATTCCCGGCCTTCCTGACCAGCGGCACCCAGACGGTTTCGATGGGCACCTTCCGCAAGGTGAACGGGATTCTCGCGGCCGAGGGCGTGCTGGTGGTCATCACCGGCACCCTCGAACCGGGCGATCCGCTGACAGTCGACGACTTCAAGAAGGTCATCATCGGCGCCCGGTGGAGCGCCGAAGCCGCACCGGGAAGCATCGGTTTCGATCTGACTCCCGCGGAGGGCTACCAGCGGAAGGAATCCACCGCCGCGCTCAGTTTCACCCGAGGCGGGCAGGGCGGCCCCAAACTCGTCGCTGCACCGTCGATGGGGCAGGGCCGGCTTCCGGAGGACAAGCGCGCCTACGCGGTCGACAGGTTCGGGAAAACGCCGTCGGCACCGTCCGCCGACACCGTGACCGAGGTGACGATCGCGGCCCTGTCCGGTTTCGAGATGGTCGGCCGCGACAACAAGGGCAGGACCGCGTACGGCGTCATGACCTTCACCGATACCGGCTACATCTTCGTCGCGGGCGATTTCGATCCGGCGAAACACGGCGACCAGCTTCCCGCCTTCAAGCAGATGGCGCGGTCCTTGGTGCTCAAGTAATCACTTGAAGGCCGCCGCGTTCCGCGCCGCCCAGTCGGCGAAGGTGCGCCCCGGTCGTCCAAGCACCTTCTCGACGTCGGGGCTGACCCGCTGCTCCTCCTCCGTCGGCCTGCCGAGGATCGAAAGCGTGGCCTCCACGACCACCGGCGGCATGAACTCCGACATCGCGGCGCGGGCCTCGTCTTCGCTCAGTTCGGCGAATCGCAGCGGTTCGCCGAGCGCGTCGCCGAGATCCGCCGACTGCCGCCGGGGCGAGATCGGCTCGGGTCCGGTGAGCACGTAGGTCCGGCCGTGATGGCCGGGTTCCCGCAGCACGGCCGCCGCGACGTCGGCGATGTCCGCCGGGTCGATGACGGGCAGCGCGACGTCGCCGAACGGCGCGGCGACGACCCGATCGGCCCGGATCGCCGGCGCCCACTGGAAGGCGTTCGACGCGAAGCCTCCCGGCTGCAGGACCGTCCACTTCGGACTCGCCGCCTTGACCGCCTCCTCGAACGCGGGCGCGTGCCGCCCGGTCGCGACCCCTTGGGAGGACAGGAGCACGATCTCGGCTTCACCGGCGGCAGCGACGACCTCGGCGACGCCACCGCCCGCCGCCAGGAATTCTCCCGACGTCAGAAGGAAAACCCGGTCCGCTCCGGCGAAGATCTCCTTGAGTCCTTCAGTACGGGCGAGATCGGCCCGCACGGTCCGCACGCCCTCCGGCACGTCCGACGGCGAGATCCGGCGCGACACCGCCGTCACTTCTTCTCCTGCGGCGACAAGGTTTTCCACCAGCGGCCGTCCTACGTTCCCGGTCGCTCCGGTCACCACGATCATGGTCACTCCTCGGTTCGCGTTTCGTTGACGCGACCGAAGCTACCTTCCGGGTGATAGTAGGTACCTAGAGGAAAGTAATGGGAAAACCGCCCTTTCGTGAGCGCGATCACAACTTCGAAGACGCGAACGGCCGCTTAGGGTCGGGCACATGCCCGAAACCGCTCTCGGTCCGCTGCGCGTCCTCGACTTCTCGCGGGTGCTCGCCGGCCCGTTCGCCACCATGCTGCTGGCCGACCTCGGCGCGACGGTGATCAAGGTCGAGCGGCCGGGCACCGGCGACGACACCCGCAGCTGGGGACCGCCCTACGACGCCGCCGGTCAGGCGACGTACTTCCAGTCGGTGAACCGGAACAAGACGAGCGTGGCGCTGGACCTCGGCGATCCCGACGATCTCGCCCAGGCCCGCGCGCTCGCGCTGGATGCCGACGTCGTGGTCGAGAACTTCCGGCCCGGCGTGATGGATCGGCTCGGACTCGGCCCGGAGGTCCTGCTGGCGGCGAATCCCGGCCTCGTCCTTTGCTCCATCACGGGTTTCGGCTCCGGCGGCGGCGCCGCGCTGCCCGGTTACGATCTGCTCATCCAGGCCGTCGGCGGGCTGATGAGCATCACCGGCGACCCGGCGGGCGAGCCGCAGAAGGTCGGCGTCGCACTCGTCGACGTCCTGGCCGGGCTGTTCGCGAGCGTCGGCATCCTCGCCGCCCTGCGCCATCGCGACCGGACCGGGCAGGGGCAGCGGGTCGAGATCAACCTGCTGTCCAGCCTGCTCGCGGCGCTGGTCAACCAGGGCAGCGCCTACACCTCCGGAGGGACGGTCCCGGCGCGGATGGGCAACCGGCATCCCAGCATCGCGCCCTACGAACTCGTCCCCTGCGCCGATCACGAACTCGCGCTCGCCGTCGGCAACGACCGGCAGTTCGCGGCGTTGTGCGAGGTCATCGGCCTGCCGGAGCTCGCGGGCGACACCCGGTTCGCGACCAATCCGGCACGCGTCGAGCACCGGGCCGAGCTCCGCGCGCTGCTCGAAGAGCACCTCGGCAAGCGCCCGGCGGCCGAGTGGGCGGCGGAGTTGAGCGCCGCCGGAGTGCCTGCCGGGGAGGTCAACGACATCGCGGGCGCGTTCGCGCTGGCCGAACGGCTCGGACTGAGCCCGACGGTGGATCTCCCGCGGCCCGACGGCACGTCGGTGCGGCTGACTCGCAACCCGATCGGGTTGTCGGCGACGCCGCCGCGCTACGAGACCGCACCGCCGGACGACCCCGGGCAACTCACCCTTCCCCTGCCCGGCTGGAGCTGACGGGGAGGCGTCAGCGGACCGCCGAATCTGCGGATCAAGCTGCGCGATCAGATGTTCCGGCGGCGGCTTCTGCCGCGCTCGATGCCGTGGGTGACCGACAAGCCGGCCACCGGCATCACCCTCGACGAGTACCCCGCGCTCGCCCGTCAGAGCTGATTCAGAGCGGCGGCGCGGCACCATGGCCGCGCTCGTCCCCGGCTCCGTGCTCGGCGACCTGGAGCAGCAGTCCCGCCGCCACCCGCACGATCTCCCGTTCGGCTGGGGTCAGCGCTTCGCCGAGCGCCTGGGCCAGCCAGCGGTTGCCGTCCCGCACATGCTCTCGCAGGGCCTCTCGGCCGGCCTCGGTGATCACGATCCGCTGAGCCCGCCGGTCATGCTCGTCGGGGCGCCGGGCCACGCGGCCTTCGGCTTCGAGCGCGTTCAGCACCCTGGTCAGCGACTGCGGCTGCAATCCCTCGATCGCGGCGAGCGCACTGACGGTCAGCGGCCCGCTGTGCCGCAGGTTCGCCAGCACCGACGCGGCCAGCCTGCTCAGGCTCCGGTCTTCGCCGGGTTGCTCGGCCCGGAGACGGGACGACAACCGCGAAACGGCCCAGCGCACCGATTCGGCGGTCTGCGTGGCTTCACTCACGATACAACGCTAGCACTTGCCTTTTTTGCAGGAAACCCAGGACCGATACAGGAATAAGCAAGCGTACGCTTTCTATATGCCTCCGAGTCCATGGCGAGTGTTCTGGGGACTGCTGGAACACGATCTGCTCATCACCCGGAAGCAGCTCGGCGGGGTGTTGGCGCAGGTGCTCATGCAACCCCTGCTGATGCTCCTGGTGTTCGGGAAGGTCCTCGGCGCGCTCGGCTACACCCCGCCCGGCTACGCGCGGTTGCTCCTGCCCGGCCTCGTCGCGCTGAACGCCTTCTTCGCCGCCGCCCAGAACGCGTCCTTCCCGCTCGCCATGGAATTCACCACCCGCACCATCGAGAACAGGCTGCGGGCGCCCGTGCCGCTCGCCTGGATCGTCGTCGAGCGGATCTTCGCGGCGGCGTCGCGGGGACTGGTCACGGCCGTTCTCATGGTCCCGGTCGGCGCGCTCGTACTCGGCGAGCTGTCCTGGCGGACGGCCGGTCTCCCGGCGGCGCTGGGGTACACCGTGCTCGGCGCGCTGGCCGGAGGCGCGGCCGGGGTGACGATCGGCTCACTCGTCTCCCCCGCCCGGATCGGGATCACCTTTTCCCTCGTGATGCCGCCGCTGCTGTTCACCGGCTCCGCCCAGTTCCCCTTCCCCGAACTCGCCGCGGTCCCCTGGTTCCGGGCGTTGTGCGCGCTGAACCCGATGACCTACGTCAGTGAGGGCCTGCGTGGCGCGCTGACGCCGCAGATCGCCCATCTGCCCGGATGGCTCTGCGCGCTCGCGCTGGCCTTGGCGCTGATCGTGCTCACCCCCGCGGGTCTCTGGGCGTTCCGGCGGCGGGCGATCACCTGACTTCGGCGTGCGCCATCCGCGGCGCCGTGGTCGGCTGGGTTTCCCGCGTGACGTTTCCGGGGAAGCCGTGTCTTACATGGTGATGTGAAGGGAGCTTCGGCATGACGGCGCTGCACAGGTGCGCTCGATGACGACTTCGGAGAGAACCGAACCGCTCGCGGCCGGCGAAACGGTGCTGGACGACGCGACGTTGGTCGCGCGTGCCCGCGACGGCGAGATCCGCGCGTACGAGCAGCTCGTCCTGCGGTTCCAGGGGCCGATGTACCGGCTGGCGCTGCGGATGCTCGGGAACAAAGGGGACGCCGAGGATGTCGTCCAGGAGGTGTTCCTCGTCGCCTGGCGACGGCTCGACCAGCTGCAGGAGGACGCGGCGTTCGTCGGCTGGCTCTACCGGATGACGACCAACCGGTGCCTGAACGTGATCCGCGCCAGGAAGCCGGTGGCCGACGTCGAACTGGACCAGCAGGAGTCCGCCGGTTCGGCGGGGCGGCCGGATCGCGCGGCCGAGACGAGCGCGCAGATGACGGCCCTGACCGGGGCGTTGGACCAGCTGACCGCCGAGCAACGGGCCTGCTGGCTGTTGCGCGAGGTCCACGGGCGCTCCTACGAGGAGATCGCGAAGGCGATCGGGGCGACCACCACCGCGGTGCGCGGACGCATCGCGCGAGCACGAGCACAGTTGGCGGAGGTGATGGCGCCATGGCGATGAACCACACGACCCGGGACTACCTGCTGCCGTGCGGCCGTGATGTGGAACAGATCTGGGACCGGCTCGACGAGGTCGACGCCGGGCGGGCGGACACGCACGAACTCGACTGCCCGCACTGCCGGGCGACCCGCGAGAGCCTCCGGGTGCTGCGCGGGCTGACCAGGGAACTGGCCGAAGACGACGCCGAGCCCTCGCCGGATCTCACCAGCCGGATCATGTCCGCGATCCGCGCCGAGGTGCGGCGCCGGGACCTGGTGCCGCTGGCCAGCCCGGAACCGGGCGACGTGCAGGTGAGCGATCAGGCGGTCGCGGCGGTACTGCGGTTCGCCGCGGACTCCGTGGACGGTGTCCGCGCGCGGCGTTGCCGGGTCCACCGGTCGGGCGAAGACACCGACGCGCTGGCCGTGGACGTGGAGCTGAGCCTGGCGATCGCGCATGATTTCGACGGTGACTCGCTGGACCTGGTCCGCGAGCGGGTCACGGCGGCGGCCGGCGCCAGGGTGGGTCTCCGGCTGGCCCGGCTCGATCTGGTGGTGGAGGACATCTATGACGCGTGAGCAGGCCCCGGCAAGACCATCGGTCGAGACGGTGATCTCCCCTCCGGTGATCGCGGCGGTCGCCGCGCACGCCGCGGCCCGGGTCCCCGGCGTGGTCCGCCTGGAACCCGGATTGCGCGGGCTGGCCGGCTCGCTGACCCGGATCGCGCGGCAGCGGATCAAGGGCCTCGATCCGGCGCCGACGGAAGGAGTCCGCGCGTTCGTCGAGCACGATCCGCCGGACGTCCGGGTGGAGATCGACCTCTCGCTCTCCGGGCTGGACCAGGCCGCGGCGACAGCGCAGGCGGTACAGCGTGCCGTCGGCAAGGCGGTCACCGAGGCGACAGGGCTCACCCCGTCGGCCGTCTCGGTGTCCATTTTGGACATCGAAATCCGTGGAGGACTGTTGTGACCGCACGTTCCGAATTGACCGCGTCGCTGCTGAGCACGCTCCGCGAGGTGCCGGGGCTCCGCGCGGCGACCCCGTCCACCACGGCCGCCGCCTCGGCGGTGCCGTGGGACCTCGACGTGATGGCCGTCGACATCTCCGAGAACGTCGTCGAGATCCGCGTGGTCGCGCTGGAGGTGCCGATCCCGCCGCTCACGGAGGTCGCCGGGGCCGCCCTGCGCACGGTGCTCACCGGAACCCCGTGGGAGAACGCGAGCCTGCGGATCGTCGTGACCGACGTGGACGCCGCCGCACTCGTTCCCTGACACGCAGATCGCGGTGGCCACGCCCGAAAGCGTGGCCACCGCGATCAGGGTGTGGGGACCTAGTTCTTGTTGGTGCCCGGGGTCAGCACCTTGTCGATGACGAAGACGGTGGCGTTCTTGGTGGGGATGTTGCCGCACAGCACCTTCGCGCCGTTGACGGTCATGTTCTCGCCGGAGCCCTCGATCTTGACCGGGCCGCCCGCGGTGTTCAGGCTCTCCACGGACTTGGCGGACTCCAGGCCCTTGGCGTCGTAACGCTTGCCGACGACGTGGTACTGCAGGATCGGGGCCAGCTCGTCCGGCTTGCCCGCCAGCTCGGCGAACTTGGCGTCACCCAGTGCCTGGAAGGCGGGGTCCGCCGGGGCGAACACGGTGATGGCCTGCTGGCTGTTGAGCGTGTCCACCAGGTTGGTGGCCTTCACCGCNTGTCGAGTGCGGTGGGCGGTCCGCTCATGGCCGCCTTCGATCGTGCCGCTCTTGATGCTGTCGTGAGTGGCGTTTCGGGCCAGAACCCGAAACGCCACTCACGACCAACCCGAACCACCACACTGCGACTTACCTGACCCGCGGGTACGCAACTTTGCCGGGGCCCTGACCTTCAGGGTAGGCAAGGAGGCCTTCACCACCACCTGGGTCGATCACTTCAGCTGACGGTGCGAAAGTGGCTTTCGCGACACGCGCCACATTTGCCTTACCCCTCAGTAAGCGTTGTCCTCTGCCCAGACGGCGGCGTAGTCAGCGCAGACCACCACGACCGATCCGCCGATCAGCTGGATCTCGTGACGGCAGCCACGCTCGTGCGGCAAGGTCTCGTCGAGCTGGACCGGCCCCTCACCGGAGTCGACGTTCAGCTCGGTGACCTGGCGATACGTGATCGTCAGGACGGTCGGCATGCCTTCGCGCCACGCGAGCCTCGCGGTCACCGTCAGCTGCCGGTTCTCGCGGGAGAAGCCGATCGAAGTGAGGTACAGATCCTTGATGCAGCGGTCGCCGACGAAGCTGTAGTGATCCGGATCGGTGGCGAACGCCGCGGCGCCGGGCGGCAGGTCCGCCGCGAGCCGGGGCAGGCGCTCCAGGTACTCGGAGGGGTCGAGGAAGAATCCGTTCTCCTCCTGGACGATCTTGACGTAGTCCATCTCAGCAATTCCCCCGAGCGACCCTGGCACGTTTCCAGGCGTCACCCTTGATGTCGTCGTCAGGCTTCAGCCTCTGGCTGCGCCGCATGTAGTCGATCGCATACCCCTTGAGCACGGATTCGAGCTGCGCGGGCGGGTTGGTGGGCACCGGCAGGCCGTGCTTGGGGAACCAGCCGTTCGAACCGAAGAAACCGTACTCGACACCCTTGTAGTAGACGTGGATCTCGAACTCCGACCGGCCCGCCGTGTCGAAGCGGTCGATCCGGCCGGTGTAGTCACCGAAGAACTTGAGCGGGTCGAGTTCGCCGCCCTGGTTGTGCACAAGGACAGACGTCGGGCCGGCGAGGACCTGGAAGGTGTGCGGTCCTGCCACCGAGAGGTTGAAGACCGAGGTGTCGTCCTCGTAGGACCGAACGGTCTCGACACGGACCTGCGCACCGTCGCTTGTGGACAGGGCTTGCCCCGGGCGCACCCAGGCCGCCTCGACCCAGGCCCGCTTTTCCGGGTCCCAGAACAGGTGGTTGTCCGTGGCTGTCACCTCGCCACCGCGAACGGTCAGCCGGTACAACAGTTTCTCGCCGTGCCCTACGATCCTCGCGAGTACCGGGACCTCGACCTGCCTTCCGGTGTACGGATCGACGGCCAGGATCCGGTCACCGGGTGAGATCCCCTCGATCGCCCGGGCGGTGCGGTCGGCCATGAGCACCCGGGTGCCCGCCGCGAAACTGTTCGTGGCCCGCCCGCAGTTGTTGACCGCGTCGCGACGCTGCCCGAGGTCGTCGACGATGCGGGTGACCTCGACCTGCCCGATCGCGCTCGCCAGAACGGAAACCGCCGCGATACTCTGGATCTGGTACTGCACAGGCACTCCGCCCGCGGCCCGCGAACGCGCTTCCGCGTCGGCCTTCTTCTGCGCTTCGACGCTGGCGAAGACACCACCGGCCGCGCCGTTGACGCAGCTGACCGAACCGGCGCCGTTCACTGGGAGGGTCGTCGCGCTCTGGCAGCTTCCCGCTGGACGGCCGTCGATCGTGACGTTCGCGGTCATGGTGGCGTTGACCTGGCCGGTGACCTTCCCTCCGCTGTTCGCTGACGCGGAATTGCTCACGTTCGCGGTCACCGTGCAACCGCCCGCGCCGCAGGACACGGTGGCCGAGCCGTTGACGTCGAACCGCACCCCGGTGTCGACCGCGCTGGTCAGCTTCCGGGCGTTGGCCATGAGGTCGTCGTAGACGGCGTCGGTGTCTTCGGGCGACAAGGCATCCACATCGGACTCGCCGAGCCCGCCCGGCGACTGCTGCTCCGCCGCGGGTCGCGGTGCCACCGACGGCAGCGTCGGGATTCGTGGCAGGGAAGGCATGGACGGTATCCCGCCGGGCATCTTCACGGAATAGCGGAGAAGGCGGTGCGGTGCCTCCTTCGAGACGTACAGGTCACCCGCGGGCGTGCTCGCCTTGAGCGCCGGAACGTCCCGGACGGTCTCGTCCTGGTCCCCGGGAATCTCGTCCGCCTGGTCCAGCGCCGCGCGCAACCGGGCGGCGAGCTTCTCCGGGGATTCGAACTGCTGCAGAGCCGGGCCGAACAGCGCGTCCTCGCCGGTCATCCACCGGTCCTTGAGCTCGTCGGTCCCGCCGGCGTCCGCCATCGCCCCGGGCAGCATGCCGTCCGGCGCCTTGAAGTAGACCTTGCCGCCGACGACCAGGATGTCGATCTTCTTGCCCTGGAAGGACAACGTGCCGGACGTCTCGCCGTACGCGGTGGTCTTGACGTCCGTCTTGATCATCCCGCCGACGGTGGAAGTGCTGTTCCGGACGGCGGGCGCCGAAGAAAGGCCGGCGAGTGCCTGCTCGAAGGGTTCGCGGCCCGCCTTCGACGGCCACAACAGCCAGGTCGTCAGACCCGCGAGGAGCACCAGCACCAGTCCGGCGATCCCGCCGAACAGCAGCCACCGGGGTTTCCGGGCGGGCGGCGCCGGTACCGGTTGCGGGACCCAGCCCTGCGGCGGCGGCCACTGCGCGCCTCCGGGTGGGAATGATTGCTCCACGTCGCCCTCCATCACTGTTTTCACCGGACGACCTCACGCTATGGAGGGATGATGAAAACTTGATGAAACGCGATCGGGTGCCCCGGCCGCGCCGGGCGGACGCGGCCGGGGAGTCTCGTCAGCCCTTGCGCGCGAACGAGATCCGGTGCAGTCCGCCGGGCTGTTCGTCGGCCAGGTACAGCTCGCCGTTCTGGTCGGTGCCGAACGTGGTGGCGTCGAGCGGGAATTCGCCGATCCGGGCGCTTTCGTAGGTGCCGTCGGTCTTCTTGCGGACGGCCCAGGCCGTCCCCTGGCAGAAGTCGGTGGCGAGATAGGTCCCGCCCGCCAGTGCCGCGTACTTCTTGCCGCGGTAGACGTGCCCGCCGATCACCGCGCAGCCTTCCGCACCGGAGATGTAGTGGAAGACCGGATCGGTGTAGGTCACGCCGTCCTCGCAGCGCGTCTCGTCGAACACGACCGGCCCCTCTTTGCAGGACCAGCCGAAGTTCGCGCCGCCCTTGCCCTTGGCGAGGTGGTCGACCTCCTCGAACCGGCCCTGGCCGACGTCGCCGATCCACAGCGAACCGTCGGCGGGGTCGAAGGAGAACCGCCACGGATTGCGGAGCCCGTACGACCAGATCTCCGGACGCGCGCCCGCGACGCCGACGAACGGATTGCCTGCCGGGACGCAGTACTTCAGCGGACGGCACGCGCGGTTCACGTCGATACGCAGGATCTTGCCCAGCAACGTGTCCAGGCGCTGCCCACTGGCCAGCGGATCGCCGCCTCCGCCGCCGTCACCGATCCCCCAGTACAGATACCCGTCCGGACCGAACGCCAGCTGGCCGCCGTTGTGGTTGGGGAACTCGGGATGCGGCTGGGTGATCAGCTCGGTGAGCTCGCCGGTGTCCAGCCGGACGCGGGACAGCGTCACCGCGCTGTCGGACTTGCGGGTGTACGCGACGTAAGCCCGCCTGTCCTTGGCGATCGCCAGGCCGAGCAACCCGCGCTCGACGTCCGCGCCGTTCACCTTGTCGCTGATGTCCAGAACCGGTTTGGCGGCGAGCCCGGTCCGGGGATGGTAGGCCCGGACGACGCCTCTCTTCTCCACGATGAGGATCCGGCCGCTCCCGTCGTTCAGCGCCGTGATCGCGGTCGGATTGATCAGCCCGGACGCGACCTTGGTCGCCGTGGCGGTCAGCTCGCCGAGCGGAACACCCCGCGTTTCCCGGGGTTCCGCACTACTCGCGGTCGGGAGCAGCGCGCCCGCCAAGGCGAGTCCGGCCACCAGGGACAACCCCCGGCGGAGGTGCCGTCGCGTCATGAGGGACTCCAATCGCCAGTGAATGGTCTGGTCCAATTCAACAGTGACCGGAGGAGCGCCGGTACCTCCATTCGCGAGCTTTCCGTCGGTTTCTTTCCCCCGGAGAATCGTTCTCCACCCGCCCAAGATCGTTTCCCTGGCGTTCACCCTTCGTTCGGGGCAATTCGGACATCGGCCATACCCCTGAGTAGCGACTTGTGAGACCTCTGTATGCTCCGCTCTCGCTCGATGGGATTAGTTATCCCCCGATCGGGCGAGCCGTTGCGGTCGGGGCCTGTGGTCGCACGCGGCGCTGGCATTCGTGGTCCGTATTCGGATGGGAGACACATGCACGGCAGGTCAGTTCTGGTTCGCGGCGGGATCGCGGTGGCCACCGCGGCCGTCGCGCTGACGATGGCCGCTCCGGCCGCCCTCGCCGACGACGGCGCGGCGCGCGGCCGGGTCGTCCAAAAAGAGGGCAACGGCGGGTTCGGCGTCAACTTCGAGAACGGCAAGCCCGCCGACACGGTGCTGTTCACGCTGAAGCTGTCGGACGGCAGCAAGCTCAAGATGTACTGCGTGCAGGTCGAGGTCGGCATGCGCACCGATCAGGACATGATCGAACGTCCGTGGAACAAGTACCCGGACACCAACTCGCCGTTCAACAAGAACAGCGCGAAGCTCAACTGGGTGCTGCACCACGGCTACCCGGCGGCGTCGGTCAAGGCGCTCGAGGGCACGCTCGGCAAGAGCGACGTCAAGCTCAACGGCGGCCTCTCCGTCAAGGAGGCCATCACCGCGACGCAGGCCGCGGTCTGGCACTTCAGTGACGGCAAGGACCTGAAGCGCGCCAACCCGATTTCGGGCGGCGCCGCGGAAGACTCCGCCGATGTGCTGGCCCTCTACGACTACCTCGTCGGCAAGGACAACGCCGGCATCGGCCAGCAGCCGAAGCCGACCCTGAACATCGGCCCGGCCAAGGCCGACGGCGCCACCGGTACCCGGATCGGCCCGTTCAGCGTCGCCACGAGCGGTGACATCACCGAGCTGACGAGCAAGCTGCCCGAGGGCGTCAAGGTCGCCGACGCCGACGGCAAGGAGATCAAGGCCGCCGACGTCAAGGACGGCACCAAGGTCTACGTCGACGTCCCCAAGGACGCCAAGGACGGCTCCGGCTCGTTCTCGCTGAAGGTCAGCGGCCACCTCGACACCGGCCGCCTGTTCGTGGGCGAGAACTACGACAAGGTGCCCGCCCAGTCCCTGATCGTCGCGGAGTCCGAGAAGACCTCGGTCGTCGCGAACGCGACCGCGAGCTGGAAGCAGGGCGGCGCGCCCGTCACCGAAACCCCGGCCCCCACCACCCCCGGTGGCGCCGAATCGGGTGGCGGCGACGAGCTGGCCAACACCGGTGCTTCCGCGACCATGCCGCTGATCATCGGCGGCGCGCTCCTCGGCGCGGGTGTGCTGATGGTGCTGCTGGTGCGCCGTCGCCGTAGCGAGGCGTAAGAAGCGAACGACGAGCGGGGCCGGTCCTTTGTGGACCGGCCCCGCTTTCGCGTCCACCGCTCGTAGTGCGTGCCCGGCGTATGCCCGAAGGCGCGGCGGAAGACGTCGATGAACGCGCTGGTGGACGACCAGCCGCAAGCATGCGCCACCGCGGCCACCGGGGTGTCCTCGGCCAAAAGGACCAAAGCGCGGCAGAGCAACAGCTGCGTGCGCCATTGCGGGAAGGTCATGCCGAGGTCGGCTTTGAAGAGCCGCGCCAGGGTGCGCGCAGCCGCGGGTCGGCGGGCGTCGGCAGGTGCAGAGGTTGCTGCGGCGAGACGCGAAGCCGATCGAGCAGTACCGCGCGCAGCCGCCGTCGTTCCGGGGTGTCGTCGTGCGGCGGATCGGTATAGGCGCGGATGAGTTCGCGCAGGAGCGGTCCGACGGCCAGCACGCTCGGTTCGTTCAGCCGCAACGGGTTCACGGTGGCGGGCAGGCCGACGAGGCGGAGTTCGAGGTCGCCGTGCGCCTGATGGGCGTGCACGGTCCCGGCGGGCACCCAGATGACACTGCCGCTTTGTGCTTAATCACAACCCGGACCCTGCCCGAGCCGTGCCCCGTCCAAACGCGAGCGGAAGAAAGGTCAATCTCGCGCAATTAATCATGTACGAGCCTGTACATCATCAGTTACCGACTGGTAGGTTCCGGGCATTCAAACGTGCTCCACTTCATGATTCAAAGGGGAGTCATGACCCGAAAGCCCGCTCGGCTGCTGGCCGTCGCGATCGCCGTCATCGTCGGTTTCGCCGCCGCGCCCGCCGCCTCCGCCGCCCCCGCCACCGATCCGTTCTACAGCTACAGCGGCAGCGATCCGCTGTCGTCGTACAGCCCCGGGACCGTGTTGAAGACCCGGACGCTGAATTACCACGTCGTCGGTATTTCCACGCCACTCAAGGTGACCCAGTTGCTGTACCGGTCCACGGACGCGCAGGGGAAACCGTCCGCCAACGTCACCTCGGTACTGCGGAGCCTTACCGGCGACAGCACCAAAGCCGTTTCGTACCAATCGTTCTATGATTCGCTCAACCCCGAGCACGGCCCGTCGAGGGCGATCGCCGGTGACGTCTCGCTCGGCGGCCTGATCGCCAACGCGGAGTCGCTGTTCATCGCGCCCGCCTTGCTGCTGGGCTACAACGTCGTCATTCCCGACACCGAAGGCCAGAAAGCGAACTTCGCCGCCGGGCCGGAATACGGGACGAACACCCTGGACTCGATCCGAGCCGCGACGCGGGCTCCGGGAACGGGAATGAACGACAAGACCCGGTTCGGTCTCATCGGCTATTCGGGTGGTGCCATCGCGACCGGCTGGGCAGCCGCGCTCGCGCCGGATTACGCGCCCGAGGTCAACAAGAACCTCGTCGGTTTCACCGAAGGCGGAGTGCTCGTCAAACCGTCGCACAATCTGAAGTACGTCAACGGCAGCGTCGCGTGGACCGGGGTCATTCCGATGGCACTCATCGGCGTCTCGCGTTCCTTCGGCATCGATCTCAAACCGTACGCGAATTCTTATGGCCTTCAGGTGCTCAAGGAGATGGAAAAGGCGTCGATCGTCGACGCGCTCGGCCGGTATCCCGGGCTGACGTGGGAGAAGTTCGTCAAGCCCGAGTACGTCAACCCGAACAAGGTGCTGCCGTACGTCGAGGCCGTGAACAAGATCAACCTCGGTTCCGCGCCGACGCCCACCGTGCCCGGCTACATCGCGCAGGGCAACAACGGTGTCGTGGAAGGCACTTTCGGCAACCCGCCGGGGATCGGGACCGGCGACGGGGTGATGGTCGCCGGTGACGTGCGCTCGCTCGCGCGGCAGTACTGCGACACCGGCAACAAGTCGATCAAGTACGACCAGTACAACACGCTGAGCCACGTCGGGGCGGCCGTCGCCTGGGCGCCGCAGGCCATCGGCTGGCTCAACGACCGGTTCGCGGGCAAGACCGCGCCGTCCAGCTGCGGGAAGATCGCGCCCGGCAACTCCCTTGCCCCGGAGGTGCCGGTCAGCTGACCTCTCGGTCCGTGAAGGCCTCCTTCCCTACTCTCAAGGTAGGAGATCGGAAGA
>NZ_CP150484.1:7971557-8025835 GCF_037997115.1 Amycolatopsis coloradensis
CTACTCTCAAGGTAGGGAAGGAGGCCTTCACGGACTTCGGGGAGCCGGTACGGTGCGGCACGTGACCGAGCACCGCAAGCTGCCGAAGGGGCCGCACAACCTCAGCCGCGACGAGGTCGCCGGAACCCAGCGCGCCCGGCTGATCGACGCGGTACTGGAGAACACCGGCAAACGCGGCTACGTCGCCACCACCGTCGGCCACATCACCGCCACGGCGGGCGTGTCCCGGACCTCGTTCTACGAACAGTTCACCGGCAAACAGGACGCCTTCCTCGCCGCCTATCGCGAGATCACCACCGAGTTCATCACCCAGGGCGTCGCCGTGGGCGCCGAGGCCGCGACCCCGCTGGACGCCGTATCCGCCTGCTGCGACTTCCTCGTCGACTACGTGCACCGGCGCCCCATCGCCGTCCGCGCCGTCCTGCTGGAGATCTACGCGCTCGGCGACGCGGGGCTCGAAGTACGGGAGAACACCTTGCGCGCTGGGGAAGCCGTCTTCGACCGGACGGCGAGATGGCTGCGTGCCACCGATCCCGCGCTGCCGTCACCGCCGCCGTTCACCGCGCGCACGGTCGTCGCCGCCACCATCGAATTGATCACGCAGGCCATCTGGATCGGCACCGAAGACGCCTACGGCCAGGCGCGCGAAGCTGTCCGCTACACCTGGCTGCTCGGCCTGTTCGGGCACCGGAGCGTCGACGCCTAGCGAGCGAGACGCCGCCGCTCGAAGTCGACGATCAGTTTCGGGTACCGGCGCGGGAGCAGCCGGACGAGCCGGTCGACCAGTTTCGCGTCGTTCCCGACGAGCACCCGAGGCTTTCCTGCCTCGACCCCGTCGACGATGATGCGGGCGGCTTGGCCGGCCGGCATCTTCAGCAGCTTTTCGTTGTACACCCGGACGCGTTCCCGCTGTTCGGCGGTGGGCTCGATGCCGCGGGCCTCGGCTTCCTTCAACGCCGCCGAGGCGATGCCGGTCTTGACCCCGCCCGGGTGGACGACGGTCACCCGCACCGGATGCCCGGCCGCGATCATCTCGGTGCGCAGCGCTTCGGTGAAGCCGCGGACGCCGAACTTGCTGGCGCAGTAGGCACTGAGCGTCGGCTGGGCCATGAACCCGTTGAGACTGGAGACGTTGACGACCTGGCCGTCGCCGGAGTCGATCAGATGCGGCAGGAAAGCCTTGGTGCCGTTGATGACGCCGAAGAGGTTGACCGCGAGCGTGCGGTCGTACAGCTCCCAGTCGGCGTCGAGCACGGTCTGCCCGCCGCCGGCGATCCCCGCGTTGTTGTAGATCTGATGCACCACACCGAACTGCCCGGCGACGGCGGTCGCGTACTCCAGCACGGCCGTCCGGTCGCTGACGTCCAGCGTGCCGCTCTGCACTTCCGCGCCCAAGGCCTTGACCTCGGCGACGGTGTCGGCCAGCGCCGCTTCGTCCACATCGGACACCGCGAGCCGGGCACCGCGCCGCGCGAGTTCGAGGGCCAGCTGACGGCCGATGCCGGAACCGGCACCGGTGACGACGGCGACCTTGCCGCGAACACTGCTCATCGGGTTTCTCCCGCCGGGTCGAGGGCCACTTCGGCGGTCAGCTCGACGAGCCGCTCGACCAGGTCCGGGGCGATGTGGTGCCCCATTCCGGGGATTTCGACGTAGCGGGCGCCCTTGATGGCCTTGGCCGTCGCCCGCCCCCCGCTGCGGTGGACCATGCGATCGGTGTCGCCGTGGACCACGACCGTCGGACAGGTGATGCGGGCGAGTTCGGCGGTGCGGTCGCCGCTGGCCTGGATCGCGCCGATCTGCCGGGCGATACCGCTGCGGGCGCGCCGTCCCCCTGCCCGTTCCCACAGGCCCTCGGCCCAGGCCGTTTCGACGTCCTTGTCCAGCGGGAACGTGGCCGACCCGAGGTGACCCATCAACGACAGGTGCCCGACCACGGATTCCTCGACCGTCTGGGCGGGCCGCCTCGCCATGCGCAGCAACGTCGACTTCGCAGGCTGCCCGACGCGGCGATGCCCAGTGGTGGAGAAGATCGACGTCAGCGACAGGACGCGGCCGGGGTTCCGGGCGGCGACAGTCTGCGCGATCATGCCGCCCATCGACATACCGACCAGATGCGCCTTCTCGACGTCCAGGTGGTCCAGCAGGCCGACGGTGTCCGCCGCCATGTAGCCCAGGTCGTAGGCATCAGGGAGCGGCCGAGCCAGCAGTTGCCGGAGCTTGCCCGGATTCGGCGCCTTGATGCGATCCGAGCAGCCCGCGTCGCGGTTGTCGAACCGGATGACGCGGAAACCACGACCGATGAACCCCTCGATCATCGGCCGCGGCCACGACGTGAGGTCGAGACCGAGACCGGCGATCAGCACCAGCGGTACACCGTCGGCCGGGCCGTCCTCGCGGTAGCAGATCCGCGGGCCGCCGGGCAGGTCGGCGAAGCTGTCGCTCACGAACTCACCGCTTCCCGGACGTCGGCGTGCGAGAAGTGCAGCTCCGGGTCGGTGATGTCGTCCGCGCGCAGCAGCTTGATGTCGGAGTGGTAGCTCATCGACGTCAGCCACGGCATGCGGTCACCCTGACGCGGGAGCTGGTCGAGAGCGCGCTGGACGTATCCGGCGGCGAAGTCCAGGAACGGCTTCGTCGGCATGTCCGGGTCGGCGACGACGGGACGGCAGACGTCATAGCCGTGGGCGTCCATATGCGCCAGCAGACGGCAGAAATGCTCGCACAGCAGGCCGATCTTGAGCGTCCACGAAGAGTTCGTGTAGCCGATCGCGAACGCGGCGTTCGGCACGTCCGAAAGCATCATTCCCTTGTACGCGACGGTTTCCGGCAGGATCACCGGTTTGCCGTCGACGCTGAGCGTGGCCCCGCCGAACACCTGGAGGTTCAGTCCGGTGGCGGTGACGATGATGTCCGCTTCCAGTTCCCGCCCGGATTCGAGCAGAATCCCCTTTTCGGTGAAGGTCGCGATCTTGTCGGTGACGACGTCGGCCTGCCCCTTGCGGATGGCGGCGAACAGGTCACCGCCGGGCACGGCGCACAGCCGCTGGTCCCACGGGTCGTACGGCGGGTTGAAGTGCTCGTCGACCGGATAGCCCTTGGGAAGCTGCTTCTTGTTGACGTAACGGATGAGCCCGCGGGCGGTCTTCGGGAACTTCTGGCAGAACTGCCAGACCGCCAGTCCCTTGCGGATGTTCTTGCGGCGAGTGAGCGCGTAGGCCCGCTCCTCGCCGAGGATCTTGCGCAGGCCGTTGGCGATCTTGTCCTCGCGCGGCACCGGCATGACGTAGGTCGGGGTGCGCTGCAGCATCGTCACGTACGCCGCGGTGCCCGCCATCGCCGGGATCAGGGTGACCGCGGTGGCGCCGCTGCCGATCACGACGACGCGCTTGCCCGCGTAGTCGAGATCCTCGGGCCAGTGCTGCGGGTGCACGATCGTGCCGGCGAACCGGTCCCGGCCCTCGAAACGCGGGGTGAAGCCCTCGTCGTAGCGGTAGTAACCGCCCGCGTTGAACAGCCAGCCCGCGCTGAGGCTGGTGCGCTCGCCGGTGTCGGTCCGCTCGATCTCGAGCAGCCAGCGCGCCTCGTCGCTCGACCAGGCCGCCGAGAGCAGCTTGTGGTGGTAGCGGATGGCGGGTTCGAGGCCGTTCTCGGCGACCGTCTCGCGCAGGTACGACAGGATCCGGGGCGCGTCGGCGATGGACTGCTTGTCCCGCCACGGCTTGAACTCGTAGCCGAAGGTGTGGAGATCGGAGTCCGACCGGATGCCCGGGTAGCGGAACAGATCCCAGGTACCGCCGGACGCGCCACGCGCCTCCAGGATGGCGAACGTCTTGCCAGGGTTCTCGGTCTTCAGGTAGCGCGCGGCCCCGATCCCGGAAATCCCGGCACCGATGATGACCACGTCGAGGTGCTCGACGGGTGTGCTCGTCGTCATGCGGTACTCCAGCCTCGTCTCGGTTGCCTCCACGATGGGGGGCAGGTGGGGATTTGCGCTAGCACTATCTGCACCATCATGATGGAACTATGGTGCAGAGTGCCGCATCGCCGTGGCCGACCCTGTCGCCCGAGGCGCGTGACCTCTTCCGGCGGGGCGCGGAGATCGTGCTGCATCCGCGTGCCGAATGGATCGAGGAGCTGCACGAGGCCTCGCTCGGCGGGGGCAGTATGCGCGCGGTCGCCGAGGACCCCGTGCTCACCGAGGGGACCAAACGCGCCAATCTGGCGAATCTGCTGCACTGGGCGGCCGCCAACGTGCAGCGCCCCGGTGAACGCGTCGCCGCCAACCTGAACCGGGAAGTGCTCGACGGCGCTCGCGACATGGTGCGGCGCGGCTTCGACTCCGGTGGCCTCGACGCCTACCGGCGGGCGCAGGGGGTGGCCTGGCGCCGGTGGATCGAGATCTGTTTCGACCTCACGTCGGACCCGGTCCTGCTTCGTGAGCTGCTGGACGTCTCGTCGTTGTCGATCACCACGTTCATCGAGGACACCGTCGCCGCCGTGTCCGAACGGATGGCCGCCGAACGCTCGGAACTGACCCGCGGTGCCCACGCCGAGCGGCGGGCCACGGTCACCCTGCTGCTGGAAGGCGCGCCCATCAGCCGCTCGCGGGCCGAGGCCCAGCTCGGCTACCCGCTCGCCGGACCGCATACGGCCGCGATCGTCTGGAGCGGCTCGGCGACACCGTCGTCCCAGCAGCTCGAAACCGCCGCGGAAACGCTCATGCGGGCGAGCGGCGCTTCACACCGGCTGACCGTCGTCGCCAGCGCCGCCGCCCTGTGGGTCTGGCTGCCCGGCCGGACCCCGCCGCGCGCGGACCGGCTCGCCGAAGACCTCGCGCCGCACCCCGACGTCCGGGTCGCGCTGGGACGGCCCGGCAGCGGGATCGACGGATTCCGCCGCAGCCATCTGGACGCCGCCGCCACCCAGCGGATGCTCGCCCGGCTCACCTCGCCGCAGCAGATCGCGCGGTACCAGGACATCCAGCTGCTCGCCCTGCTCACCGGTGATCCGGCGCAGGCGGGCGAATTCATCGCCGACACCCTCGGCGAACTCCGGCACGCCGACGCCGAGACCCGGGAGACGGTGCGGGCCTACGTGCACGAACTGGGCAACACGACACGGACCGCGGAACGGCTCTACACCCACCGGAACACCGTCGTCCGGCGGCTGGCACGGGCCGGCGAACTGCTCCCCCGGCCGCTGACGGAGAACGCGGTGGACGTGGCCGTCGCACTGGAAACGTTGCGGTGGCTGGGAAGCGGCGCGGGGTCGTAAGGCGAAGGCGCGGCCGTCGGTGGCCGTTCGGTCCAGGTGGTCCGCCCGACCCGACTCCCCTCACCACGAAAGCGGCAGGTCCAGGTTCCGGAGCATGGCGCGCTGTTCGGCGGTCAGCTCCCCCTCGACCGTGATGGTGAACGGGGGCGTTTCCTTGCGGGAGCGGAGGAAGTTGCTCCAGGCGATGCCCAGATTCGCCAGCCCGGTCAGCGAGCCGATGGACATGCAGATGACCTCGAAGACCCCCATCTCCCCCGTGCTCCGTGAGCCCGCGAGGCTGATCGTCGCGGACCGCGTCACGCCGGCGTCGTCGCGGAGCCAGCTGTAGAACTCGGTCAGCGCTTGTTCGTCGCCGGCGGCGTTGATCGTCAGCTCCACGGGACCTCCCTCGAAGTGCTATCCCTACCAGTCGCCGCTCCGGCCTGGCGCGTAACAGGAATCGGCGCCGCTGGGCGAAACCTCTACATTGAAGGCATGGTTTCCATCGCCGAGAAGGCCACCCGGCTGCAGGAATTGCACGCCGCCCCGGAACTGCTGCTCGTCGTCAACGTGTGGGACGCGATCACCGCGAAGGTCGTCGCCGAAACCCCTGGTACACAGGCTCTCGCCACCCCGAGCCACGGTATCGCCGCCGCCCGCGGCTACCCCGACGGCGAGGTGATCCCCCGCGACGAGATGATCGCCGAGGTCGCCCTGATCGTCAGGGTGGCGGGCGACCTGCCGGTCACCGCGGACCTGGAAGCGGGTTACGGCGACCCGGGCGGCACGGTCGCCCGCGCGATCGAGGCGGGCGCGGTCGGCTGCAACCTCGAAGACCAGATGAAACCGCTGGACGAGTCGGTCAAGGCCGTCGAGGCCGCGGTCGCCGCCGCCCAGTCCGCCGGGATCGACTTCGTGCTCAACGCCCGCACCGACGCCTTCCTCCGGGCGGGCGACCGTGACCCCGAGGAGGTGCTGGCCGACGCGATCACCCGGGGCCGCGCGTACCTGGACGCCGGCGCGTCGAACGTCTTCGTGCCCGGCAAGCTCGACGAGACCCAGGTCGGCAGGCTGGTCGAGGCGCTGGGCGAGCGCAAGGTGAACCTGATCGGCGTCCCGGGCTCGATCCCGCTGGCCACCGCGCAGAAGCTCGGCGTCTCCCGGGTGTCCTACGGGCCGTTCAGCCAGAACGTCGCGCTCACCGCGCTGGCGAAGCTCGCCGAGGACGTCTACGCCGGCGGCGGCCTGCCCGCCGACATGCGCAAGCTGAACTGAGCGAGCCGGGGCCCGTCACAGTAGGGTCCCACGCATGGTGCGCGGAGTCGGCCGGACGGAAGGCATCCTGCTGGCCGGCTCCGTGGTCGTCGTGCTCGTGGTGACCGGCGTCCAGGCCAGGTCCCCCGGCACCTGGCTGCTGGAAGTCGTCTGGGTGCTGATCGGGCTGCCGCTGGTGGTGGCCCTGCGCAAACGCTTTCCCTTGACCCGCTTGCTGTGCTGGCTACTGGTGCTGCACGCGATCGTGCTGTGTTACGGCGGGCAGTACACCTACGCGGAGACCCCGGCCGGGGAATGGGTGCAGGGGCTGATGGGCACTCAGCGGAACAACTACGACCGGTTCGCCCACGTCGTCCAGGGTTTCGTCCCGGCGATCGCCGTGCGCGAGGTGCTGCTGCGCCGGACCCCGCTGCGGCCCGGTGCCTGGGTCGCGTTCCTGACCGTCTGCGTCTGCGTGACGATCGCCGCCGGTTTCGAGTTCGTGGAATGGTTCAGCGCGATGGTCGCCGGTGCGGGCGCGGACGATTTCCTGGGCACCCAGGGAGACGTCTGGGACACGCAGTGGGACATGTTCCTCTGCTTGTGCGGCGCGGTGCTCTCCCTGCTGATCTGGCGCAGGGTGCACGATCGGCAACTTTCGGGTGCTCAGGCGATCGACCGGTACCGTTCCACGAATCGCCTGTAATGCAGGTAACCCGGCAACGATCTCCTGTTCTGCGTGTCCGGCACGGCAGATACGGTCCTCGGCATGACTCTGCGAGCCGCGGCGGTGCGGCGGAAACCGGTCGCCGATCTGATCGCCGACAGTGATCACGGCACGCTGAAGCGATCGCTCGGCCTTGGGCAGCTGACCATGCTCAGCATCGGCGCGACGCTGGGCAGCGGGATCTTCGTCGTGCTCGGCGAAGCGGTCCCCGTCGCGGGCCCCGCGGTCGTGCTGTCGTTCGTGCTCGCCGGTATCACCGCGCTGTTCTCGGCGCTCTCCTACGCCGAGCTCGCCGGAATGATCCCGGTGTCCGGTTCGTCCTACTCCTACGCGTACGCCACGCTCGGCGAGCTGGTCGCCTGGGTCTGCGGCTGGTGCCTGGTGCTCGAGTACGGCGTCTCGGTGGCGTCGGTGGCCGTCGGCTGGGGGCAGTACCTCAACGAACTGCTGCGGCTGACGTTCGGTTTCGCCATCCCCGACGCGTTCAGCCAGCCGCCGGGCTCGGGCGGGATCGTCAACGTCCCGGCCATCGTCGTCGTGCTGCTCGCCATGTTCCTGCTGCTGTCCGGCGCGAAGGAGAGCGCGCGGGCCAACGCGATCATGGTCGTGATCAAGGTCGGCACGCTGGTGCTGTTCTGCGCGATCGCGTTCTCGGCGGTGCGGGCGGCGAACTTCACCCCGTTCCTGCCGCTCGGCCTGGCCGGGCTGAGCGCCGGTGCCGCGAAGCTCTTCTTCTCCTACATCGGCTTCGACGCGGCGTCGACCGCGGGCGAGGAGGCGAAGAACCCGCAGCGGGACCTGCCGAGGGCGATCCTGCTCTCGCTCGCCATCGTCACCGTGCTGTACTGCCTTGTCGCCGTGGCCGCGGTCGGCGCCCTGCCGTGGCAGGACTTCGACGGCCAAGAGGCCGCGCTCTCGCACGTGCTCGGCGCCGTGTCCGACAATCCGCTGTGGGCCGGGCTGCTCGCCGTCGGCGCGATCGTGGCGATCTCCAGTGTCGTGCTGACCGTCCTCTACGGACAGACGCGCATCCTGTTCTCGATGTCCCGCGACGGGCTGGTACCCGCCTCACTGTCCAAAGTGGATCCCAAGACCGGCACGCCGCGGATCAACACCCTGGTGGTCTCCGGCTTCGTCGCGACGCTGGCCGCGTTCATCCCGCTCGGGAAGCTGGCCGACGCCACCAGCATCGGCACGTTGTTCGCCTTCGGGCTGGTGAACGTCGCCGTCCTGCTGCTGCGAAAGCGGCAACCGGAGGCCCCGCGTTCGTTCCGCGTGCCGTTCTCCCCCGTCACGCCGATCCTCGGGGTGCTGTGCTGCGGCTACATGATGCTCAGCCTCGACGGCGAGACTTGGATCGTCTTCGCCGGCTGGATGGCGCTCGGCCTGCTCATCTACTTCGGTTACAGCATGCGCCGATCCCGGCTGATCGTGGACTCGCCCGTTCGCAGCCATAATTCCTAGCCTGTACAGCCGCAGTCCGGGCCTGATCATTGAATGACGGTGATCGGTGGGGGACACTTCCGTCCGACCCACGGAAAACCCTACCGTGAACCGAGGTCCTTATGCGCCGATATGGCATTACCGTGCTGACCGCGTGCCTCGCCCTGTCCCTCACCCCATTCCCCGTCTCCGCTCAAGAGACGGCGACCGCCCGAGCCCCCTTCTGTTATGAAGAACCCGTACAACCGAAAGCCGATGTAAGTGACATAAAAGCCGGTTTCCAGTCCACGAAGTGGCTGCAGACGATCCAAGCCGTGTACAAGCGGCGCTGGCCGAGCGGCGAAGGCCTCACGATCGCCCAGGCCAAGGACAAGTACTTCAGCCAGTTCGTCAACAAGACCAGCTTCAACGCGCTCGCGGAGTCCCTGATGGTGGCGATCCACGAAGAGACCCACATGTGGGACCTGGATCCTTCGAGAACATCGTGGGACGTGTACGTCTCGGCGTGGATCGACGCTTCCCGCAAGGCGATGAAGGTCCCGATCCACGGCGGATTCCCCCGTCGCGAAATCCTGCCGCTGATCACGGATGATCTCACGCGTTCGATGGACGACATCTACCTGCGGGATCAGCAGCAGGGCTCGTATCGGATCCAAGGAGTCATCGCGGAACTCAACGCCGGGCTCATGGGATTGCCCGCGGCGACGGTCGTCGCGGAGTACATCCAGGGCGTGGGCGCGAGCAATTCGCGGGACATCGCGGCGACGAACATGCGCTACCTTCAACTCTACCTTCGCGTCGCCAAGACAAAACATCCCGATTACTGGACCAAGATCAAGGCCCAGCCCGAATTGCGCGAATTGGTACTCATCGAATTCCTCCGTACCGCCTACTGGCTGGATCAATCCGCGCCCCACGCCGCCAAACTCGGCAGCGCGGACGTGGCCAAGATCGTCGCCAAGAACTATGCCCCGGAGAACATCGCGATCATCGAGGAGTTCACCGGAGCCAAGGTGAACACGGGTTCGGCCAGGAACTGCACACTCTGACGCCGCGCACGGCTCGCCGGTGACGGACCCGGGTCCGCCGCCGGCGAGCCGTCTCGTCACGGCACGAACACCGGCTGGTCCAGCACCCAGAGCCAGGACCCGTCCGGCTGACGGCGGGCGACCTCGATGGTCGCCTCACCGGTGGTCAGCGTGGACGCCGTGAGCGCCAGGTCGCCGCCCACCAGCGCCGGATGCTGCCTGCCCGGCAGGAGTTCCGGCGCGGCCGCGACGAACTCCTCGTACACCTTGCGGATCTCCGCGTGCCCCGTCGCGATGTTGCCCGGCGGGAACGCCAGTACGGCGCCCGGTTCGTACAACGCCACCAGTCCGTCGACATCGCCCGCGTTGCCTCGCTCGATGAACAACTTGCCCAGATCGTTCGGCTCGGTGGCCACAGTCCTGCTTGTCATGAGGATGAGCCTCGCAGCCAATCACGACATCCTGTGTCGTGTATTCCGCTAGAGTTCCGGCCATGCGCGCCGACCGGCTGGTCTCACTGGTGTTGCTGTTGCGACACCGCGGCCGCCTGTCCGCGACCACGCTCGCGCGCGAACTGGAGGTCTCCACCCGCACCGTGCTCCGTGACATCGAGGCGCTGTCGGCGGCAGGTGTCCCGGTGTACGCCGAACGCGGCAGGCACGGCGGTTTCGGATTGCTGCCCGGTTTCCGGACCGAACTCACCGGGCTGAACCACGACGAGGCGCTCGCGCTGCTGATCGCCGGATCACGGCGCGGCGCGCAGGCGTTCGGCCTCGGCTCGGCACTCGCGTCGGCCATGCTCAAGGTGGTCGACGCGCTGCCGGAAGGCCAGCGGGACACCGCGGCGGGCGCGGCCCGGCGCCTGCTCATCGACCCGGAGACCGATCTGCTCTCGCGCCGGGTGCCCGCCGAGGAGGTGCCGGACGCCGTCGTCTCCGAGGTCCGGCGCGCGGTGTTCGCGGGACACAAACTGCGTATCCACTACGCGGCCGAGGGCCGGGCACCGCGGTGGCGCACGGTGGATCCGATCGGCCTGGTCACCGTCCGGGATCGGGGATATCTGCTGGCCACGAGGTCCGGTGAGGACCGCACCTACCGGCTGTCCCGGGTGCGGGCCGCCGAGGAGCTCCCCGAACCCGCGCAACGCCCGGACCGGGTGGACCTGGACCGGACCTGGCAGGAACGCGGCACACGGTTCCGGAGCGGCGGGGACCAGGTCGCCGTGTCGGTGCTGGTGGATCCGGTGCGGCGGGACGAACTGGTGGGCACCGCGCTGGCCGTACTCGCGGAAGAATCCGCCGAAGACGGCCGTCTGCGCATGGAGGTGACCTTCCAGGACGCGCGTCACGCCGAATGGGCGTTGTGGCAACTCGCCACGGACGCGGAGGCCCTTGAACCGCCTTGGTTACGCGCCTCCTTGCGGGACCGGGCCGAGGCGATCACCAGCCGTTATGGCGGCGGGTGCCGAATATGACCACTTTGGACAGTCGTTCACCTGTATGAACACCCGACGGACTGCTGAAAGCCCTTTCCCGAAGGAACGGAAAACGGTTTCTCACTCGTCGGCACGAAGGCCGCGCCCGCCGCGATTTGAGACCAAAGTCAAGTTGAGCCCGCACGGCGGGGCGGGATAATCCGGCCATGACGAACGCCGCCCTGGGAAGGGCAGCCACGACTTTCAAGGTGCTGCTGAAGGGTTACCGCGTCCGAGCGGGCCTCACGCAGGAGGAACTCGCCGAGGGGTCCGGGGTGAGCGTCCGCGCCATCAGCGACATGGAGCGCGGGATCGCCAAAAGCCCGCAACGCCGGACGATCGAAGCGCTCGCCGCGCCGCTGTCCTTGACCGACGAAGAGCTGACCGGCCTGCAGAAGGTCGCGCGCCAGGGCCGCACTTCCACGCCCGCACCGGCCGGGATCCCCGGCGCATCCCTGATCGGCATCCTGCCGGCGGACGTCGACGACCTCACCGGCCGCGAAAGCGATCTCGACGCGTTGCGCGCCCTTTCCGCGGATCTGGGCGCCGGTCGCCGCAGGTCCGGGCGGGTCGCGATCCTGAGCGGACCTCCTGGGACCGGCAAGACCACTCTCGCGGTCCGCGTGGCGCACAACCTCGCCGAGGAGTTCCCCGACGGCAGGCTTTTCCTGAAGCTGCGCGGGATGTCCGCCGAGCCGGCGAACCCGGCGGACGTGGTGCATCTGATTCTGCGCTCGCTCGGGGTCGAAGCCGTCCGCATCCCGGCCGATCCGGACGACCGGGTGAGCCTGTGCCGCTCCCTCTTGCAGGACCGGGCCACCCTGATCGTCCTGGACGACGCGGCCGACGAAGCCCAGGTCCGCCCGCTGCTGGTCGGCGGGCCACGATGTCTCACCCTGGTCACCAGCCGTCAGATGCTGGTGGGACTGGAAGGCGCGAGCAGGCTCGCCCTCGACGTGTTCGGCGAGGACGACGCGGTCGCCTTGCTGTCGACCATCATCGGGGCCGACAGGGTCGCGCGGGAGCGGCGGGAGGCGCTCGAACTGGTCGAACTGTGCGGGCGGCTGCCGCTGGCGCTGCGGATCGCGGGCAACCGGCTGGCGAGCCGCCCGACCTGGCCGCTGTCCCGTCTGGTGGATCAGCTCCGGGACCGCGGCCGACGGCTGGCCACCCTGACCGCCGGCGATCTCGACGTGCGCAGCGTGTTCGAACTGTCGTATCGCCAGCTCAGCCCGAACGCCGCCGCCGTGTTCCGGCGGCTGTCGCTCGTCCCGGCGGCGGACTTCTCGGTGGGGGCCGCGAGCACGCTCATCGAAGCGGCCGGCGAGGACGACGCCGCCGTCTTCCTGGAGGAACTGACCGACGCGAGTCTGCTGCAGACGTCGCAGGAGAACGGCCGGTACCAGTTCCATGACCTTCTGCGGGTTTTCGCGACCGAGCGGCTGGCCCGCGAGGAGGCCCCTGATGCCGTCGAAGCGGCGGAAAACCGGCTGGCCGGTTGGCTGGTGCGCACCGCGACGGCGGCGGGCCGCTACTTCCACCCGACCGACGGGGTCAGCCCGCTCCCGGTCGCGACGCCGTCGTTCGGCGACCACTCCGGAGCGGGCAGGTGGCTCGAGGTCGAGCTGAAGAATTGGCACGCCGCGGTCAAGAGCGTCGCCGCGCGAGGTGACCACCGGCCGGTGCTCG
The DNA here is from genome assembly GCF_037997115.1 of Amycolatopsis coloradensis. Lineage (NCBI taxonomy): Bacteria > Bacillati > Actinomycetota > Actinomycetes > Pseudonocardiales > Pseudonocardiaceae > Amycolatopsis > Amycolatopsis coloradensis. The sequence goes on from NZ_CP150484.1 coordinate 7,984,429, forward strand.
ACCTGGCCGAATCCATGCACTGGTATTCGGAGATCGGCGGGACCGCGAGCACCTGGTACGACGTGTTCGAACTCGCCGTGAACGCGGCCATCGCGCTCGGCAGCGATCGGGAGGAGGCGGTCCACCGGAACTATCTGTCCTGGGTACAGGCCTCGCTGTGCGATCAGGCGGAGGAGGCCGTCCGGACGGCCAAGCTGGCCTGGGACGCCGCGGTGAGGGCGGGCGACCGGCGCGAACAGGGCTGGGCACGGGTGTACCTGACGAGCGCCCATGCCCGCGACACCGGCTGCGGGACGTCTCCCGAACTCTTCGACGAGGCGGTGCGCCTGTTCGGGGAGGCGGAGTATCCGCTCGGAGTCCATGTGGCACGGACGATGCGGGCCTCGTACTGGTACCGGGAGGGCCGGTTCGGCGAAGCCGCCGAAGAGTTCGACGCCTGCGTCCGCTATTTCGCGCCGGAACACGGCGGCTCGCGTACTCCGGTGGACGACACCAACTACGCGTACGTGCTGTTGCGTTCGGCCCAGAACCTGGCCGCGCTCGACGCTGCCGATCGGGCACTCACCCAGTGCGAGACGGCACTCGGCCTGTTCCGTCGTCACGGCGCGGCCATGGGCCAGGCCCGCGCGCTGCAGGAGACCGGACGCTTCATGCGACGCCAGGGCGACCACGCGAACGCGCGCCGCCGGTTGTCCGAGGCCGAGGAACTCTACGAACGCATCGGGCTGACACAGGCGCGGATCGACACGCTCGGCGAAAGAGCGGCGCTGTCCGAGGAGATGGACGACCCGGCATCGGCCCGCGCGGACCGGGAACGCGCGATGGGTCTCCGAGACCGGCTCGGCCGATCCGAAGCGGGCAAACCGAACTACGGTTCCGGTTCCTAGGTGACGTGGTTCCACTCCTCGAAGGTGTTGGCACGCCGAGGCCGGCTCGGGATGGGGGGACACCGGCCGATCGCCGCAAGGCCGGTATCCCGTCGGCCTCGGCGTGCGCGGGGACGTCGCGGACGACGTCCCGGCCTGGGTCTCGTTGTCCAGGACCCGCGTCGCCGCTGGACAACTGGCACAAACCTAAGCCGGGACGACGCTCGGGCCCATGCAGCCTTCCCGGCAGAACGGGCCGTCGACTTCTGCCGGTTGCTTCGCGCCGGTTCGAACGCGATCACACGGTGGCAGGTAGCGAAGGGCTCCTTCACTACTCTCAGGGTAGGGAAGGAGCCCTTCACGGAGCGTCCGGGCGTGGGCATGCCGAGGAGCCCGTCGCCGGTGTGGCTGGCGGGCTCCTCGGGGTCAGTGGTGGTGGAGGGTGTTNTGCCGAGGAGCCCGTCGCCGGTGTGGCTGGCGGGCTCCTCGGGGTCAGTGGTGGTGGAGGGTGTTTCGGCGGGGTTGTCGGAGCGGGCCTCGGTATTGGGGCGGGATGAACTCCGGTAACCCATCGGCGGCCATTTTGATCGACCTCTTGATATACTGCGCTTGCTTTTCGCTGACGCGGTGCACGATCACGTCGTCGCAGTACCGTTCGAACCTGACCAGCGGCTGCATCCGATGTAACCAGTCATCGAAGGCGTAGTGCATGAACAGGTTCGACAACAACGGCGAGATCGCCGACCTCGGCTCAGACCGGGATGTCGCCCGCTGTCCCCCACTGGGTGGTGAACAGGCCAAGGCCGTACCAGGTCCCGTTCGACGGCCGCCACACCACGAAGTCCGCCCGCGGGTCGCCGCCGAAATTGCCCGCCATGGGCACGTCGCCCGCCACACCCCATTGCTGGGTCGCGATACCGAGCACGTACCAGACACCGTTACCCGGCCGCCAAACGGCGAAATCGGCGCGCCCGTCCGCATTGAAATCGCCGGCCACCGGAATATCGCCCGCGACACCCCATTGCTGGGTCGCGATTCCCCGCACGTACCAGACGCCGTCGCTCGGGCGCCAAACCGTGAAGTCGGCGCGCCCGTCGGCGTTGAAATCGCCGGCGACCGGAACATCACCGGCGACACCCCATTGCACCGTGGCGATACCGAGCACGTACCAGGTGCCATTACTCGGCCGCCACACCGCGAAATCGGAGCGGCCGTCACCATTGAAATCGCCGGTCAGCGGAACGTCGCCGGACACGCCCCACTGCTGGGTCACCACCGCGCCGGTGCTGCTCTGGATGATGTACCAAATACCGTTGCTCGGCCGCCACACGGCGAAGTCGGCCCGATGGTCGCCGTCGTAGTCCGCGGCCACCGGCACGTCGCCCGAGACACCCCACTGCTGGGTCACGACACTGCCGTTGCTGCTGCGGATCACGTACCAGACACCGTTACCCGGCCGCCAAACCGCCTTGTCGGCGAACCCGTCGCCATCGAAATCCGCGGCGGGCTTCTGAGACGCCGGCGAGGCGGCGATACCGATATCGTCCGCGCCCGCGGCCGGTGGCATTACGAGCAGGCCCGCGAGCAGACCCGCCAATGCCGTCCCCAGCCGAATGGATCTTCGCATTTTTCCGGTACCTCTTTCCGTTCGGTGGACGTGCTCTTCCCAGCCCGCGCTTTTTGACCGAAGATACGGACCGGGGCAGTTCCAGCCTGACACCGGCGGCATGGCCTTGTCAGCAAGGATTCCGTCCAGCGGACCGCGCGAGGGGATTTCAGTGGAGACCAAGAGAAGAGCCAGAAGCGTCCTCGAAGGCGCCTTCACCCTATTGGATGCCTTGGTACGACATCAAGGTGAAGCAGGATTGACCCAGCTGGCCAATTCCTGTTCGATACCGAAATCGACGGCATACCGATTACTCGAGCAATTGACCGCACTGGAGGTTGTCCAGCGCAACGAAAACCGCTATCGCGTCGGCGCGCAGGCATTCCGGCTCGGCCAATCGTGGCAGCCCTATCCGCGGCTGCTGGAACTCGCGCGCGGCGAGCTCCGGCGCCTGGCCGCGGCCACCCGAGCCAGTTCGGTACTCGCCGTACCCTGTGACGGCCGCATCCTGATCGCCGCCGCCAGCCTCACCCGGCCGGAGGACGGCGTCCTTCTCCGGCCCGGATCGACCGTGCCCCAGCGCACCGGCCGCTTCTGCCCGACCTGGCAAGCGGAACACGAACTCGTCGCCGTCGAAGCGTCCGTCAGGCTGCCGACCGGCCGGACGGTCGGCTCGATCGCGACCGTGCTCACGCTGCCGCAGTCACCCGTCACGATGTCCGACACCGTCGCCCGCGCCGCCCGCACCCTCGGCGCGGCGCTGGCGGACTGAGCGACGTGTGCGGTCTCGCGCTACGGTCCCCTCGTGACCCCTGCCGATGCCCGCGAAGCCCTCCTATTCCACTCCGGCGCGCACCCGGATGTGGATGATCCGCGGTGGCGGACAGGGTTTCTCGGGTCTTTGCGACCCTTCAGCGGGTTGCGCGAGGAGAATTATCATGAGGTGATGGCCGCGTTGCGCGCTCTCACCGAACAGCTGCAGGCCGACTCTGTGCCGCGTGAAGTCGTTTCCGCCGTGGTCGGGATCTGCCACTTCGCGCGGGCCTGGGGCGTCGCGCCCGACGGCATGCTCCGCGGGAACGGCCTGATCGACGACGAGGACGCGGCTCGCCTCGAGGAGTGGATCTGGACCATCTCCTACGCGCTGTCGATGATCTTGGACGGCGACGCGGCGGAGGCCTTCGCCGAGTACGACCATGAACGTCTCTGGTAGGAACGGATACGTGACAGGGGGCGATCTGCCGGACTGGCTGCCCGGGTGGGGTGTGGATCACCTGGGCGGCAAGCCGGTCGCCGTGCTGTTCGGGGCACGGTCGATCTCGGCGGTGTTCGGGCTGCGGTTGGCCACCGGGCGCGACGTCGTGGTGAAGGTGCGGGAAGACGACGGCCGCGCCGCGTCGTGCGTCACCGCGCAGGCCCGGTTGGCCGACCGGGGATTTCCGTGCGCCCGGCCGATCACGCCCGCGACCGGCGTCGGGACGCTGGCCGTGCACGCCGAGGAATCCAGGCCCGGCGGTGAACTGCTGCGCGGCGGTGTTCGCCCGGCTGATGACCGGACTGGCCGACGTGACCGTCCCGCCGCCACTGCCGAATCCCCGCTGGATACGGTGGGACCACACGGATCCCGGGTTGTGGCCGTCCATCGGGGACCTCGATCGGCGGGACCAGGACGCCGTACCCGCGTACGTCGTCGAAGCGGCCGAACGGATCCGCGAACGGCTGCTCTCCGCCGGCCTGCCCCGCGTACTCGGCCACGCCGACTTCGAAGCGCAGAACCTCCGCTGGCACGACGGCCGCATCTGGGCCGTGCACGACTGGGACAGCCTGGCGTGGCAGCCGGAGGCCGCACTGGCGGGAGCGGCGAGCGCGGTCTTTCCCAAGACCGGGGCCGCCGGTTCACCACGGAGGAGCAGGAGGTCGCGTGGGCGGCGAGCCTGTGGCCCGTGGCGCACGACGTCCGCTGGGAAGTGCTGCACGGCGCTCCCCCGGGTTCCCATGACGTCGTCCGCGCGCAGGTGGCCGAACGCCTGCGCCGGGCGAAGACCTGATGGGAGGTCAGCAGGCCCTGACGATGACCGAGTGCGCCTTGCCGCCGAGGTCGAGGATCGTCACGTCCCGGTTCCCGGCGGGCACGCGGACCTGGTAGGTGCCGGGGTCGACCGGGTAGCCGAAGTAGCTGCCCGAGGGCGCCGACGAGGTGCCCGCGATCATCGAGCCGTTGGTGCGGTGGATCGTGGTGGAGACCACTTTGCCGCAGTTGTTGGAAATGTAGATCTTGCCCTTGGTCGCGGCGGAGGCGGAGCCCGCGCCGAGGACCGAAATGACCAGGCCCGCGGTGGCCAGAACGGCGAAAACGCGCCGGGTGGTCGTCATGGTGCTCCTCAGGAGTTGCCGGGGTATCAGCCACAAGATATCCACGGACGCACCGGCGCACTGTCGGTCGAACGAACCACACCGGCCGGGAAACGGCCCCGGAGGTGACCGTGCTCAGCGCTTGGGCGCCACCTTGCCGATGGCGGCGGTGGCCAGTGCGGTCACCCCGTCCTTGACCGGCGCGCCGTCGGTCTGGTTGGTGTAGTCGACGTGGTACACGATGTTGCGATACCGAGCGGTGACCGCCACCGAGTGGCCGCGTTTCCCTTGCTCGACGAGCAAAGCCTCGTCGGCGTTCCGCACGTTCACCGCGACCCCGTTCCGGACCCGGCGTTTCAGGTGTTCCGTCGCGGCGTCCACTCCGGACTTCGTGCGGGTGGCGTGGTAGACGTAGCCGGTGACGATCACGTGCGCCGCCCGGACCTTGTCCTTGATGAAGGTGTCGGTGTTGTTCCAGGCGCACTGCCCTTGTTCCAGGGAGTCCGAGGTCGAGTTGGCCGATCCCGCCTCGAAATCCGTCCGGCCGGGAATGTAGCGGGCCACCTCGCTCTTGTCGAAGACGGCACAACCGATCGGCGCCTTCGCCACGTCCTGCGAGGCGTTCACGGGCGGTGGCGCGTCGGAGCCGCCTTCCCTGACGAAGATCCAGTACCCGCCGAAAGCCAGCCCGAGCACCATGACGGTGCCCAGCGCCAGCAGCACGATCAGCAGCCCGGTCTTCTTCTTGCGAGGTGGCTGCTGGTGGTACTGCCACCCCGGTTGCGGCACGGGGTACGGCACTGGCGGACCGGGCTGGCTCATCGAACTCCCTCGGGCGTCTTCCTCGAAGCGGTGCCGCGGGCATCCGGTCCCCTCGACACCGAATGCCCGCGGCGCCCCCTGCTCCGGTGACGCTAGACCGATCGCGGCTCCCGGGATGTCCGGTGAACGCCTTACATCGAAGCCTCGTTGAGCTCGGCTAGCGTGATGACACCGTCGTCGAGTGCCCTGGTGACGAGCTGGCTCTTGGTGCGGGCCTCACGTCCGACGTTCGAGTACTTCACGCGCACCCGGGCGATATGCGTGTCGACGGTCTTGACCGTGATGTGGAGTTTCGCGGCGACGAGTTCCTTGGAGGAGGCGGCGAACCATGCCCGTAGTACCTCGATTTCGCGTGGGGACAGGCGTGGCCTGCCCGGGGAGTCGTCCGCGGCGAGCGCGCCGGACAGCGACGGCGCCGTGTACGTCTGCCCGCCCGCGACGGCCCTGATCGCGGGTACGAGGTGCTCGGGCCCCTCCCGTTTGGTCAGATACGCGAGCGCGCCGAGATCGATGCATTTGATCGCGGTGGCGTTGTCCGCGTGCTGGGAGTACACGACCACGCGGCGGCCGCTCTCGACCAGACGGCGGAGTTCGCCGAAATCCGGTTTGCGGGGCACCAGCTCGAGATCGAAGATCACCACGTCGGCGGCGGCACCGGGGCCGGTCCACACGTCGGAGAGGCGGGCTCCGGCGTCGACGAGACCGATCGGCGGGTCCGCCTGCTCACACCAGTACCGCACACCCGCCGCGATCGCCGCGTGGTCGTCCACGATCACCGCCGTGATCAGCTCTCCGCCGGCTGCCATTGTGCCTCCATCCAGACCGTTCCGTCACCGTCGAAGATCTCGATCCGCACGTCCGGTGCCCTCGGCGTGGACGCGATCGGCTCGGCGCAGTCCGCGACCACGTTGACCGACACCGATCCGGGGCTTCCGACCACGGTGACCCGCGCCCAGGATCCGGCCGTCGCCAGCGCGGTGAGCGCGGCGTCGGTGAGGTCCCGCCGGACGGCCACGGGTGGCACGGGCCAGTGGCCACGCACGTCCAGATCGACCTCGACGCCTTTGCGGTCGGCGATGTCCGCGCACTGTCTCAGCTCATGCAGCAGCGGGTTCTCCACCTCGTCGGTTTCGGCGAACAGCCGGCGCATCCGGGCCGCTTCGATCGCGCATCCGCGCTGCACCAGGGGATCCGAGGGCGCGAGCGAACCGTCCGCCAGACCTGTCAGCAACGGTACGGTCGTGTCGGTCAGCTCGGCGAGCCGCTGCTCGCGACGGCTGTGCGCGCCCGCCGCTACGGCCTCCGCGGTGCGCAACCGTTCCAGTTCCCGCGTGGCCTCGGCCGCCCGCGCGCCGATCCGGCCCAGCACGGCCGCGACCACGGCGACGCACAGCGGAAGGCCGATCACCGTCACCGAACCGGTGACGAACCGGGCCAGCACGCTCCGGCTCGCGTCCTGGAAAAGCAGCAGGTTCGCCAAGGCGAGCGACTCGTGTGCCACCAGGAAGGCCAGCATCGTCCTCAAGGGACGGTCGAGCAGGACGACGATGCCGACCCAGTTGGCCGCGCCGAACATCCAGTCCACCGTGGTCGCCGTCTCGCCGTCCGGCAAGGTCAGGTACGCGGGCGCGGACGCGGCCAGCACGAGGGCGACGGCGGGCCACCGCGCCACGCCCCACGGCCGCCGCAGTACGACCAGCACCACTTCGACGGCCAGTACCGCGGTCAGCGCGGCCAATGCGGCGAACTGGACAGCGGGCAGTTCGTGGGATTTCAGGCCCCGCACGAGATTACTCGACCCGAGCACGTCAACGGTCAGTATCGCGACGAGCAGCACGGCGATCCGCAGCCCGCGCCTCAGCTGGTCCTGGGTCGCTTCACCGCCGCTCATGCCGACCACTTCAGCCGGACCACCGTGCCGGCCCCTTCGGCGGAGGTGATCGCCGCCGTGCCACCGACCCGGTTCATCCTGCCGTGCACGGATTCCCGCAACCCGCGTCGCGCCGTCACCCGGTCGCCGGCGGCGAATCCTTTTCCCTCGTCGGAAATCTCGACCGAGAGCGCCTGCGCGTCGCCGCGCAGCCGGACCCGTCCCCGGTCCGTCCCGGCATGGCGGCGCACGTTGTTGAGCGCCTCCCGGACGGCCCCGGCGATCGCGCCCGCCACCTCGGACGGCAGCGACAGCCGCGGCGGTACGTCGAGCTCGACGGTCAGGTGGCCGGTGCCGAGGTCCGCGCGGAGCAACTCGACGAGGTCGGCCTCCGGCGATGTCCGCCCGTCGTCGAGGAAACGCAACCGGGCCAGATCGCGGCGTGCCTGCGGGGCCAGCCAATCCGCGTCCGGGGGCACCTGCCCGAGGCCGACCATCAGCAGGGTGGTGGCCGCGGTGTCGTGCAGCGAGTTCGCCAGCTCACGTTCCTCGGCGCGGACCGCCGCCGCCACGGCGGCCTCTCGGCGCACCTGTTCGGCCTCGGCCGCCGTCCGATCGGCGCGTTCGGCCGCGCGGGCGACGAGCACCCAGGCCACCCTGGACATCGCGGCCATCGCCGGCACCCACACCTGCGACGCGCTCAGGGTGAGCCCAGCGGCGGCGAAGACGACGAGCATCCCGCCACCGGCGATCAGCGCCGCGAGGGCACCGGTCAGCAGCGGGGTGCGCCATTGCCAGGTCACGCACGCGAAGACGACCAGGAGCCGGAGCCAGCCCGTGTTGCCGTCCGCCTCGGCGTCGGTCCAGAAGACGGTGAGGCACAAGCCCAGCAGCACCGCCACGTCCACGGCGATCGGGGCCCGCCGCAGCCACCATCCCTGTGCGCAGGTCCAGACCACGGCGACGGCGACCACCACGGCCGTGGCCGCGAATGCGGCGGGTGAGCTCCTGAGCAGGCCGATCGCCGCTATGGGCGGCAAGGTCGCGACCCGCACGACGACGGCATACCGGTATCCGAAACTGGTCAGCAGCCGCCCGGCCTCCCCCGCCACCCGTTACCTCGCCAACCGTCGAACCCGGCAAACCTCGCGCGGGTGACCATACCGGCCGACGATGTCGGGTGGTGCCGATTCCGGATGACCGGTACCGAGGTGAACGGCTCACCGACCGTCCGGGGCGGAGACCCCTCCGGTTGACTGGTTCGAGCAGTTTCGAGTCGGTCTCAGTCGATCCTGGTTCCCGCCGAAGCAGCCAGCCCAGGCAACTCGGTCCTCCTGATCAAGGATTTCGATCAGACTCGCCGGCATGATCTCTCAACAACCAGGTCAATCAGTGTCGTCCCGCGCTAATTTCCCACGTTGGAAAGTTTCCGCCGTCGAATTCGGGAAGGCAGCGAAAAGATAGGTGTACCTTCACATTATCGCCGACTCGGTTTCGCGTAATGCCAAGTCAAGTTGGCATTACGCGCCATTTCGCTGCGGCGGCTCGATCGAAAGTGCCCCGCGATCCTCGGCTCCGAGCAGCTACCGGTCAACGACCTTTGGCATGTACGTAATTCTCCGACGAAGGGGTGGGCAGCGTCCCATGGCTGATGACGTGGCGGGCGACCTCGTGGATCTGCGACCGGTGACGACGGGCATGCCCGCGAATGAGCTCGAACGCGTCATGCACGTTCGTATCGCAGCGCGCGGCGAGAAAACCCTTCGCCTGTTCGATCAGGACACGGCTGTGCGGCGCAGCCTGCAGTTGCGAGGCGGCGGCGATCTGACGGCGGATCTCCCGCTCGTGCACGTGCCCGATGGCGGCCGCGTCGGCCAGCGCCTGCACCAACCGGACCTCGGCCATCGACAACCCATCGGTCTCCGAGTGCAGCAACAGCACCGATCCGAATTCCTCTTCGCGCAGCCGTATCGGCACCGAACACACTTGCCGGTACCCGGCCTTGTCGACGGCCGCAGCGAAGTCGGGCCACCGACGGCCCGCACCGGCCAGATCCATCGGACCGACCAGCTCCCCCGCACGAAAACTTCCCAGGACCGGCCCATCCAGACGCGCCAGGTTGAGCACATCGAGCAAGTCGGCGGACTCGCCGGCCGTCGCCGACCTCCACCGTCCGTCATCCTGTGAAGCCAGCATCACGGCGGCAGCGGAGATATCGAACAGCTCGATGCATCGTGCGGCCAACCGAGCGAGCCGCTCCGGTAGGCCGAAATCCTTGACCACGGTGTCAGTGAGCTCGACCAGGGCGTCAGCCAAGCGCTGTTCTCGTCTCATATGTGCCTTCCTCTCCTCCAAGATCAAGGAACGTGCGACCGCACAGACTCATCGGCGGCGGGAAACAGCGAGAGAGGCCCTCGGCGACACCCGAGCGTCTGCCTGTCAGTTATCGGGGAAATCGCCGAGTGACGTGATTCCAATTCAATTTCGGCGACCGGGCCAGATTTGTCTAATAAGCGCACCACATCGCCTCCGAGTCTGAGATAAATGCAGCAGCGGCTTCTGCTCAACCGGGCCACAGAACGTGAAAGCATAAGGATCGCCACAGTAGAGGGCAAGTGCGATCAAGCCCGTCACCGCCCAGGGACCACGTCAGAACCTGCCCGGCTTGCCGGCCCAGTTCGAGAAGACTCGAATATGCCGTGTGCCCTCAGGCTCGCGCTCGACCAACCGGCGACGCCAGTGCCGAACCGATGTCTTCGCGAACCGCCGCACGCTGACCTGCTGGATCACGACATCAGGGTCGCGGGGAGGCTCGACAGGCACAACGCCTGTGGACAGCTAGCCGTCGACGCATACGCGTCCGCAAACCCTACGCGCCGGGGCCGCCGTCGAACTCGCGTTGACGATTGTCGAAGACACTGCCCGTTCACTCTGACGCGGTTCTCGAAGCGTGCAGCAGCCCGCAATCCGCGCGGTTGGGTCCGCGCGACGACCGGTCAGCGCGCGTCGAAAGGCCCATTGGCCCTAGGCGGGCTGACAGGAAAAACCCCGAACTCGATGATCTGGCGGGCAACGTCGCTGATCGGGCAGCGACGTTGGCGGGCGTAGACGGAGATCAGTTCAAACGCGTCAATCACACTCATATCCTGTCGCGCGGCGAGGAACCCCTTCGCCTGTTCGATCAGGACACGGCTGTCCAACGCGCTCTGCAGCTGCAACGCGATGTCGGTCCGCTGACGGATCTCTCGTTCGTGCACAAGCCCGATCGTGGCCGCGTCGGCGAGCGCTCGCGCCAGTCGGATGTCGGATGCCTGTAACCCCTCAGCGTCCGCATGCAGCAGCAGCACCGACCCGAGAACCTCCTCACCCAGCCGCATCGGCACGGACGACACCTGGCGGTAGCCGGCCTTGCTGGCGGCGACGGCGAAACCTGGCCATTGGCGGCGCGCGGCGGCTACGCCCACCGGGCCGACGGGTGCGCCGGTACGGCAACTCTCCAGTACCGGCCCCTCCCGCGTGAGCAGTTCGAACAAGTCGGTGGCCGAACCGGACGTGGCAGAGGTCCACCGGCCCCCATCCGCCGATACCCGCACCACGGCCGCCGCGGTGATGTCGAGAAGCTCGGTACATCGCGTAGCCAGGCGATCGAGCTGCCCAGGAACGTCGAAGTCGTTCACCAGGGAGTCTGAGAGCTCGACCAGAGCCTCGACCATGCGCTGTTCTCGATTCATGGAATCCTTCCGCGCCAAGATCAAGCTTCAGGCGCCCACGAGGTCACCGGCAAAGAGTCAGAGCCTTGATCACTCGACGGAGGCTTGGCGCGCGTCGCGGAACCGCACCAGTTCTCAGATCGTTGGCGATCCCGATATCGCGCCGTCCAGTCCATACGCCCCCCTACCCCGTGCGATCCGGGTACCCCGCGGTTGCCACCCACCAGCCCAGGCACGTGATTCCAGTTCAACGATCACTCGCGGACTGGACGGCACCCGACGACCGCGGTCAGCAGTACCTCTGACCTCAGTCGCTTGCGGCAACGCGTCAGCTCAACCCCACCACAAACGCAATCAGCCTAAGGACAGTCGTCTCGCGAGAGCAACCCTGGTCACACGATCGGCACCGCGAGAATCACGGTGTGGCCCTGCTCAGGTCATGGGCAGGTTGGAAATCGAAGGAGAGCAGCCTCAGGGAAAGTGCACCTCGTCGCCAGTGTCGGCTGAGCTGACACCAGTTTGCAGCGTCACAACAGCGTTGTCCGCCTGGCGGTCAAAGGCCGGCCGACAGCGAGGGTACGCACGATGTGACGCAGGGGCGGCGTTGAAGTTTTCGAGGACGCGGAGGTGACCGTGTGCGCTAGGCGCCGCGATCGGCTATCGCAGCTCATTGCTGAGCGAGCCCGAGACGTGCGACAGGGCTCGGGCTGGATCCCGGTCGTCCGTATCGCAGCCATCTCCTTACGAAGCGAGCGCACGAGCTGGTTGCCTCGAGCAATGCCTGGCCGGGACTCTCGAGGAAACGCAATACACTGCAGGCGATGGTCCAGGCGTCGAGGCCTTCGCTACCGGAAGCCCGGTGCTGGTGAGCGACCTGACCTTCGACGAGCAGCGCCGGCCTGGGTTCGCGGACGGAGCCGCGGCTCGCCCTGACCGACCTCCCCGTCGCCGCGCTGCTCGCCGGCTACGGCGACGTGCGGGTGGCGACCGGCATGATCGCCGCCCAGCTCGACCTCAGCCCTCGTGCTTGACCGACAGTTACGGTTCGACCCTCCAACGGGTGATGTATCGCCGGCACAACCATGATCAGCAATGCCGGTCTCGGTTCCGAGGTCCGGCCGTCGCCGTTTATGGTGATGAAATGATCGTGCCGCGTACATGCTCCCATGATCTTGACTAAGAGCCTGAATCAATACATTCTTCCGAACCGGCGCACCTCCATCAATTCGAGCACCGCTGATGATCGCTTGACCAGGCCACGGAGTGGGTACCCGAATTATTCAGCTGCAGCACGCCACCGACAAGATCCGGAAGCGCCCAGCGGACGAACCACGATCAGAGGAGGAACAATATGTCATCCGACGAAGCGGCGTGCGCGCACTTGCCAATGATTCTCGACGACGTCAAACGTGCGCTCGACGGGTTGGCTGAGGTGCTCGCCGATGAAACCGACATCAACTCGCTGCTGAACCATGTATGCCACCAGGTCATCCGCGCAGTACCCGGCGTGGACCATGCGACGATCACCATGGTCCACGAGCACCGGCCGGAAACGGAGGCCTTCACGAGCGAGGACGGTATCGAGCTCGACGCGACTCAGTATGCGACGCGCCGGGGACCGTGCTTGGAGGCGGCGAAGAGCGCCCAGACCAGACGGGGGAACATTTCCGAGGCGTCGAAACACTGGCCGGAGTTCGCTCCGGCTTCGCGCACTGCGGGCCTCAGCGGTTTCCTGACCGTGCCCCTGATCGTGAACGGCGACTACTCCGGTGCGGTGAACTGTTACAGTCGGCAGGCACAGGGCTTCGCTGAACTGGATGTGCACCTGCTCCGGCTTTACACAAGTGCTGTCGGAGCGATTCTGCGCACCTACCGGCATTACGAGAAGGCCTCCCAACTGGCCGAGCACCTTGCTATCGCGCTGAGCACTCGGGCGGTCATCGACCAAGCCAAGGGTGTCCTCATTGCAGTCCACGGGTTCACCGACAAGGAGGCCTTCGAACTGCTGGTCAAACAGTCACAACGAGAGAATGTCAAGCTGCGCGACCTCGCGTACCGTTTCCTTGAGACCGTCCGCTTGCAGGCGCGAACCGGCCAGTCCTGACGCTCAGACCTGTCCGACCCGCGAGACGCTGAGAGCTCCACGAAGAGGAGCCCACGGGACCGATCCACTTCGCGGCGATCGCAATGGTCCTTTCCATGGCCACTTTTCGTCATTGTCCAGTTGTGGACACGATCACAGTGAGACGGGCCTTCCGGAAAGATTGTCGTGTTCGCCGTGGTCACACTACGCAACTATACGGTTTTCACCCGGCCGCGGTAACACCAGGGCAGCGTCCGGATCCAGCGATCAGACCGCACGCGGTTCCGCTGTGGTCGATCAGTTTAATGGCGAAGATCTGACAATGTCGTATTTCGGCCGAATCGGCGACGCGCCGTCGAGACACGAGAACGATATTGATGTTCACTTTCCAGAATCTGCGCGCGTTCCCCTCCCCCGTTCGCCATGCCTGCCTGATGCCAAAGATACCTCTCCAGGGGTATCCTGAAAGGACGACCGGGCTCAGGCCCAGGCTCGTGCGTCAACTTTCAGAGACCGTCTCGCCGGTTCAGCAACGCAGCCGCTGACGGAGATCCCACGGTTACCTCCTCGGAGCGCATCGATGACTGGTTTGCCTGATAGCCGCCATTTCGCTCGGGTACGTCCACTGGGAACGCCAATGCCTGATAGGCACGCAATACCGGCCGCGAGCGGGAAGCTGCTGGAGGCCGGACGCTTCCGGCACGGCGACCAGTTAGTGATCGCCGTCGCCGGCGAGATCGACGTATCCTCCGTGGGGGTGCTCCACCGCGCTTTGCGGCAGGAGATGCCGTCGGTGACGGTTCTCGACCTATCAGAGGTCACCTTCCTCGGCGCCGCCGGGCTCGGCGCCATCGCTGGTGCTGCCGAGCGGGCGAAGAGCGAACGGAAACGGCTCGGATTGGTCGTCAAAAGCCACGTCGTCTCAAGAGCACTGCGAATCGTCGGCATGGATACCTTCATCCCCATTTTCTCGTCCTGCTCAAGCGCCGTTCACGAACTCTCCCGCGCACAACGACCGCCGGGGACCCGCGCCCAGAACCGGCAAGACAGCGTCGACAGACAGTCCTCATCAAGCATCGACGCCGCAATGAAGAGATTTCTGGCCGCTTACGCCATGGAAGACCCCTGGCAGAGCAAAGGACGGTGAGAGGATGAAAGCCTCGAGCGGGGTCGACCGAGCGCGCTTACCGCACTTGGTCAACTAGCGCACCGACCAGGCCCTGCGGTGCACGGTGAACCGTCGAGCGCCCAGCGACGACGTGTGACTCACGACGGAGATCTGTTGCAGCTCGACAGTTTCTGCCTGACATTCCGGCTAGTTCCATCGCGATCGATACACACGAGCAGGCTTTTCGGCGTCGCACTTGCCGGCCGCGTGATGCTCATCGTCCTGATACCTCCGGTGGCAGGCTATCCGGAACACAGCCATCCGGGGCATCGTGTTTTTCCTTCGGGAACATACGCTGAGTCACTTACGCTTCCGAAACCAAAAATGGATTTGCCCCGGATGAAGGAATAGGCCGCGGCCGCCGCGAAAAAGAAATAGCAGTAGTACGCCGGCCGCGCCTGGGCACCGACCATCTTGCGATCACGCTCCAGAACGGGTGAGATGCGAACGTGCGTCAAGCAGTCGGCGCTGATCTTCCGACGGAGGCGGCAAAGGCGGCGACGAAGGATGATTTTGGAAGACCATGGAGCACCGGCGCGCGGCTTACGCCGCTACGTTGGCGCCGTTGCCCAGGCTTTGGATCTGGACTGGTCGGGCTGGTGGGTGCGGCTGGACCCACCGGTGAACGCCTACGTGGCCATCGAGAGCCGGCTACCGAGGTTCCCGACCCGTGACGTCGCATTGCTCTGGGACGAGGAACACGGGTGGTCCGTGGCCGTCGAATCCCTGTGCGGAGAAGAGCTGGTTGTTCTGTCCTACGCGGGCAAGAACATTCTGCCTCCATCGTGCGCGGTCGCGCGATTCCTCACCTGCATGTTCCGAGGTCAGTACCCCGGCCAGTTCACCCCGCCCGCTTTCCGCAGAGCAGGCGCGATCGACGATATGCCGGAACGTCTGGCCCGCTACGCCCAGCCGTCCGGTACCCCACCCATCACCGGACAGTCCGCCGCGGGCGGATGCCGACCGTGATTCACCGTGGCGAACATTCGCCATTGTCAGAATCGCACGGGCGTCACCACCGAATCCCAGTCGAACGGAGTCGGCGACCACACACGACAGCGCCACACCTGGCCGCTCGCGCTGAGCCCAGGTGCTCATGTCGAGACCGGCGCCTGCCGCCCAGGCGTTCAGCGGACACCCACCGAGGAGTATTGGCGCGTATCCGCCAATACTCCTGCACGGACAACGCGAACCGTCGGTCTCGGCCTAAAATGAGGCCTTCTCTTATCTCGCGTGCGGAGGAGGACCATGGTCAGGTCGTGGGTGGCGGGAGAGCACGTGTGTATCTGGTACGACACCGACCACCAATACCGGCGGCTCGCACAACTGCATTTCCTGGCGGCGGTGGAACAAGGCCATAAGATCACCTACCTCACCAACCGCGCTCCTCCCGGCACCCTGCTCACCTGGCTGTCCTTGACCGGGCCGGAGCTGGACGCATTGACCAGGAGGGAACAGCTCGTCATCTCGTCCACCGACGAGTTCTACCAAGCGAGAACAGGGTTTGAGGCGGAACGTGTGATCAGCCGGCTCCAGGCCGAGACCACCGCGGCGACACGTGCTGGTTACCTGGGTCTTCATATCTGCGCGGACATGACCTGGTCCTCACATGTGCTACCGGACAGCGAGTTGTTTTGGGACTACGAGAGGCAGGTCACGGAACTTGTCGCCACGGGCGCGCTGCCGACCTTGACGGGATTCTGTCACTACGATCGGCGGCAGTTCACGAGTGAGCAATTGGACGTCGTGCGCGAGGCCCACTCGACGGCGCTGACCGCCCGACAGGCCGAACAACGAGAACCCCTGTTGCGGATGGCGGCGCTGGACGGGCGACGCGGGCTGCGACTGTCCGGCGAGATCGATCGGTCGAACCTCGCCGAGTTCGCCGCGACGCTGGAAGCGGCCTACCGCGACGATGACGATTTTCACCTGGATATCAGAGAACTACGTTACGCCGATGTAGCGACCGTCCGGCTTCTCGCCCATGCCGCGGCCAACCTCCGCAACGGGCACCGGCTGGTTCTGAGATCACCAGTTCCCCTCATCCGCACGATCCTGCGGAACTACGGCTGGGACCAGTTGCCGTCCCTGACGTTGGTCACCACGGAGGAGGGGGTGTGAGATGAGCAAGCAGGAAGCCCGGACCGGCGGCGTGTCGTTCTCACATCAGGCCTGTATTTACGGCTCTGACGCGGAATTCCTCGACATGACAACGCCTTTCATCGAAGACGGCCTGACCCGCGGGGAAGCCACACTGGCCGTGACCACGCCGAACAACATCGACTTGCTCGTCGACACGCTAGGGGCGAACGCCGACCGGGTCGAATTCGTCGACGCATACGATTGGTACCGCCACCCCGCCGCGACACTGCTCAAGTACCACAACTACTACACGGCCCGCCATGCCGAGCGCCCAGGACACGTACGCATCATCGGTGAACCGATCTGGACAAGACGATCAGACCTCGAGACCGCCGAGTTGAGGCGATACGAGTCGATACTGAACGTGGCCTTCGCGGAGTCGTCGGCATGGATCATTTGCCCGTACGACACCCGTGTGCTGGCTCCGCCCGTCGTCGCTGACGCGCATCGCATTCACCCCGCTCGGTGGACAGGGCGCGAGGCGAGGCCATGTCCTGACTATCTCGACCCCGCGACCTTCGTCGATGCCGGCGGCACCCACCCGCTGCCGACTCCCCCACCGGATGCCGCGGTGCTTCCCTTCACCGGCGACCTGTCCAGCGTGCGGCGGTTCGTCACCGCGCACGCCGCGCTCCAAGGGCTGGCCCCGCAGCAAGCCGCCATGCTCTCGGCGGCCGTCGGCGAAGTCGCCGACCACGTCGCGCGGCACGGTAGCGGTCGCGCGACCATCCGGCTGTGGGCCGAATCCGGGCGTATCGTGTGCGACGTTCACGAGCCTGTCGGGCGCATCACCGACCCCTTCCTCGGTTACCTTCCACCCACGCTCGACGAGGCACCCGGCGACGGTCTGTGGCTCACCCGCCAACTCTGCCGGCATGTCGAGACCTGCTCCGGGTACTGCGGTGCCACGGTCCGCCTGCACGTGTCCGGCCCGCATACCGCGATAGCCCCCTGATGCGGGTGTATCTCGGGGCGGCTCCACGTCGGGCGAGGGGAACGTGGAGCCGCCGGGGGAATCGGCGACACGATCGCCGGACAACGTCACCGTTCTCGACCCACGTGATGGTTCAGTTTCCAGGCTGTGTCGGGCAATACCCGATCACCGCGGCAAAATCCCGAGGCGGAGCGGATCGCCGTCTGGATCGGGCAGTTCGTTGCTGGTTGAGTCACATCAGGATCGGGTCGATGTCGCAGTTGGCGCGGGTGCCTCGGCCTGCGGCTTGGGTTCCGGGGTGGGCCTCGCCCAGGATCCGGCGATAGCGGGCCAGGATCGGGTTCTGGAACGGCACGGCCTCGTCCGTCCGGCCGAGCGTGGTCAGGTCCAGTCCGAGGTTGAAGGATGCCGCCAGGACCGTCGGGTGCTCGTCGCCGAGTACCTGCGTGCCGCGTTCGACCGCGTCCCGTCCCAGCTCGGCGGCCCGGTCGGACTCACCCAGCGCGGCCAGGTCGCTCGCGAGGTTGATCGTGGCGGCGACGGCGTAGGGGTGGTCCGGGCCGATGGTGGCCCGGAGTTGCTCGAGGGCGCGCTCGTCGAGGACGCGGGCGGCCGCGGCGTCGCCCATGAGCCGTAAGGTGACCGCCAGGTCGACATTGGCGACGAGGGTGTGCGGGTGATGCTCGCCGAGACCGCTCCGGTATCGCTCGAAGGTCTCCTCCCCGAGCCGTTTCGCCGCGGCCAGGTCACCCGAGTGACGAAGATCGATCGAATGGGCCAGCGCGCAGCCCATCGTGACGGAGTGGTCGTCACCGTAGGCCAGCCGGAACCTTCTGAGCGATTCCGTGGACAGGCTGAGCGCGCCCGGGTGGTCGCCGTCCTTGCGGCGGGTCACCGAAAGCAGGAACGAATGGGCCGCGCTGTCCAGCTGGTCCGCGCCGAAACGCGCGTGGAAGTTCTCGGTGAGCCGTTCCTGCTGCACCCGGGCCTGGCCGTAGTCGCCCGCCTCGCGCAGGTCCACGATCAGGGAGCCGTTGACGCTGAAGGTGCGGACGTGATCACGGCCGAGGACCTCGATCCGGCGCCGGAGGGTGTCCTGGTCCAGTTCCGCGGCCGCGCGGTAGGCACCGATCAGCCGGAGGCTGATGGCGTGCTGGTACGCGGCGTTGAGCGTCTCCGGGTCGTCCTCACCGAACATGCGCCTGGACTTCTGGTAGATCTCCTCGCTCAGCTTGGTCGCCGCCGCGAAGTCACCCTGCGCCCGGAGATCGATCGTGATGTTCCGCTGGAGAGCGAAGGTCTCCTCGTTCTCCTCCCCCGACACCTGAAGACGCAGCGCGAGAGTGCGCTGATTGAGTTCCGCGGCCTCGGCGTAGCGGCCGATCGCCCACAGATACAGCCCCAGCCTCGACGAGACCTCCAGCGTCTGCGGATGAGTGGGCCCGAGCACGTCGGTGAACCGCTTCCGCGCTTCCAGGCCCAGCCGGGCGGCCTCCTCGTGATCACCGTACTCGAACAGGTAGCGCATCAGATTGATATACAGCTGACGCGGCCAATCGTCGTCGCAGTCCAGCACGTTCGCCGCGTACGCGTGCGGCAGCAGCTCGCGATAACGCGACCAATGCCTGCTCGACTCCGGATCATTCGGATCCAGCGCGGCCAGCAACTGATGAGCACCATGCTGCATCCGCGCGTGCACCTGACGGGCCATCACCCGGTTACGCAGAACCAGCTGGACCAGCCGATGCAACTGAAGCGTGTTGTTCCCATGATCGATCTTCGCCAGACCGTACCGGTTGATGTCCCGGATGGCCCGCGCCAGCTTGATCGGATCACGCAGCGCCGCGTCGAGCTCCGGCGAGATCGACACCCGGTTCACCCCGGTGAGCAAATCACGCGAAATCGGCTCCGGCGAGAAAAACGCGCAAATATGCAAAATCTGATGAGCCGCCGGATTACGGGTCTTCAACTCCTCGAACGACACATTCCACGCCGCGGCCACCGACACCTCGTTGTCCGGCGCCGACGCCGTGTCCAGAATCTCCTCGACCGACTCATCGAACAACCGCAGATACTCCCGCACCGGCATCCCGGTCACCGCCCGCCACGCCGCCGCCTGCTCCACCGCCAACGGCAGATCACCGAGCTTCTCCGCAAGCTCGTCGGCATCGGCCGGATCGATCTCCGGACCACGACGACCGAGCAACTCCACACTTTCCTCACGCTTGAACACCGCCAACTCCAGCGGACGCGCGATCCCCGCCCAATCAGAGTTCCGCGACGTGATCAGAATCTCCCCAGGACCATTACGCGGGAAAAACGGCAACACCGTATCCGGGCTCTCAGCAGCATCGAAAACCAGAAGCCAACGACGGAACGGCCGCCCCGTCCGCAACGCCTCGATCACCGCCGGAACCGCCACACTCGCCTCCGACGCCCCCTGCAAACCCAACATCCCCGCAAGCTCAGAAAGACCAGCACGAATCTGAGTCGTATGCGCGGCATCAATCCACCACACCAGATCATAATCCTGAAGATGCCGATAAATATACTCAGCAGCCATCTGAGTCTTACCAATACCACCAAGACCATGCAACGCCGAAGGAAGCACCGCCGCGGTACCCCTGTTCCGCCGTTTGGCCAGTTGCTTCAAAAGCTCGCCGCGACCGGTGAAAAGGGGATTGCGCGGCGGGACATTACCGAACAACCATGGCGGATCGTCCGCCTCACGGGCCGGAAAACGGCCGGTGGCACTCAGCGCTGCGCACGCTGAGGCAAGGGGACGTTCGGCTGTCTCAGGCATCTTGGGCTCACAGTCTTGCTGGACTCATATTCGGGCACGAAACTCGCCAGGGTCGCTGTCGAGTCGACAGGGTTCTCGGACGATCACCCAACTCCTTCTTCGCTTTCCACCACAAGCGCGTCCTGTCCCGGCTTCTCCGCCAAACTGCCAGGCTCGGGATCCGGGCCGACGGAGAGGAGCCGCCGGTAAAGCGCGCTCGCCCGGAGAAGCTCCTCATGGGAACCCATCGCCTCCACCCGGCCCTCATCGAGCACGATGATCTGATCCGCCGCGCGTACGGTGGACAACCGATGCGCGATCACCAGAAGCGCACGGTGTGTGGAGACCTCTCGCATCGCCGCGGTGAGGGCCCGCTCGTTGAGCATGTCCAGCTGCGAGGTCGGCTCATCCAGCAACAGCAACGCCGGCCGGGCGAGTAAGGCCCTGGCAATGGCGATACGCTGCCGTTCGCCGCCGGACAGGAGCGTGCCGTGGTCACCGACCTCGGTATCGAGACCGGCCGGCAGTCGTGCCACCAGTTCTCCGAGGCATGCCTCGTTGACGACCCACCGAACCTCGTCCTCTGTCGCTTCGGGTACGGCGTAAGTGATGTTGTCGCGAAGCGTCCCATGCAGCACAGGCGCCTGCTGCTCCACAAGATTCACCAGAGTACGGGCATCCGCTCGGGTCATGGAACTCGCCGGACGCCCATCGATCTTGATCTCCCCACGGTCTGGATCGTAAAAGCGCTCGATGAGCTCCAGCACCGTCGACTTGCCTGCTCCCGACCTGCCGACCAGCGCGATGTGACCACGACTGGGCAAGACGAAGGAAAGTCCTTTCAGGACAGGACGGTCGTCGTAGCCGAACCAGACGTCACGAAACTCCACTACCGGGGTCTCACGCACTCGTCGGAGTGCCATCACCTGACCGCTCCCCAGCGCTCGGTCCTTCTCGCGCGGCATCGCGAAAACCTCGTTCACGCGATCCAGCGCGCCCAGCCCTCGCTGTGCCGTGGAAAAGGCGTTGAACAAGGATGACAACGGCATCACCAGATAGGTGACATAGAGCAGGAACGCGACGAGATCTCCCAGTGACGTCGTACCATTCGTGACCCGGAGACCGCCGATCAGCAGAACGACCAGTACCGAACCGTTGACCGCCAGCTCGATCGCCGGCGCCACCGTCGAGTCCAGCCTGGCCAGCCGCACTCCGGCCCGATAGGCGTCGCGGGCATGAGAACCGACACGGTCGATCTCCCGCCGCTCGGCCTGACAGGCACGGACCGTCCGGATGGCGCTGAGCGCACGTTCGAGTGCCGCGGTCATGCTACCGACGCTGGTCTGTGCCTCGTTGGAGGCACGTCTGATGCGCGTCAAGACCGCCAACACCGTGGCACCCGCGACAGCGACGGCCGCCAGTACAAGCAGGAACAGCTGCGCGTCGAGCCACACCATCAGGACAACCGCGCCGGCAACCCCGAGGGAATTCGTGACGATATCGGAAAAGCTGTGTGTCGCCGCCTCGCGCACCATCGACGTATCGGTGTTCGCCCGGGAGATCAGGTCACCGATACGCTGACGGTCGCAGACCCGCATATGCAAACGCATCAAATGGGCCGTCAGGCGTAACCGGAGACCGAGAAGGATGCTCTCACTGGTGCGGTCCAGCAGAAAGCGGCCGACAGCGTCGACGACGGCTTGGGTGACGAACACCGCGAGAAGCGCGACCACCAGCCAGCTCGCGACGGTGCCGGCCTGCGCGGCGTCGATCACCTGTTTCACCAGCATCGGCTGGACCAGTCCGACTAGCGTGCCCAGCAGGGTCAGCAGGGTGGCGACGACGACCTGCCGCCCGTGACCGCGGAGCAGTCGCCACAGATGAGGCAACCGAGTCAGCGATTCACCGCCTGCCGCCTCGGCATTTTGGCTCTCCTCGTTCACGAGTCCACCGGGGGAACGATCATCAGACGCTGGAAATAGTCGTCGGAGAACTCTTCTCCCACGAGGACGCCGTCCACCTCGACCCACGCATGGGCGGCGAACGGACCGACCTTTCTCGCGCCCACGCACCAGGTCGGCCATACACCCCAGGCGCGGCAGAGCAACGCGGTGGAAATGGACCGGGGAACACACCCCTGCGCGCCCCGGCACACCAGGCTCACCGTCGTGACCGCGTCACGTGCGGCCGATGCCTGGCCGAGGCCCGCCGGACGAGCTCCCCTGCGGATGTAGCCGAGTACCATACGGATCCGCGCGGGCGGCAGCAAGGCGAGCAGCCGGGCAAGAGCGACGGCTGCCCGCGCCAGCAGCCGCCGCGGCAAAGGGATTCCCTCGCCTCGCCGGGGCAAGGTCATCGGGGTGGTCATTTCTCCTCCACAAGGCCGGCTTTACGGAGCTGATCCAGAAGGTTGCCGACGTCGGTCGAAACGGCGTCGCGGCGCGCCGGATAGAGTTCGACCACCGCATCGACGGCGTCGTCCTCGTTCTTGCCATCGAGCAGCACACCTATGGCCAGGGCGCCGGTCGGATTGAGCGTCCAATACCGACCGCTCGCCTCGTCCAGCACCACGGCGCCGTAGTCGGTTTCGCAGAAGACGACGTTCTTGGCCAGCTTCACGATCGCGGTCCCGCCTGCGCTGACTGGATTCCGAGCCGTCGAAGCCAAGCCTCGGAAGTGAAAGTCTGCTGAAGCGACTCGTGCGGCCGGGTCAGCGAAGGCGAGTAATGACTGGCTGCCCGCAACTGATCGGCATCGACAAGTCCCAGTTCGGCGAGCCGGGAGTCCTCACACAGCGCCATCAGGTCAAGATGGTTGGCGCGCAATCCTGCCTCCTCCTCGGCCGAACTTTCGGCCTTGGTCGTGCGTTCGAGCGAAGCCTCGGGGACGATCCCCCTCATGGCCTCCTTGATCAGCGGTTTGTATTCCCAGGGCGTGGACCGCTCATACGCGCGGACGGCCAAGCACGCCTCAACGACCTGATCGTCGAGAAAAGGCACAGCGAACGGCACGCCGGTCGGTCCCACCAGCTGCCCGAACGATCGGGCGATCCGCGCACCCGACCGGATGGCGAGGAGATCGGCATGCTTGCTGGGGTCACCTGCCAGCGGGCGTACGGCTTCTTGCCTCACTCGAAGCATCTGGCGGACAAGATCGACGCAGTCGCGACTGACCCACGGCGGCAACCGCGGTGGCTCGTCCCAGTCGAACCTCGGAGACCTCAGCGCCTGGCGCGGATCGGTGATCCGCCCAGCGGTGCCTGCCCACCAAGAACCGTACGAACGTGGTCGAAGCAGCTGCCACACGACGTTCATGAGCGGCCAACGCCCCTGAGCGTGGTATGCCCGAAGCCGGGGTAACGCGATCCATGGCGCCATACGAGTCAGCGAACGCAGATAGTTCAGATCGCCTTCCAGGACCTCGTCGCCCCCGAATCCGGTGAGGTGGATCCGCGACCCCAGCGCGGCCATGCGTTCGAAGCACGTCAGTATCTGAGCCCGATCGATCTGCCCGATGAAGGGCCGGTCCAGGCAGTCGGCCGCGGTGGCTATGCCCTGATAAACCAAGGGAAGTTCGTTTCGGGGCAGGATCTCGTGTCCCACCCCGGGCAAGGCGAAGATCGCCTTCATGGCCCAAGGGACGTCGTCATCAGCCGGATCCAGACCGACCGTGGTGTAGGCGATCAGTTCGGCAGGACTGTCCGCCGCGAGAAAGCATACCGAGGTCGAGTCGAGGCCGCCGGAAAGGTCGCAGCTCACTCTGCCGCCGGCGGAAGTCCTGACCGCGACCGCATTGGTGAGCGCGAGTCGAAGCGCGCGTGCGCCGTCCCCGAGCGGCACCACCGGTTCGGGCGGCGACCACCAACGGAAGGTCGCCGGTCGCCCGGCCTCGTCGGTCAACAGAAAATGATCCGGTGGAACAGCGTCGACGCCCTTCCACATGGGGAGATCGTCCAGTGGGTATGGTGGCATCGGGTCCAAAAGTGACAGTGCCACCGCCTCGAGGTCCAGTTCGGCACCGAGCACCCCGGCGAGCACGTCGGCCCGGTCGGCGGCGAGCACCTGTCCATCCACGTCGGCATAGAGGACCTGGCGGACACCGGCCGCCGTTCCCCGCACCAGTGAACGGCCTTTGACGTACGCGACCACGTGAAAACTGCCGGGTAGCGAAGACAGCACCGTGCTGACAGCAGTGACGTCGCCGGTCCTCTCGAGGATGCCGGCGAGACGGGTGGCGGTGACGGACACGTGCCCGATCACCGCCACCCGCGAATTCCCCGCCTCGGCTACCACGATCTCGTCGTCACTCCAGTTGCCCACCAGCCAGGGGCGGCCAGAATTGTGAGACACGGACACCCGCCCCTGGGCGAGTAGCAGCCTCGTGACCGTGCTTGTCACGTCGGCGTCTGGCATGACGACGAACCATGAAGTGTCGGGCGCCAACGCAGGGAAATTCATCATCTGGCTAGATACCTATGCCTCTCACCAGTGCCAGTGGTGGTGGCCGCGCCGGCAGTAACGGTCACGGCCCCAGCCGCACTTGCCACATCCGGTGACCTTCGAGAAGGCCCCGGCGGCCTGCAGCGCCGGGGGCTCGTAAACACCCTTCACAACTACTCCTCACATTTCGGTTAATTGCAACAGCCCGACCGGACGCATCCGGTCCGACTAATGTAATTCTGCCCCAAGCAGAACTATTTCCGGTACATTCCCGGCACAGCGCGGACGGGCCGATTTCGACTTCGCAGCCGTGCGTGGCAATGAGGGCCAGAACACGAATAGCCATTCACGATCGCCCGGCCCACGCCGCACCGGCCACCGGCCAGGGAGGAAAAGTCATCCGTGTTCACAACGTGTCCGCGAGCATTCGCTCATGCAGCCGGCGCAGCTCGGCACCGGGCTCGATGCCGAGCTCGTCCGTCAGTGATCGGTAGGCCGATTGGTACGCGTCCAACGCGTCGGCTCGCCGGCCAGAACGGTGCAAAGCGAGAAGTAGCAGGCACCACAGCCGCTCGCGTGTCGGATGTTCGATCGTCAGCGCACGGAGGTCTGGGACTACCGTATGGTGCTGCCCCAGCATCAGCCGTACGTCGATCAGTTCCTCGCGGGCGGTCCAGCGCAGCTCTTCCAGGCGAGCCACTACGGGACGCCTGATGGACAGCGGAAGATCTTCATACGGCTCGCCGCGCCAGAGCCCGAGCGCTTCGCGGAAATGCTCGACAGCCTCGCCGTCGGCAGACCGGTTTCGCGCTTCCCGCCCCAGCCGCACCGACTCCTCGAATCGGAAGACGTCGAGTTCACTCGGCTTTACGCTTATCCGGTATGCGCCGACCCGATTCGCGATCCTGCTTGGATCGCCCCCGAGCGCCGCCAGCGTCCGACGCAACTGCGAGACATAGGTTTTGACATTCCCTGACGCGGACCTCGGCGGTAAACCCTCCCAGAGCGCATTCTCTATCAGCGGAGTGGACACCCAGCGTTCCGCATGGAGAAGCAACAGAGCCAGGAGAGTTCGCGGCTTGCGCGGCCGCACACAGACTGGTCCTTCGACCTGGCCGCTCAGTTCCAAACTCCCTAGTACCCGGAACAGCATTCGTCAGATCCGTTTGGCAACGCGAAACCCCTGAAACAGCCGGCCGCCGTGCGCCACGGCAGGAGCGGATCCGCGGAGGAGAACACGATGAAGACCACGGTTATCCCTGCCGAGGTACACACCGACGGGGTCGATCGGGCCAGCACCGTTCGCATCGAGAGCGAAGAGTAGAAGATCACCAGGCTGAAGCAGGCTCTGTTCACGCGCCTCGGTCGAGATCACCACTCCTCCGGAGTCGGCTTTCACCATGGCGAGCGAGGCTTTCCGCGGCAACCCATAAACGAGTGTGATCAACCGGGAGCCGCTGATCTTCGAAGCATCCCCCGGCCAATGATGCCGAGCGGTGGCGAGCACGTCGGGACTCCGATCGGCGAGTGCGGCATCAAGCCAGCCGCGGAACCATCCGCTCCCTTCAGCACCCTCCTTCCACGGCTCCGGCAGGAGACGCACCCACGCTTCGCCTTTGACGACAGAAGCGCCAGACCGTGTTACCGGGAACTCCCGAGCGGGGCCGGCCAGGACAACGGTACGGGCGCCGTCGGTGAACGTCGCCACGACCGCACCCGCGTTGTTCCGTGCCACGGTCCGCGCCGGACGTGGCAAGCGTTCATAGCGATACTCGGCCACCGGGTAGGGACCGGCCATGATCCGGACCGCGAGGGCGTTCACCGGCGGGACCGTGGTCACCGTCCGCACACCCGGTCCGAGGTGAATGGTCACCACGGACAAGACGACGACGGACAACCAGATCGCGATACGCAGGTTGCGGACCCACTTCTTCCGGGGCGAAATGCGGGATACTCGCATGGGGCAGATCCTCTGCTTGTCAGACTGTGGAGACGAAACCGGCGAGAACGCCGCTTGCCAGGACCGCACCGGTGACCAGGCTGACCGTCGCCGTCGCCAGCATGGTGGCGACGGGTGGCTGGCGGATCAGCTGGTAGGCGATCAGTCCCGGCACCACGAAGCCCAGCGTTTGATGGGCGAACAGCAGTGGGTAGTCGTGCTGCAGGACCAGGAAGAGCGTGCTCTGGAGCAAGACGGCGAGCAGGACGATGGCCGAGAAGAGGCGCTTTCCGTACAAGATGGTGAGCCGTTGCAGCCCCTTCGACCCCGCATAGGTGAACACGGTCATCGCTACTACGATCGCGGCACGCCGGTAGTCCTCCACAAGCGTCAGCGCGAGCCAGCCCGGACTGATCATTCCACCGGGCGACAGATTGGTGAGCAGTACACAGGCCAGCGCCAGCACGAGGCCGATGGCCAATCCGAGTGTCGCGACGCCTGGCAACAAGGTTCCCATCGGTTACGATCCCTCCCTTCCTCGTTCCGCGGTCCAGACAACGGCGTCGGCCGTTATCCGCTCCAGAGCCTGCAGCTCGCCCAGGAGTCGCTCTCCCTGGCCGTGGATGCTGCCGATCGCGACGACTGACGCCTCACCCTCGATCCCGTCGACGACTCCGTCGAGAAGCTCGGATGAGCTGCGACGACCGCCGAGATCGCATACCCTGCCCTGCCATTGGCTTGGAATGGCACTTCTCGCGCTCCGTGTCGGCTCACCGATCAGGATCACTCGCTCCGGGTCGAGCCGCGGGATCAGTGATCCTATTTGGCGATTACGCTCGATCCGGTCGGGGCGGCATCCGATCACCACATGCAGCGGGCGGGTGATGAGCTTCTCGGACATGAGCTCCTCGATGTTCATCAACGTGGATTCCGGATCGTTGACGGCGAGGAGATTGGCGAATCTCAGCTGCTTCCCGCGCACCCGGAACCGATCGACACTCAGCGCTCCCGGGTCGGGTGGCGCGGACCACATACCGCGCAACGCCGCCCCGCGATCGACCCCCAGGAGCGCCGCGACGGCCAAGGCTATGGCGACGTTCTCCTTGAAAGTGATCCAGCCGAAACCCTTCATGTCCTCATCCGTCACGGTCTCCGGATCGATCACGACGAGCTCGCAGTTTCGCCGAGCCGCCTCCTGCTTCAGCACTGAAAGCCGTTCTCGCTCGGCGGTGACGCAAATCCCTCCCTTCGGCATCGACCTGCTGAGCGAGCAGGCGATATCGTCGATCGTGGGGCCCATTTCCTCGACGTGGTCCAGGCGGACATTGGAAATGACGCCGATTGTCGAGGAGATCAGCTTGGTCTGGTTGATCTCCTGCAACTCCGGCATCACAGCCATGCACTCGACGACCAAGGCATCGGGCGAGTAGGCGACGGCGCGGCGCACCACACCGACCTGCTCGATGACATTGGCGATGCCGAATTTCCGGTAAACCGGTTCTTCATGCGCGTCCGGATGAACGAACCGGGCAGCGGTTCCTGTCGTCTTGGCGACGGTCACCAGATCGCCACCTCGCAGCGCACCCGCGCACAACCGGGTTATCGAGCTCTTCCCGCGAGTGCCGTTGACCAGCACTCTCGTCGGAATGGACCGGAGATTGGCGTGGTGACGGCGCTGTTCGAGGATGCCGGCCGTCAGCGCAAGGACACAGAAGACTACATATACGACGTAACAGAAAAGCACATCAGCTCTCTCGCCGGGCAAGCTCTTTCCGATACTCGGAATCACTCGCTGTTTTCCTGCAGATCTCGAGGCATAAGGTGATCGTGCCGATCTGGTCTTGTCTCACCGGGTGGATCCCGGATACGTGGTCGCCGGATGCCAACCGCTCCGCGAGCGTCGCCGTCCGCCGCAACTGCCGTACGACGATGAACTCATGCCAACCGAAGTTCAGCAGAGCGATGACGAGACCGATGAGACCGGCCGAGAGAGCGCGCCGGCTCACTTCGTTTTCCGGAAGTCCTAGCGTGGCGGTGCCTTGTTCGGAGATCACACTCCATTGCAGGGTGCCCGCCGGTCCCGGTGCGCCGATCGCGGCCGAGGCGATCACCGACTCACCGCCCCGGGATCGCCCTATCTCCGCGCGAGGCCGCCCCGCGAGTGCCTCACTCGCGCTTCGTCGGAGAGAGTCCTCGGACAGCGTATGGAACGCGAGATACCCCTCGGTGTCGGCGATCGTCCGGAAACCGGGATCGACGACCCGGACTCGACCGGCGCGCTGGTGCAATAGTTCCGAAAGGTGCTCCACATCGAACTCGGCGACGACGCCATGGCGGGCATCCGGCAGTTCCGCGTACGCGAAGATCACTGGGAGGCTTCCGGCGGTGTTGTACTGACGTACACCTTCGCCGGAAGGCAGCCGGGCTTCGGCCCGCAGTGGCGGCCGCCCGGTCCGGGCGCCGATCCGGCCCGCCGAATCCACTACATAGATACTCCGGTACCTGGCCTCCCTGGCGATCAGGCGCTCCATGAGTGGGAGTACCGAATCAGTGTCCTTGTTCCCGTTGGTCCTCGCCAAGAGTTTCAAGTCCGCGACCGCTCCGTTCAGGCTGCGGCGGACCGTGTCCGCGATACGCGAAACCTCCATTCCCCGTTCACGCACGACGAGTTCCGGCACCCTGGGTGCCGCGCCACCGGCGGCCACCAGCACAGAGCACGACCAGGCCAGCATGGTCGCCGCGGCGCCGACGATCGTCAGTCGTGCCGACGGCACCCACCACCGCGGGCGTCGTCCGGGTTCCGCCGCACAACTGAGTTGCTCCAGCACCGCGGCGATCCGGCGCACCTCACGCACTTCCAAGCCACGCGACTTCGGCGCGCCGGCCCCGGAGGCGACCGTCAGCGCGCCGGTTCGCAGCCGGTGAACCGGAACGACAATGGTCCTGCGTACCAGTACGAAGCCGAAGACCGCCACGACCACCAGGCTGACAACGGTCACCGGGTGGCGATCTGTCTGCGTGTGCCCTTCCACCGGCACGTGGGCCATCGATACGAGCGAGAGTCTCCACGCCCCGGATAGACCGGCTACCGTCAGCGGCGCATGGGCGACCACCAGCGCCTTCTCACGGACACCCTCCGGCCCTGTTCCGTTCCCGGCGACAAGGTCGACGGTGCTACCGGTACGTCCCCCCGCCGATTCGGCCGCGGCCTTGTTGATCAACCCCTGGCTGACTCGGGCATCCACGGCAGGAGCGGGCCCTCTCGAATCGAGGACGCGACCTTCGTCCGTGACCACCAGCACGCTCTGTCCGAGTCCCGAGTCCAACGGAACCTCAGAGGTCACCAGGTCGGTGAACGCCACCAGGGTCCGCTGCTCGTTGCCGGCGAGCATCGGGACCGTCGCGACCATGACGACGCCCTTGCCCGTCGACGCCACAGGACGAACGCTCGCTTCCTTCGTGACTTCACTGTCGAGAGACGCGAAGGGCAGGGGTTCGCCGCGAGTGGCGAGCAATCGTCCCGTCGAGCTCTGCATGAGTGCCATCCCGCGCCATCGGGGATACACCTCACCCAGAGAACCGAGCAGGGCGTCCGGTTCCCGGCCCTGCTCCCTCTCGGACTGCGTCAGTCCGAACCGGAGTTCCATGACGGATTCCGCCACGGTCTTCGCCAAGGCGCCGGCAGTTGCCTCAGCGAAACGTTCTTGCGACTGCACGACGACATCGGGTACCGGTCTCGCCGACGGAGAATCGAGAAGCAGGACACAGGCGGCGAGCAACAAGGTCAGCACCAGAACTACGGCGGAAGGGGCACCGACGCCTCTGGGAAATCCTGCCTCGGCAAGGTGCTTCTCCAATCGGATTGTGCGCTTCCGCACGAATTGTTTCCTCTCGACCTGAGCGCGGCGGTTTCACCAGCCCTGCGCGATGAGGGCATCATTCCCCTTCACCGCCCGCCGGTGAAGGAGCCAGCCAGCTGGCCACCGGGCGCGGAGCCTCACCTTGCCGGGCACCCGCAGGTCGCATCGAGCTCAAGGAAGTTTCAGAGTGTCGACCAAGGCCATCCATACCGCATTGGTGACTACCAGCGCCGGACCCGAACGGTCTTTGGAGTCGCGTATCGCTACGTGCTTCTCCAACTCGGCAACCTCTACACAAGCACCTTCACCGACGCTTCGAAGCGGCTTCCGCCAGACCGCGTCCGGCGGAATGATGTTTCCCTGGTCCACTCGCGCTACAACTCCTTAATGATCTTGCCGACGAAACTGGTGGTTTGCTCGGGAGACAGTGCCATCTCCCTCAGCCGCCCGAAAACACAGGTGTATCCCGCGATCTCACTCTCGCGCTCCATGTACAGACCACCCACAGGAGTCTCGACGTAGACGACGTCCGGATCGGACTCCTCGTGGAACTCCAACACCGTGAACGGTCCTACCATCGCCGGGTGTTCACCGGCCGCGATGGGCAGAACCTGCACGTTGACGTGCGGCAGTTCCGAAATCTCCAGAAGGTGCGTGAGCTGGTCACGCATGACAGGCCTGCCGCCGACGGGCCGTCGCAAAGCCGCCTCACTATGCACCGCCCACAAGCTGATCGGGCGGCTGGAGTGCAGGCGTTCCTGGCGTTTCATGCGCAGCATCACCTGTCGGTCGACCTGGTCCTCCGTCCGGGGAACCACGGTCGCCGCCGTGACCGCACGGGCATACTCCTTGGTCTGCAAAAGCCCGGTGATCACTTCGCCTTCATATGTTCGACTCGTGGCGGCTTCAGCCTCCAACCCCACATAGGTCGCGAGCCACCCGGGTAACACGTCACCATAGCTGTGCCACCATCCCCGAACACGGGATTCTCTCGCGGCCTGGACAAGACGATCCGCTTCAACGCCTTGTACGCCGTACAAGTCCAGCATCAAGCGGACGTCACCTGGACTGATGCTGCCATGACCGTTCTCGATGCGCGAAATCTTCGAGTGCCGGCATCCGAGATATTCGGCGACTTCGCCGATCTTCTTGCCTGCCTTCTCCCGATGGCGACGCAGTTCGCTGTCCAAACGCCTACGACGGACAGTGGGGCTGTAATCAGCGGCCAATTCTTACTCCTTTCATTGCGGGGTAGCTTCCACCACTTGTGCTGATTTGCGGTAGACCCAGACAGAGTAACGCCCCGACAACCCTGTCGGCGGATGTACAGCCGTGTACGTACAGGCCAAGCTGTTCGCATGACCACTCCGGCAAAACCGCACGTGAAGGCCATGATACGGCCACACCGGCCAACATACATGAATGGGATTCACGACGCGGCATCGTCCATCTGGGTGTAACCGGAATGGCGTACATTTCCAGAACATGAAAGATCGTCGCCAATCTTGCGGACCGCCCCGGAAATGATCCGGCGCGACTCATGGCGCGGTAAAGGATCGATTTTTCTGGTGTCGGAATCTTTTGTCCGCTAGACCGATACCAGTGCCGCCGGACGGCGTGCGCGTCGCCTCCTCGAGCGCGCCGCCGTCCGGCATCCAGAGCGGCGGTGAGGCTGGGAACCCTCCCCGACATACCAGCCTCACCGCCCCCCCAACCGCGCGGAAACCACGCCCCGCCGCGAAACGCACGCGCCGAATGCGCATTACCGCCCTCCCGTCATCCGCATGGGAGGGCAGATCACCCCTGCCCGGTTTCCCGCCGCGCGCCATCGAGCACCGGCCGGAGACCGCGGTCGCCGGCTCTGCTAGTAGAAAAGAAAGCGGGTTCCAGAAATGCCCTCTCAAGGTGTTGCGGAAGCGGTCGTGCCCAGTTCACAGCTGGAACACATGCTGGCGACGGCCGACGCCTATCGGCGGTTCTACGGCTGGCCGACGAGTGTGGACCACACGACCGGACAGGTCGTGCTCACCGTGTCCGGCGAGGTGAGCGCGATCGTGGCGGCGAGGACACTCTGCGAGGACGCCCAAGCGTTGCTCGCCATCCGGATGCTCGCCGGACCCGTCGTCACCTTGCCTGGCGCGGATTGTGCCTTCCTCACTGGTCCTGCGTGCCATCTGAGCGAGGCAACGGTGACCGACCTCCAACGGCTCGGCGTTCGCCTGCAGTGCGAGGGGTCACTGATCCCCTTGCCCCCGTCGAGAGCCGGCGACGACGCGGTGCGATGGCTGTGCGGGCCGAAGCCGACCCGGCCGCTTCCCCCGTGGACCGCGGTCATCGGAGCTCTCCGCGCCTCCTCGGCGATATGCCCCCTCTAGTGCCACCCGAAGACGAGGTTCGATCCTTGCTCCAAGAAAGGAAGGGCTCCTGCTGTGTTCAACTACACCGCGACACTGTCAGCTGCGGAAAACTGGGTGAACCTGATCCCGCGGCGGCCGCTCTGGCACCATGCGGATGTCGAATGGGAGTTCGAACCGGTCATCCAGAGAGCCGCCGGAGTCCTGAAACTCACGCTGCGCGCGCCGGACAGACCGGCCAAGATCCGGGCCGTTCAGATCGCCGATGTCCGCGACACGGCCAACGCCGAGGGCTCGGTCATGGCGGTGCTGGACGACATCTACATGAAGATGTTCGAGATCTCCGGTATCCCGGCTCCTCCGATACCGGTCCGGTAGGCCGGCCTCGCTAGCGCGCGCAAAGGGTCACCTCAGGGAACCTGCGTCCCTGAGGTGACCCTCACTGCACCCTGCGGCACACCTCATGGTCAGCCGACCACGATGCTCGCGCCCCGCAGCGAGATGTACCACGCATCGGACCTGAACTCCGGCCCGCGCTCCTCTCCGATGTAGAGATCGATGTGCCGAGGGCCACCCAGACCAGGGGTGAACTCATCGCGAATCTGCCACTTCGCCGCGGTGATCCCGGCACAAACCGCACTCGGAGGGGTTTCGCCCGACTCGGTGGTACCGCACCCGACAACGGAGAATCGCGAGCCCATGGTCAGCACATCACGGTCGGCCGCGGCGCTGACGAACGGCTCAAGCGGTTCGCCCCGGCTGTCCAGTGGAGCATTCTCGAGCCAGTATCCGATGTTGTACGACCAATTCAGGTAGCGGCCCGCATGCGGCCCACTGGTGATTCGCCCGGTCCCCTCGTCACGTACCGCATCGGCGAATCCGACTGGATAGCGGCCCAACGATTGCTTCTCAGCGGCGCACTCACTGTCCGGGCAGCCGAACACCTCCGCGGAAGGACCCGCATGATAAGTCTCGACAGCCGTGTAGTAGACGGTGATCAACCATCCGCTGGACGGCTCGTGGCGAGTCTGCTTGCAGCCGATCACGCCGAAGACGATCGAGGTGACAATCGAAATAGTCTTGATTCGGTAATGGTCACCCTTGCCACCGGGTCTTCGCATACCGTTCACCATTCTTCGGCCCATGCGCTTCGTATCTCATCTCGTGTGCCGCCCCCTGGCCACCGTACGCTCGGCCAGACGTTCTGTCTTCACCCAGTCGACACGGCCGCCGACGTGCCGGGCGACTCCACGACAGCCCGCGACCGAACCGAGCACCAGGAAGACCGGATAGGTCATCGAGGTGACCACACATCGCCACAGGGGCTCGTCACGCAGTCTGAGCCGATGGGTGAATCCCCAGACCGCACCGGGCAACAGCAGCGCACCCAGCCACATCACCCATGCCGACACCGCATCGGTCGTACCGCTCGCGAGCGGGAACAGAGCCGTCCCGCCGAGCCCGACGTGGATGGCAATGCCGAGAAACAGGAACGCCAGCAGGGCGACGAGAGGTACGCACCAAGGAATGATCAAGTAGTGCAGCAGGTCGACCAGCCCCAGCGCGGAGACGTGACGAGAGGTGAGCAACCCGGGCAGATGGCGAGCGCACTGGAGATTCCCCTGCGCCCACCGAGTACGTTGCCGAACCAGCCGGCGAATGTCGACGACGGCCTGCTGGGTCACGACGGCACGTCTCACGTAGCGGACTCGGACCCCTGCCCGATGCAGACGTAGTCCCAGTTCGGTGTCCTCCACCAGACAGGACGACCACGGGTCGCTCCCGAAAGCCATGAGTACCGAGAGCTTGACGAACTGGCCGTTGCCGCCCAGGGCGACCGTACCGACGGTGTCACGCACCGTCTGAGCCGCGTCGGCGACGCAGCCGAACTCGATGTCCTGCAGTAACCCCAGCAAGTTGTGCCGATTACGAATACGGACCCTGCATTGGACCGCACCACTTGTCCCGTCGGCGAGGTATCGATCGACTTCGGTAAGCAGGTTTCGGCTGACCCGGCCGTCGGCGTCGACCACGCCGACCACGGTCTCGGCTGCCGTGCCCTCCTCCAGCGCGAGTTCGCGGATCAGCCGGTACGCGGCGTTGAGAGCGGCACCTTTGCCTTGTCGTGCCTCCGGCAGATTACGCCGAAGGACCAGCAATCGATCGTCATAGAGGGACTCGAGCACCGTCGAGGTCCGGTCGGTACTCCCATCGTCCACCACCAGCACGCGCAGCCGATTCTTGTCGTCGGCCAAGGCAAGGAGAGACCGTACGGTGTCAGCGATCACCAGTTCCTCGTCAAGCGCCGGGACCACAAGCCAGAAACACGACGGTCTGCCTGGGCCTGCCACGCCCGGCATAGGAGTTCTCAGGCTCAACAAAGACAGAATAATATTGTAGATCGGCCATCCGAGCATGAGCGCCAGCATCAACGAATAGATCTGCATGGTTTCTACTTGACCGCCCGCCGTAAACGCAGGCCAAGGGATCGCAACGCGAGCAAAGAACAGGCGACCACCAGTACGTGCACGGCCACTTGCACCACCCCGGACGATCCGAAGAGAGCAAATCCCATGAATAAAGGGACCCCGGTCGCCGGAATCGATGTAACAGACATCTTGACAATCCTTTTGACGGCGTGCGATACATTAAGAACCAGCTGCAGAGCGCGGAAGCGGCCACTCCCATTAACACTGAACCCACCCTGCACAGCCTGGGCAACAGTCCCATGAAAATTCGCGCGGGGTTCACCGAGTGGGAGTATTAATGGATTGCACTGTTCGGAGCAGCTCAGGGGCCATTCACCGGGACGACCCCGGAATAACGGCCGATACGTCCCGAACGGCACCCGACGTGGTATTACTGGGCGGCACCCGACCAGAGGCGGTGAAGCTCGCACCGATCGTTCGAGCAATGCGAGACCAAGGCCGGATCCGACCGGTGCTGGTCGCGAGCGGACAGCACGAAACGATGTTCGGTCAAGCCTTGTCGTCCTTCGGACTGAGCCCTGATGTCCGGCTGGACATCGAGCGCCCGACGGGAAGTCTGTCCGAACTACTGGGTGAATTGGTGACGACCCTCGACGTTCACCTCGAACGGCTCCGGCCCGCCGCTGTCGTCGTTCAAGGTGACACGACGACGGCGCTCGCCGGCGCCCTGGCGGCCTTCTGGCGTCACATTCCCGTAGTTCACGTCGAGGCCGGACTGCGGTCCCATGATCCGCGGGCACCCTTTCCCGAGGAGGCCAACCGTAAACTGGTAGCCCAGCTCAGTACATTGCATCTCGCGCCGACCGCTCGTGCGGTGAACAACCTCCTGGAAGAAGGTATCGCCGGCCCAGAGGTACTGCTGATCGGCAACACCGTGGTCGACGCGGTGCTTTCGATCGCGCGTACACCGACCGCGTACCACGATCACCGGCTTCCGTCCCTCGAGAACCGGGCGCGTACCGGCAAGTCTCGCCTGCTTCTCGCCACGATGCACCGCAGGGAATCCTTGGGCGCTCCCCTGGACGGAATCCTCGCCGGCCTGCGCGCGATAGTGGAGGAGCACGCGGACGTCGAAGTGGTCTTGCCGGTCCATCCGAATCCTCAAGTCCGTAATCAGGTGGTCACCGGCCTACTCGGTGTGGATCGTGTCCATATCACCGGCCCCCTGCATTACGCGGAGTTCTGCCGCCTGCTCTCCTGCGCGCGCCTGGTGCTCACGGATTCCGGAGGCGTGCAGGAGGAAGCGCCCAGCTTCGGAGTTCCGTGCGTCGTGCTGCGCGAAATCACCGAGCGCATGGAGGCCGTCGAAGCGGGCGTCTCGGTGCTGGCGGGACCAGATCCCGTCCTGATCGCGCGGCATGCCGCTCAGCTGTTGGCCGAGAGCCGGGACGAGGGCTCGAATACTCGCCCCAATCCGTTCGGTGACGGTCTGGCCGCTGTCAGGGCTGAGCAGGCCATCGCACACCTGCTCGGACTCGACACCTGTGCGCCCGCGGCGGCGCAGCAAGCCATACTGGCAAAGGGGAAGTGATGAGCACGCTCACCCCTTCCCTGCGTCGGCGATCCCGTTCATGGCCCGCGTGGCTCCGGCTGGCATGCGCCTTCGTGCTTGCCGGTTCTGTCCCCGTCGCCGTGTCCGTCGTGGACGCCGGATCGCGGATCACGCCGGCGGAAACATCCTCCGTTCCCGGCAAACCGGGGGATCCGGCCCCGGGCGCCCTGCCGGGCTGGCGCACGCTGGTGCTCTACGAACCAGGTACGGATGGCTCCAGTGGTGAGGTCCACGGAGTGCAAGCGGCGAACCTCGTCTCCCATGGCGGCTCGTTCGAGCTGCGTCAGGCCGACAGGTACCGGCCGGGCGATGCTTCCCAGTTCTCATCGATCGTGTACATCGGTCATCGCGGCACCGCTCCTGTTTCCGATGGCTTGCTCGCCGATCTGGCCACCGCGGGCAAACCCGTCCTGTGGGTCGGGCACGGGATCGAGAGCTTGTTCACCTGGGATCCGGCCTACCAGCACAAGACCGGGTGGCGGCCTGCCGGCCGTGACGAGCAGGCCATCGCCGCTATCGACTACAAGGGGGTCCAGCTCGGGCGTGACGACCAAGCTGATCCGCCGACACGGGTAGAGCTCATGGACACGGTCAAAGCCCAGGTACTCGCCGAGGTCGTTCACGACGACGGCAACCGGACTCCCTGGGCGGTGCGCTCGGGCGATTTGACCTACATCTCGGAAATCCCGTTCACCTATGTCGGGCGAGCCGATCGGTATCTCGCCGCCGCGGACCTCCTGCGCCCTCCAAGGTCTCCGGCGCGGGCTCCGCGAGCTCTCGTCCGCTTGGAAGACGTCGGCCCGGCAACCGATCCCGGCGTCCTGAGGACGGTCGCAGATCACCTCGCACAACGCGGGATCCCCTTCACGGTCGCTGTATATCCCCGTCATCGGGACCCGCGAGGGGTAACGAACAATGGCGTTCCACTGGACATCCGGCTGACCGACCGGCCGGATCTGGTCGACGCGTTGCGCTATCTGATCAGCCGTGGCGGCGCGCTCGTGTCGCACGGCTACACGCATCAGTACGGCGACGAACCCAATCCGCACAACGGTGTCAGCGCGGCCGACTACGAGTTCTATCGCGCACGCCTTGGTGCCGGCAACGCGACCGAACTGGTCGGTCCGGCAGCGGGCGACTCTTTCGTGTGGGCACGGGACCGGATCGACCAAGCCCTCTCCGAACTCGCCGGCGCCGGGCTACCCCGGCCGGCGATGTTCGAGTTCCCGCACTACACCGCGTCCGCGGTGGACTATCAAGCCGCGACACAGGCGTTCGGTATGCGGTACGACCGGGGAACCTACTTCCGGGGATGGTGTGAACCTGCCTGTGGCCAGGCCGGCGCGGTCGATCCGGCGGGGGTCTACCTGCAGACTTTCCCCTACGTCGTCCGCGACATCTACGGTGCCGTGGTCGTTCCCGAAAACCTCGGCTATCTCCCGGTATGGCCGGACATTTCAGAACGCGACCGCGCGATAGCCGCGGTGGTCGCCGAGGCTCGGGCCCTCCGCGTCGTCGACGATGGAGTCGCCAGTTTCTTCTACCATCCCTCTCTCGGTGCCGAAGCGCTCATGAAGGTCATCGACGGCATTCAGGCTGCCGGCTACCGGTTCGTGCCTGCCGCGGAGATCGGGCGCGGTTGAGGCTGAATCACAAAGATACGGAGTTCTTCTTGACTAGAATGCTTGGCGTCCGGCGCATCATCATGACCCTTCTGGTGCTGAGCACCACGCTGGTGGTCACCTCCCCCGCCGCGAGTTCCGGGACCACCCACCTGTACCCGGCCGCTCCCAGCGCGGAGCCGGGCCGGCGGACGCTCGTGCTTTACGACGCCGACGGTGAATACGGTTGGCTCGGGGAGTCGTACGCGGTCATGGCGGGCAATCTCCTGTCCCATGGCGGCGCCTGGGTCATGCGCCCGGTCCAGCGGCATTTTCGGAACGAGTTGCAGGACTACACCGCCGTGGTCTATATCGGCACCAGTGACCACAGACCACTACCCAGTGCGTTCCTCGACGCCGTGTTGAAGACGCGTACGCCGGTGCTGTGGATCGGCGGCAACATCGGTCAGCTTTACAGCAGGGACCGTGACTTCTCGAGAAAATTCGGCTGGCGGCCGGCCGGGGTCGATACGAGCGCGACAGCCCGGGTAATCTACCGCGGCGCATCGTTCGACCGTGATCGTGCCGCGGCTTCGAGCGGCATCATGCGCTCCGAGATCAACGACCCCGCCCACGCGGCCCCCGTAGGCGAGGCGGTTCGCCCGAATGGCAGCCGATTCCCCTGGGGAGTGCGCTCCCGGCATTTGACATACCTGGGTGAAGTGCCGTTCTCGTTCACCGGCCTCAACGATCGTTACCTCGCGGCCGCCGATCTACTGTCCCGCCACGCGGGCCCTTCCAAGGCGGAGGGCAAAAAGGCCCTGATACGGATCGAGGATGTCGGCCCGGACGCCGATCCCGCGCAACTGCGGGCGATCGCGGACTACCTCCACGCGCGTCGAGTCCCCTTCTCGGTGGCGGTCTACCCCCGCTACCGAGATCCACGAGGTCGTTACAACAATGGCGAACCGGTGGACAAGACCTTGGCGGACACGCCCGCGGTCGTCGCCGCCCTGCGTTACATGACCGCCCGACGGGGAACGTTGGTGATGCACGGTTACACACATCAGTACGGAGAGGGCTCGAATCCCTACAGCGGGGTGAGTGGCGAGGATTACGAATTCTATCGAGTGCGGCTCGGCGACGACGGCGGCCTGCGCTACCAGGGCCCGGTCGCCGCCGATTCCCGGGCCTGGGCACGGCAACGGATCGCCAGCGCGGCACGAGAATTCCGCCGAGCCGGGCTGGCCGTGCCGACCATCTTCGAGTTCCCTCACTATGTCGGCTCGGCGATCGACTACACCGTGGTGAACGAGCTCTTCCCGGCCCGATACGACCAGGGATTCCATGCCGCGGGCTGGTGCCCGAACGGCGCGTGTGGTTCGGGAAAGCCGGAGTACTCCCGGGCCACGAGTCAGCGTTTTCCGTTCCTGGTGCGAGACATCTACGGTTCGGTTGTAATACCCGAGTCACTCGACCACGTATCTCCGGCGAGTTCTGGCGAGTCCCGCCGGCTCCCAGAAGACATTCTGGCCACCGCCAAGCGGATCGCGGCGGTCCGTGGCGGTGTGGCGAGCTTCTTCTACCACCCGTATCTGGGAACCAGCTACCTCAAGCAGGTGGTGACCGGAATCCAAGACCTGGGTTTCGCGTTCACCGACGCGGCGGAAATCCAATGTGGCTGAGCGCGTTCTGCAAGACGCAGCGTCGCGCACGTGCCGCGCACCTTTCGACAGAGGAATCCAAGTGTACGACCGGGAACCACCTGAATCGATTGCGGAGCTGATCAAATGGATCAGGGAAAGGCGTGGTTTCAGCCAGCGTGAACTCGCCGAGTCACTTGCCTCGGCGTCTGGTCGTGACACCGTGACCCGTGCGGACATATCCCGATGGGAGCGAGGGAAACGCATCCCCACCAGCCATTGGCTGCACTGGCTGAGCCGCGTTCTCGAGGTACCGTTGCCCACTCTGCAGTACGCGGCATCTCTCGCCAGGCGCGAACGCCTGCTGGCGCAGATGCTGCAGCCACAGCCGTGGACCCTGCTGCCATTCGAGCTCGATCGGCGGAGCGCGGAATCGAACGACCGACAAGATTATCAGGAGCCATTATGATGGCCTCTTTTCCGCGGTCGCCCACATTGACAAAATATATCTCAGGGTCTCATTGAGAACCCTGATTGCATCAGAATCCCAACCAGGAGATTAAATTATGAAGCGCACGTTTTGCGTGATCGCAGCGGCGGTCGCGACGGTGTTCGGCCTCGGCGCCGCCAATGCGGCCGTTGCCGAAGAGCAGGTTCCTGTTGTGCCGCGCAGCGTTCACATCAGCGAGCTTGCCACCCAGGGTGTCGGCCCGGACGCGACGTTCAAGGAATACATCGAACTGTCCAACCGCGCCAACTACACCGTGACCATCGGTGGTGCCAAGCTGCTGGCCAACTACAGCAACTTCGAGTTCGAGATCGCCCGGATCCCGACCGGTACCCGGCTGGCGCCGGGACAGACCTACCTGCTGGCGAGCCAGCGGCTCGCGGGGTCGGTACAGCCGGACCAGGTCTTCACGACCACCAACGACATCCCCAACGCGGTGGGGATCTCCCTGCAGACCGCCATGGGCCGTCAGCTGGACGTCGTGGGCACCACGTACAGGACGACGTACTACGCGGGTGTCCCCGCTTCGCCGCTCAGCCCGCAGGACGCGGCACAGAAGAAGTCACTCCACCGAGTGAACTTCGTCGGTAACAACCAGGTCGACTTCCAGAAGCTCCCGGCCAGCCCGGGCCGTCCTGGCTGATTTCACGCACGGCACTGCTGCTCCGGGGGGCTCGGGCCAGTTTC
>NZ_CP150484.1:8025845-8145392 GCF_037997115.1 Amycolatopsis coloradensis
TGGGCCAGTTTCTGGCCCGAGCCCCCACTATTGG
Source organism: Amycolatopsis coloradensis (assembly GCF_037997115.1). Lineage (NCBI taxonomy): Bacteria > Bacillati > Actinomycetota > Actinomycetes > Pseudonocardiales > Pseudonocardiaceae > Amycolatopsis > Amycolatopsis coloradensis. Next base: position 8,025,880 of record NZ_CP150484.1, read on the forward strand.
TGGTAAGGCGTGAACAGGTCACCATCACGCCCCGGCAAACACGGCCACAGGCGTCCTCCGAGGCCCGGCACCCCTTTGCCCTGCCCCTTATAACTCCACGTCGCCATCCGTGACCAGGGGCCGCTGGGATGGCCTCTTTTTCGATTCTGCGGCGGACAGCAGACTGTGACGGCCCGAAGCCACAGTCTGTGCTCTACGGCACCCGAACCGGGCGCGAAATACCACGCAATGATGGAAAGGTCTCCTGTTGAGCGACGGACTCGATTTTGTCACTTTGTTCCGCAACCGAGTTGCCGAAAACGCCGACAAGCGTGCGCTCGTCTTTCTCCGTGAGTCAGGGACCGGCATGACCGAAGAGAGCGTGACATATCGCGATCTCGATTCGAGGGCCAGGCGTGTCGCGATCTGGCTGCGGGAGAACACCGAGCCGGGTGAGCGAGCGATCCTGCTGTTCCCGCCTGGGCCAGAGTTCGTTGTCGGCTTTCTGGGATGCCTCTACGCCGGCGTCATCGCGGTACCCGCGCCGCTTACCGCATCAGGCGGGAATGGCGCTGCTCGTTCCCGGGCCCTCGCGCACGATGCTCAAGCGAGCGTGATTCTCACCGAAAGCAGCCACGCGGCGACCATTCGCGACTGGCTTGATCACCACGTCCTGCCCCGCCGGATGCGTCACGCCGCGACGGACTTGCTTCCCGCGGCCTCGCCGCGCGCCTGGTTCCCCGTCAAACTGAGCTGGCAGACGACCGCCTTCCTCCAGTACACGTCGGGCTCGACCGATCGGCCCAAGGGAGTCGTGGTCACTCAGGGGAACCTGATGAGCAACCAGCACCTCATCCGGCAGGCACTGGGCACGGGCCGGGATATCTCGCTGGTGGGCTGGCTTCCGCACTTCCACGACATGGGTTTGATCGGGCAGCTGCTGCATCCGCTCTACTTGGGTGGAACTACGCACTTCATGTCCCCGATGACGTTCCTGATGCGCCCACACCGGTGGTTGTGGGCGGTCAGCCGCTACCGCGCCACCGTGAGTGTCGCACCGGACTTCGCCTTCAGGCTGGCTACGGACAGGGTCACCGACGAACAACTCGCCGAACTGGATCTGTCTTCACTGCGTGTGCTCTGCAACGGGTCCGAGCCCGTGCGGCACGACTCACTGAAGGCCTTCATCGAGCGGTTCCGGCCCGCCGGACTGGATGAACGCGCGATCCTTCCGTGCTACGGGCTCGCCGAGTCGACTCTCTTCGTCACAGGTACCAAGAGCCGGGGAATGGTGACCCGCGCGGTGGACGCCCAGGCGCTGGAACGAAACGAACTGAAGGACGCGGATTCGGCGGCGAACAGCAGTGTTCTGGTGAGCTGCGGAACGCCATCGGGGGTCACGGTCCGAATCGTCGACCCGCTGACGCGGAGGCCCTTACCGGACGGCCAAGTGGGTGAGATCTGGGTGCGCGGCGGCAGTGTGGCGGCGGGATACTGGAACCAGCCGATGGAGAGTGTGCAGACGTTCCGTGCGACGGCCGCCGACGGTGACTATCCCTTCCTCCGTACCGGAGACCTCGGCGTGCTGGACGGCGGCGAACTCTATGTGACCGGCAGGCTCAAGGAGCTGCTGATCGTCAACGGCCGCAACCTCTACCCGTGGGACATCGAGCGAACAGCCCACCTGGCCCATCCCGCGCTGGGCAGGGGAAGGGCTGCCGCCTTCGCCATCGGCGAGCGCTGGGACCAAGTGGTTCTCGTGCACGAAGTGAGCGCGGCGCGGTTGCGGGAGGCCAGTGCCGACGAACTCGCCGCGCTGGTGCGGCGCAAGGTACGAGCCGACCTGGACGTCCAGTTGGCCCACGTGGTCATAGTGCGCTCCGGAGCGATCGCGAAGACGACCAGTGGCAAGGTGCAACGACGGCTGATGCGGGAGAAGTTCCTCTCCGGGCAGCTGAAGCCCCATCAGACGTCCTCGACCACCGTGACCTTCGCCGACTCGAAGGTGGGTCGATGAAATACCGGCCTTGGGAGCCCATACAGCGTTTGGAGCCGGTCCTCGGAAACCCTGAGGACCAGGGTCAGGAATTCGGCTATGCCCAGCTTGCCGCGCTTGACCACGCCGGCGAATTCCCGCATGGTGTCTGCCGGTACTTGGACGAACTCGGTCTGGGCCGGTACTACGTTCCCGCGCACCACGGCGGCCTGCTCACCAGCTATGAAACCACCGCGCATTTGGTGCGGATGCTGGCGAGGCGGGACATGGGAGTCGCCGTCGCGCACGCCAAGACCTACCTCGGTGCCGTTTGCGTCTGGATTGCCGGGAACCGATCCCAATCGACTTCCCTCGGCCGCATGATCACCGCCGGCGTCCCGGTGTCCTGGGGCCTCACCGAGCGGGATCACGGGAGCGACCTGGCCGGCGGCGAACTGGTCGCGGAGAAGTCGGGTTCCTCATACCGGTTGCGGGGTGAGAAGTGGCCGATCAACAACGCGACCAGGTGTGGCGTGATGTGCGTACTGGCGCGGACCGATTCTCTGGGTGGGCCGCGAGGGTTCAGCCTCTTCCTCGTCGACAAATCCACGCTGCCCGGCAGCTACCGATGTCTGCCGAAAGTTCGCACGCTGGGCAATCGGTGCGCTGATGTCAGTGGAATCGTGTTCTGTGACGCCGAGGTTCCGGCGGATGCGCTGATCGGCACCGAGGGTTCGGGGCTGGAGAACGTCCTCAAGGGGCTACAGGTCACCCGGACGTTGTGTTCCGCACTGTCCCTCGGCAGCAGCGATCACGCGCTCCGGATCGCCATCGACTTCTTGGAGAACAGTAGCCGGGATGGCCGCCCCGTCATCGATCTCCGGCGAGCGAGGAGGACCATAGCACTCGCGTACGCGGATCATCTGCTGGCGGAAGCGCTTTCCGTGGTGGCCGTTCGCTCCGTCCACGCGCTCACCTCCGAACTCGCTGTGATCGCCGCCGTCACGAAGTACCTCGTCCCCACCCGCACGGAGGCGGCGATCGCGCGCCTGCGGCACTTCATGGGACCGGCCGCGCTTCACCAGGACAACCAGCGCCGGGGCAGCCTCGGCAAGGTCGAACGCGACCATCGCGTCGTCTCACTCTTCGACGGCAACACCGTGGTCAACCTGCATTCGCTGATCAGCATGTTCCCACTCCTTTCCCGGGCGCGCGACAAACGGCTCGCTCCGGATCACGAAGGGCTCGCGGCATGCTGCGAGCTGTCCCGGCCGACACCACCAGCCAAACTCGACAGGCTGGCTCTGATACCGCGAAACGGAGCGAGCTTTCTGCTCGCCGCGGAATCGTCGATTTCGAAGGTCGCCGCGCTCGCGAACGACAACCCACTGCTCATACCACTCGCCACAACGGCAAAACGGCTCGGCGAGGCACTGGACGAACTGTGGATGGACATCTCCGAGGAACCTTTGTCCGGAACGGACATCTCGAACCGCCTCTTCGCTGTCGCCAAGCGTTCCGCCCTCTTTTTCGCCGGCGCGGTAGCGATCGAACTGTGGTTGCGAAACCATCGAGAAGTACCGGTACGGCGCCCCACGGGACGTCCGAGGCAGGCCGAAGATCTGCTGTGGCGCAACGGTGTCTGGCTTCATGCCGTGCTATACCGGATCCTGGCCACGACCGGCGACCGGCACGGCGCCGTCGCCACCCCGCCGTTCGACGTGCTCTTCGACGTCTTGGCCGACCAGGTGAAGGACGAGCGACTTCCGTCGCTCTTCGGTTTTCAGCTCGCCGAGGCGACGACCGCGGGGACCCCGAACAGTTACGGCAAGCTGTCATGACAGTGGATCTCGAGACCGAGTTCGGAGATCCGTATCTGCCCGGAAACCCGCTCGGACACAATGCCATCATCGAAGCGGACGAACGAGGCGAGGTCTTCGAAGCCGGCGAGGAACTCCTCGATTGCTTGTCCCTCAATGCCGAGTTCGTGCCACCGCGGCTGGGTGGCAGGCTGGGCACCGCGGACGAGTTCATCAGACGTTTGCGACCGGTGTTCCGGCGCGACGCCGCCCTGGGCATCGGCTACGGGGTGCCGACACTGCTGGCGTCTCTCAACGTATGGCTCGCGACGGACAACGCCCAGCAGCAGAATGCCCTTGCCGAGAGGATCTTGGGCGGGAGCAAGGTCTGCCTGGCCCATGGGTCACCGGGAATGTACCCGGACCCGGCCGCGCTAGAGCTCACGGCTCGTGAGCGAGGCGACCGGTACGTCCTCGACGGACACGCCGGTCTCGTCTTCAATTCCGACCGTGCCGACAGCGCTGTCGTCATCGCGCGAACGGCCTACACCCAGAATCAGCGCTCGAGGTCGCTCCTGCTCGTCGACTTGACGGCACTGCCCGACGAGAGCCGACGGAGATCACCCAGGGTCCGCACCCTCGGGCTGCGAGATTGTCATCTCGGTGGACTGGAGTTCAGCATGTGCCCCGTCCCGCGGGACAGCCTCATCGGCTGGTCTGGCACCGGCGCCAGTCTCTCGTGTCGCGCTTCCGAGATCGGCGGCTGCCTGACCACGGGACTGTCTCTTGGCATGCTCGACGCCAGTCTTTTCACCGTGTTGCGTTTCGCGCTTCACCGCCGGCTCTACGGCCGGGCCGTCAGCGACATGCCCCATGCCAAAGCGACCATCGCCGGCGCGTTCGCCGATTTGCTGGTCGCCGATTGCCTCGTCACTACGGCGGCCCGGGCCCTGCATCTACTACCGGGCCATTCCCGGGCCTACGCGGCGGCTACTCGGTATCTGGTTCCGCTATTGATCGAAAACGCGATGAACGAGCTGTCAGTGGTCCTCGGCGCGAGGTATTACCTTCGCGAGGGGGAACATGCGATCTTCGGCAAACATTTCCGTGATCTTCCATCCCTGAGCTTGGTCTACCCGGACCACACGCCCTATGAGATCACCATCGCGGCGCACCTGCCCGCCTTTGCCCACGCGCAGCGCCATCCCTCGAGTTCGACCGAATCGATGTCCATCTTCACTCCGGACACGACGCTGCCCCCGCTCGAGCACAACCCGCATCCGACGCGCGCGCAGGGCGATCCCCTGCTCGCCTGCCTTGAGCCCTGGCTGGACGAGTTGCGCGGTGAGACGAGGACGACCACGGACCTCTCGACCATCGCCACCCTCCTGCTCACCGAGTTGGACCACCTCGCGACCCACGTCAGCAGAGCACACGTTTGGCAGCTGGACCCGGCGAACCATACGGACGGCGGGACTCTGTCGGAACGCTATGCGATCTTGCTGGCAGCGACCGCATGCCTGGGCATCTGGCGGCACAACAGAGATCGGCGTGTACTGGCCGGCTCGGCTTGGATCCGGGTCGCTCTGCGACGGCTGCTCAGTCGGCTCATGCCCGGAACCCCACCCGGCGCGAGTGAACTGGACGACGAGCTGTTCAGCGAGCTGCTCACCCGCGCGGCCGAAGAGACCAGCTTCTGCCTCGACGAAGACCCCGTCCGCCGAACGCTGCCTCGTTGAGTGGCGAACCGCCCTCCCCCACGACAAGGACAAGATCATGCCCGCAAACGAAATAGCCAGGTGGCTCATCCAGAAGGTCGCGAGCTATCTCGCGATGGAGCCGGACCGTATCGACATAACCCGTCCGCTCGCCGAGTACGGACTCACTTCCGTCTACGCGCTCACCTTGTGCGGAGAAATCGAAGACCACTTCGGCGTACCGGTCGAACCGACACTGGCGTGGGACTACCCGACCGTGACCGCGATGTCCGAGTACCTGCGCACTCAGCTGGCGGCGCCGCGATGACATGGGGAGCAGGACCGATCAGTCCCGTGGCCGTGGTCGGAATCGATTGCCGATTCCCTGGAGCGCCTGACAAGAACGCATTCTGGGATATGCTGCTCAAAGGTGATCATGGAATCACCAGGATTCCCTCCGACCGATGGGACGCTGAGGCGTTCTATTCGGCCGAAGGTAAACCGGGAACCATGAACACCACGATGGCAGGCTTTCTCAGCGACCCGGCGTCCTTCGATCACGAGTTCTTCGGTATCTCACCGCATGACGCGCGCGAAATGGACCCTCAGCAGCGTCTCCTGCTCCAGACGAGCTGGCGTGCGATCGAGGACGCCGCCATCGACCCGGCGTCGTTGGCAGGCAGCCGGACGAGTGTCCACGTCGGAATCATGTCCAGTGAATGGGCCATGCTGCACATGGCCGACTACGCGGAGATAACCCCGCAACGGGGCACGGGCAACGGCTACCACATGGCGGCGAACCGTATTTCCTACCACCTAGATCTCAAGGGGCCGAGCGTGGCGGTGGACACGGCCTGCTCGTCGTCCCTCGTGGCCGTACACCTCGCTATCGCCGCGTTGTCCGCCGGCGACTGCGACCTCGCGATCGCGGCCGGCGTCAACATCATCCTGACTCCCGCGCTTTCGATCTTCTACACGCAGGCGGGTCTGTCCGCGGCGGACGGGGAGTGCAAGCCGTTCAGCGCTCACGCCGATGGGATCGGCCGGGGCGAGGGGGTAGGCGTGGTCGTGCTGCGGCGGCTGAGTGACGCGATCGCCCACAAGCAGCCCATCTACGCGGTCATCGAAGGGTCCGCGGTCAGTCACGACGGCCGAAGCAATGGCGTGACGGCACCGAACCGGTGGTCACAGCAACAGGTCATCGGTAACGCGTACGCCCGCGCCGGAGTAAGGCCCGGCGAAGTCAGTTTCGTCGAGGCACACGGAACAGGCACCACGCTCGGCGACATGATCGAAGTCCAGGCTCTCGGCGCTGTGCACGCGGGTGAACGGGAACAACCTTGTGCGCTCGGTTCCGTGAAGGGGAACATAGGACATACGGAAGGAGCGGCCGGCATCGCGGGGTTGATCAAGACTTGCCTCGCCTTGGATCGTCGAATACTGCCGCCAAGCAGGCACAGCGACGACGAGAACGCCGATCTGCGCTTGGATCAGCACGGCCTGTGGCTGGCCCGGCTGCCGATGCGGTTGCCCGCCGAGGGCACGGTTCGCGGCGCGGTGAGCAGTTTCGGCTTGGGCGGTACCAATTCTCACCTGGTATTGGCGACTCCCCCGGTCGCGGACCGCCGGCCGGAACGAGGTGGTGCGGGGGTGCTGACCGTCTCGGCCGGCACTCTCAAGGCGCTGCGGCGCAACCTCGCCGCCCTCGCCGAGGTGATCGATCGCGAGCCGTCGGAACGTCTCCCTCAAATCTGCCACAGCACCAACCTCGTGAAGACCTCCCTCAAGCACAGGTGGGCCTTGCCGGCTTGGAATCGTGAGAAGCTCAAAGCCGACCTGCGCTCGCAGATCGGCGATCCTCGAATGCCGGTCGGCAGCGGGTATGCCACTCCGAAGGTGATCTTCCTGTTCACCGGACCCGGTTCCCAATACCCCCGGATGACCCGCGCACTGTACGACAACCTTCCCGCTTACCGCGATCGGTTCGATGAGGTCGACTCGGCCATGCGCCCGTATTTCGGCCGGTCGATAGCCTCCGTGGTCATTGACGACATGTGCCCCGACGGCGCCTCCATTCACGACCCCGGGCTGGCCCAGCCCGCATTGTTCGCGGTCGGGTATGCGCTGGGCGCCACCCTCCGGGACCTCGGCGTGTGGCCGGAGGCGATGCTCGGGTATGGCATCGGCGAGTACGCCGCCGCAAGCCTCGCGGGGGTTCTGTCGCTATCCGCCGCCTGCGAGATCGTCGTGGCGCTCGCCGCATCGGTCCAGAAATTGACCGACTACGGCGCCATGGTCGCCATCGAGGCGACGGCCGCTCAAGTGCAACCGCACGTCGACGCCGAGCCGCATGTCGCGATCGCCGCGTTCAACGGCCCTCGCGACTTGATCATCGGAGGTGACGCCGACGCCATCACCCGGCTCAGCGGCACGCTCAGTGAAGCCGGCATCGTCACGAAGCCGGTGCTCGGCGCGCCTGCCTTGCATTCGCCACTGATGGGGCCGATGGTGACCGAGTTCAGCAGGACCGCCGACGGTATCACCGCTCATCGTCCGGCCGTCCCGATCGCGTCGACCGTGCACGGCCGTCTCGTCACAGACGATGAGCTGGGCTCCGCCTACTGGGTCGAGCAGGTCACCGCCCCGGTCCGGTTCGATGCCGCACTCGGCGCGGTACGTGCACTGACGCCGACCCACCTGATCGAGATCGGTCCCACGTCGGTCGCCTCCGACCTCATCCGGCGCGCCGATCCTGGCCATGAGATGGCCATCCTCACGCCGTGCCCCGGCGAGGCGGCCACCGGCCACGAGGTCGCCCAGGTACTGGCCTCGTTGTATCGCGATGGGCTCACCCCGCGCTGGCAGCGGCTGTACACCAAACAACAGCAGGTGCCTTGGCGGCTGCCGCCATACCTTTTCGACGATCACGCCGTTCCTTTGCCCGTCATGACCACCCGGCGCGCGAACATCGAAGGTGGCACGACGGCCCCTGCCCCTGCCCCTGCCCCTGCCCCTGCCCCCGCCCCTGAATCTATCGTCGAGCGAACGCTCGCGGCGCTGGCGGAGGTCGGTGGGTACGCGACGGCCGACCTGGCGATGGACGCCCGGCTGCTCGACGACCTCGGATATGACTCGCTCACCCTGATCCGGTTGAGCGACCGGCTCACGACGATCCTTTCCCTCGACGGGTCGATGGATCTTTCCGAACTCCCCCAGCTCGAAACCGTGAGGGACGTTGTCTCGTACATCTCCTCGCGGCACAACGCTTCCTAGAGAGGAACGACCATTGCCCGCGGCACATATCGTGTCCACCGGAACGGCCTTGCCCGGCGACGCGATCGACAACGAGGTCATGGCCAAGAAACTCGGCATCAGCGCCGAGTGGATCGAAATGTTCATCGGAACCAGGAAGCGGCACTTCGCGATCGACCTGGAAACCGGCAAGCCTACGCACACGCTGGCGGATCTCGGTGCGCAAGCCGGTGCTCAGGCACTCGCCAGAGCGGGTCTTGAACCCGAAGAACTGGACTTCGTCATTCTGGCCACGGCCACTCCCGACACACTGATGCCCGCGACCGTGAACCTGATCGCCAGCCGGCTCTGCCTCAATCACGTCTCCACGTACCAGCTCCAGTCCGGCTGTGCCGGTGCCGTGCAAGCGTTGGACCTCGCTCGACGACTACTCGATGACCAGCACCGTCTCGGACTGGTCATCGGTGGCGACGCCAGCGTGAAACACTTCGTCGCCGACCGGGAAATGCAGGGCCTGCCCACCTCCGAACTCGTCAACTACCTCCTGTTCGGCGACGGTGCGGGCGCCGTCGTGGTCACGGCGGATGCCGTGCCGGGGGCGATCGTGCTGCGCCAGGTGCTCAACCGGTTCACCGGGCTCGGCCGCGCACCCGGGCAAGTCGTGCGCTGGTTCGGTGCGGGAGATCTGGCCCGTTCGCAGTCCGAGCCCGACCCGCCGTTCGAAGAGGACTACAAGGCGATCGAGGAGCAAGTACCACAGCTGGCCAAGGAAGCTCTCGACGAGATCCTGTCCTCGACGGACTGGGATCGTGAGTCGACGTCTTATCTGCTGCCTCCGCAATTGTCAGGACGGATGACCAGCAGGATCACCTCCGATCTCGCCCTTGGCCACGCGACGGAGATCAGTTGCGTCGCGGAAACCGGCAACACCGGTAACGCCACACCGTTCTTCCAGCTCGATCTGCTCTACGACCGAATCCGGCCTGGCGAACGTGCGGTCGCGATCGCGATCGAGTCCAGCAAATGGATCAAAGGCGCATTCACCGTGGAGGGAAAGTGACGACGGCCACCACGACCCAGTTGCTCGGCAGGTGCCCGGCACCCGGCGACGTCCGCCTCAGCCACCTGCACGCCACCGGAGAACTCATCGACAGCTACACCGCGGTGCCGGGGCTGCTGGCGGGTTTGGACGAAGCCGCCCTCCTTCGCGCCGGAACCGTGCTGTCCCAAGTGCACCCCGATGCCCTGATCCGACGTCATCCCGACCTTCCCGAGGCGACTGTGGCGATCACCGGAAGCTCCACCATCCGGCCGCTGGTGTCGCCGTTGAGCGCACAGCTGGCCCGGCATGGTTTCATTCCGCGCATACAGGTCGGCGGTTACGACCAGTACGCGATCGAACTCCGGGAAACGCACAACGAGCTGTTCGCGACCGAACCGGATGTCACGGTGTGCCTGCTGGACGCCGACGCGGTATTCCGGCGGATCCGGACTCCCTGGACACCGACGGACGTCCGGTACACGCTGCGGCAGCTGAGCACGTCGCTCGAGGAGATCACCGACGCGTATCAAACCAGGCACACCGGCACGTTGGTCTTCAACACGGTTCCGCTGCCTTGGTACTGGGCCGCTCAGCTCATCGACCACCGTTCGCGTGCGCTGCTCGGTGCCGCGTGGCGAGAATTCAACGCGCATCTGCTCAGGTTCTCCACGAACCGGCCGGGGGTGCTGGTCGTGGACACCGAACCGCTGCTCGGCGAGTCCGGTGTCCTCGCCGACCCCCGGGCGAGCAGCTACGCCAACGTCCACTTCTCGGACGCGTTCTTTTCCACCTATGCCAGGGAAATCGGCCATGTGGTGCGATCGCTCACCGGGCGCACCGGAAAGTGCCTCGTTGTGGATCTCGATGGCACGTTGTGGGGTGGAAGCCTCGCCGACGACGGCCCGGACGGTATCGAAGTCAGCGAGGGTTTCCGGGGTGAAGCCTTCCGCTCCTTCCAGGCGGCCGTGAAACAGCTCAGCGCCCAGGGTGTGCTGGTCGCCGTGTGCAGCAAGAACGACGAGGACAAGGTCCTCGAGGTGTTCAAACAGAACCCAGACCTGGTGCTACGTGCGGACGACATCGTGGCGATGGCCATCAACTGGGGTTCCAAACCCGGCAACCTGGCCGAGATCGCCGACAAGCTGGGCATTGACGTGAGCAGCCTCGTCTTCGTCGACGATTCGGCGGCCGAACGTGGCATGGTTCGCGGCGCCTTGCCCGGTGTCCCGGTGATCGAGGTCGACGCCGACGAGCCCGCGCTGCATGTTCGCCGCCTTCTCGCCGACCGCTGGTTCGTCACCGACGAGATCACCCAGGCCGACCGAACCCGCGTTCAGCGCTATCTGACCGAGCGGAAACGCGTGAAGCTCCGCGAACAGGCCGAATCGAAAGCCGAGTACCTGGCCGGCCTTGGGACCACGGTAGAACTGTTTCACGCCGGCCACGGCAACGCCGGGCGGGTCGCACAGCTGACCCAGCGCACCAACAGGTTCAATCTCACGGCGGACCGCCTGGACACCGCGGCCGTGCTCGACCTGATCGCGGGCCAGGACACCGAGGTGATCGCGGTCCGCTGCACCGACCGCTTCGGCGAATACGGGACGGTCGGCGCGGTCTTCACGCGCCGACGAGGTCCGGAGCTTCGAATCGACAACTTTGTCCTGTCCTGCCGCGTCCTGGCCCGGGACGTCGAGACCGCCTGCCTGCGGGCGATCCTCCGCCAAGCGGCACAGGCAGGGGTCACAAAGGTCACCGCCGCGTTCCGTCTGACCGGGATGAACGACGCGGTCAAGGACTTCTATCCGTTGAACGGGTTCATCGCCGATCCCGACTGCGAAGACGACGACACCGGGTTCGTGCACGACCTGAGCACGGTGCCGCCGAACCCGTCTCACATCGAGCTCATCGTGCGGCTGAACGAACGTCTCGGCGATCGGGCGGCCAAATGAGTATCGACGAATTCCTGGAGATCGTGGGCAGGGAATGCGGTCTGTACCTCACCAAGGACGATCTGCGGACCGATTTCGACCAGTTGCCGCGGTGGGATTCGTTCCACTTGCTGAAACTGCTGTCCGCGTTCGAAGCCGCGACCGGCCGGCTCCTGTCCGCCACCAGCTTTCTCGAAGCACGCAGCCTGGCCGACCTCCACGCACAGGTGGGAGCGACCAAATGACGACGATCCGGTGCCTGCCCGCCGCACGACGGCATACCTGGCACTTCCTCCGATTCGTCCGGGCGGCCAGCCCCGTATACCTCGACACCGAAGTGGACGCCACGAAGCTGCTGGCGCACAAACATGCGGCGAACCGCAAGTACTCCGTGGTGAGCTACGTGATGCACGGCGTCAGCCGCGCGGTGGCCGAGTACCCCGCGGCGAACGCCGCCTGCGCGGGCGGTCTCCGTCCTCGCATCGTGTACCGCGGCTCCGTCGATGTGAAGCTGGCTCTCGACAAGGGAATCGGCAACCAGCGAGCGGCGCTTTCGGTCGTGGTTCCCGACAGCAACCTCATGAGCATCGACGCGATCCAGGACACTGTGGACCGCCTGCGGGACACGCCCAGCGACGAGATCCCCGAACTTCGCGGCGCTCGTGCCTTGCAGCGGCTTCCGTTGCCCGTGGGACGGGTCGCCTTCGGCTGGGCCAATCGGCCGCGAAGCCGCCATCGGCGAATGGGGACCGTCGCGGTCACGTCCTTGGGCCACCGGCCGGTGGCCCGGTTCTTCTCCTCGGGTGGTACCACACTGACCTTCGGACTGGGCAAGATCACAGACCGCCCGGCGGTGCGTGATGGAGGAATGTGCGTCATGCCGATCCTCCCGGTCTCGCTCACCTTCGACCACCGCACCATCGACGGTGCCACGGCGGCCGACGTCCTCGGCAGTCTCAAGAACCGGCTCGAAACACTCACGAGCCGGAACGCCGGCGGGCCGATTCCCTGATGCCGTACCTCGCCGAACTGAGCGATCTCGTCCGGTTGCACGCGCGAGTGCAAGGGCTTCCCGGCGCAGTGTGCAGGGAAATACTCGAACGCATCGACCACACCGACGGTGACGGGCCGGGATCCTGGTGCTGGGAATGGGCGCTCGCCGCCGACCGGATGGCCGAAACAGGACGTCACCTCGAGTCCTGCAAGCTGAACAACCTGGCGCGTTTTCCCTATCCGTCGAACCCGGCGCAGGAGCGCGCCGCACACCGGTGCGTGGCCGAGTTCGATCAATGGCGGTCGAGCCGGGGAGGGATCGATCGGCTCGAACTGGAACTGTCCGGGCACCGCGTGCCGGTGTGGGCCACCGGCCTCGACCCCGATGCGCCCCGCCCGCTGCTGCTGCTCATCGGCGGGATCGTGAGCGTCAAGGAGCAATGGGCTCCCTCACTTCCGACGGCAAGGAAGCTCGGCATGGCCGCCGTCGCCGCGGAAATGCCCGGCGTGGGGGAAAACCCGTTGACCTACGATCATGACAGCTGGCAGATGCTTTCCGGCCTGCTCGACAGGATCAACGAGATCGCCCCGGTGCGCGAGGTCTACGCGGTCGCCATGAGCTTCAGCGGGCACCTCGCGTTGCGCTGCGCCGCACACGATCCGCGGCTGAGCGGTCTGGTGACCGTCGGCCCGCCGGTGTCGGCCTTCTTCCAGGACCGCACCTGGTGGGCAGGGGTGCCCGAAACCACGAAGCGAACGCTTGCTCATCTCCTCGGGGTCCCGGAAGGCGACGTCCCGGAACGTCTCGGCACCTTTGCCCTGCGGCCCGACGAGCTCACCCGGGTAACGGCTCCCGTCCATTCCGTGGTGAGCCTCCGCGACGAAATCATCCCCTCCGCGGACACTCGCTTCCTCGAGCGGCACCTCGCGAAGTTCAAGTCGATTCGGTTCGACGACGTCCATGGCTCACCCGGTCACGTGCTGCGGACCAGGCTGTGGATCGCGCACTCCCTCCTTCGCTTTCGTACGGCCCGTTATACGGCCTCGTTATTCAAGGGGTTCAATGGATAAGTTGTCCGTGGATGTCTGTGTGGTCGGCGGCGGACCGGCAGGGATGGCCCTCGGCCTGGAGCTTGCTCGCCGCGGGTGCGACGTCGCCGTCGTGGAGCAGACCAGTCATTTCAACCGATCGTTCCGAGGCGAAACGGTATCCCCCGACGCCGTATCACTGCTGGCCCGCCTCGGGATCCTGGAGAACATCACGGCCGCCGGCGCGTTGGTGAATCGGAAGATGAAGCTCGCAGAACACGGGCGAACGCTTCTGGAAGTCGATTTCGACGACTTTCCGCATCACCATCGACACCCGCTGGATGTACCGCAGCCGACCTTGCTGGCCATCATGGAGCATGAGGCCCGCCTCCACGCCAGCTTCACCTTGCTGCGGAATACCTCGGCCATCGGCCTCGTGGAATCCGATGGAGCCATCGTGGGTATCCGCAGCCGAGGTCCGGCCGGCGAGCAAGAGATCCACGCACGAATGACTGTCGGCGCCGACGGTCGATACAGCAACATACTCGAAATGTCAGGCCTCACGTACCGCCGGGAGCCGCTCGAGCGCGATGTCGTGTGGCTGAAGCTTCCCGTCCCGGCGGACTGGACGAGCGACACGTACCACATCCGGATCGCCGGTGGCCGGCACGGCTTGTTCATCCCGACCTATCCGGACCTCATGCGAGTCGGCTTCAACATCCCCAAGGGCGGACTCCGGAACCTTCGACGAGCCGGTCTGACGAGTTTGCACACCCGCTTGGACGAGCTCGCACCCGAACTCGCCGACTTGGTCCGAGACAACATCCGGAACTGGTCGGATACCTCGGTTCTGGACATCTTCACGAGCGTCGTGCCCCGGTGGTCCCGACCGGGGCTGCTGCTCATCGGCGACGCCGCGCATACCCTCTCGCCGATCTTGGGCCAAGGGGTCAGCCATGCCTTGTTCGATGCCATGACACTCGCACCGCTCCTGTCCGAAGCACTGCCCAAGGGCCGGGACGAACTCACGCTGGCGGCCAGGGAGTTCCAGCGGATCCGAGAACCGAGCCTACGGCGATCCCGTTCACTGCAGCTTCGCCAGGAAAAACTGTTCACCTTTTCCGACCCGGTAAGGGTACTCCTGCGGTCCACGTTCTACCGGTCATTGAATCGGACTCCTTGGCTGAAGAAGAGGCTCTTGAACAACGTCTTCTTCCAACTACAGAAGCAGTGAGCGAGGAGACAACAAAGCATCAGCCCCATGATCGCGCCGGTCACTTTCCCTACGCATGTCTCGCCAAAGCGGCTTTCGCGACACTATCCCGGCACCTTTCCTTGCCCGTCAAGAGAAGCTCTGCCGAACTTCCTGGATTCACCCATTCGGCCTCGCGCCATCCGCCAGGAGGGAGCCAGTCACCTGGCATCTTCCGGCCTACCACAAACCCTGGAAAGAATCGCTGCGTCCTGAACGAAAAAGAAAGGTAGGCACCAGCGTGCGTCGAATCTTCTCGGTTCTGCTCATCACCGCGGCCGCGATCGCCATCCCCTTCGTGGCTCCTGCGACCGTCGCCGCGGCACCGCGGCCGGATGCCGTTTCCGCGAGCGGCGTGGACCTTGGGGTACGGCTGGGCGGGCTGGTCGGGACGATCCACCTCGACCGCGGATGCGTCTCCGAAGAGCTGACCGGGGAGCTCTTGCGCCTCGATCAGTATCTGACTCTCGGTTGCTGATCCGCGACAGGCGTTGACCCCATGGTGCCGCCCGGTTGCCGGTTCGGGCGCCGGGCGGCACCTTCTTCGAAAGGCTCTCATGAACGGCAGCACTACCGGTTTTGTGGAACGGCCCGACGGAAGGCTCGCCTGCACGGTGATCGGGGAAGGGCCACTCGTGGTGTGCTCCCCCAGCCTCGGTGATCTCAGGAGTACCTACACCTATCTCGCCGACGACCTGGCGTCCGCCGGATTCAAGGTGATCTCGGTCGACTTGCGTGGTCACGGTGATTCGAGCGTCGGCTGGCAGTCCTATTCGGCCGATGACGTCGCCGATGACCTGCTCGCCGTCGCCCGCGCGCATGATGCGGATACCGTGACACTACTCGGAAACGGCTTCAGCGGGGGCGCCGCCGTCATCGCCGCCGGCAAGGCGCCCGAACTGGTCGCCGGGGTGATTCTCAGCGGCGCCGTCGTCCGTGACGTGCAGCTCGGTGCGGCCGAGAGGGCGATGATGCGGCTGGCGAACTTGCCCCGGCTGGGACAGACCTTGTGGATGTCCTACTGGCCCAAACTTTTCGGCTTCGAGAAACCGGCCAACTTCGAGCAGCGCCGGCAGGAGCTGGCGGAGAACATGGCCGAGCCTGGCCGGTTCGCGGCAGCCAGGGAAATGCTCAGGAGCAGCCGGGCCGCTGCGGAGAAGGCACTCAGCCAGGTCAGCTGCCCCACGCTCGTTCTGATGGGTGACCATGATCCGGACTTCCGGGATCCCGCCGTCGAGGCGCAGAACACCGCGACCCGCCTCGGCGGTCCGGCGACCGTCGTGATGGTCCCGGGGGCCGGGCACTATCCACACACCGAAGACATGGAAACCGTCGCTCCGGTGGTGATCGACTTTCTCCGCACTGTGGCGCCGGCCAGGTCCTGAACCTCACCACGGAGGGCTTCAGCGATCCGTGGGCGCTTGAGAGGTGGATCGCTGGGTGCCGTCGTCCGCAACCGGGTTGGGAACCAGACCACGGAAGGCAACCTGAAGGCCGGCCTGAAATCGGGTGCGGGCACCCAGTGATTCGATCAAGGAGACCAGTCTGCGCTGGAACGTGCGGTAGGACAACCCGAGTTGCCGCGCGATGGCCTGGTCGGGAAGGCCGGCTGTCAGCAAACCGATGAGACGGAGATCTTCGGCGCTGATCGAGTCCGCGGACATGCCCCCCCGCTCCGCTGCCGACAGCGGAGCGGCCGATCGCCATAGCACCTCGAATAACGCACCGAGCGCGTCCAGCAGAGCCGAGGGATGAACGATGACGACACTCTCGACCATTGTCGGATCCGACTGAAGTGGCAGCATGGCACGGCGGTTATCCGACAAGATCAGTTTGACCGGCGCTTCGGGAAGCACCCTCGCCTGCTCTCCTCGCGCGATCGCAGGTTCGACCTCGGTCTGCAAACTACGTGTCGCCAGTCCGGCCGTGTCATAGAGCGCACGGAAAACGACGCCCCGTTCCAGCATCTGTGCCTCGACCGGAGCGAGAACCTTGGGCGCCACCACGTATGGATGCTTGTCGATAAAGCGAATCTCATTGCTGGTACCGCGGAGAAACTGTTCGACCCGCAGAGCGACCGCGTCCGCACCGGTGACGACCTCGACCAGTTCGGAGGGCTCCCAGCCGGCAGCGGTGCGGAGATTGCGAGCCGAGAGTTGCTCGGCATAGATCCGCGCACGCTTGATCCGCTCCTGTTGCTCGAGGAGCAGAACTTCAAGTGTGGCATCGGGAGCCGGTGTCATGAACGCCGGCGGTCTGTTCTCGGTGCGGGCGACAAGACCGAGGGCTTCCAGCCTGTCCAACAGCCGCCGAAGCTGCTCCCCGCCGAGCCCGGTCTGATCACGGATATCCTCGAAAGTGACCGGCGGGCTGCCGACGAGGAACTCATATACGGTCTGTGCGGCAGCGTCCAAGCCTACGATCTCAAGCATGAGTCGATCCTCTCGCTTACCCCAGCTCGATCCGGCGACAAAACTGGCGGGAAGTCGAAAATGGCCAGAATACGCCACCGGTCGAGATTGACGGTTCGCGTGTTCATCCAGAATCATAAGACCTACGGCAACGCAGGGAGTGGTGACGGAATCGCCACTTGGGAGTGTGGAATAGTCGCTAGTGTACAGCGACTGAGGAGGGATGCCGGGTGGAACATGTGGAGCAGCACTGTTCCACTCGGCACTTCCTCAGAGAAACACTGGTTTCGTCAGTAGCAGGCCGTAGAGCGCCCCTGAGCTGTTTCCGCCCAGGGAAGCCGCCTGCCGAGTGCTTCCTCGGTCATCTCTTCGAGCGCCCGCTGAACGGGAGCACGCAGGAGTTCGGGTTCCGGCTGCACGATCTCCTTTCCCACCAGATAGAACTCGCGTGGCATCGTCCGCATCGTGGCGGCGTACAGCACGTTGTCGGCCGCTTCCGAAACCACGCCTCCCGGAAGCACCACCAACTTTCGTCGCAACTTGGTCTCGGTGACGCCAGGGTCAAGGCAAACTGCCGTGCATCGACTTCCCGCGAAAGCCGACGCCAGCGATGCGGTGTGCACCGCCAAGGCGAACTTCGACTGCGCATAGGCGAGCAGGGGATGATAGCGCCGGCCGTCTACGCACCCCAGGCCTATCGCCCTCGCCTGCCGATGTATGTCACAGACTACGTTGACAACACGGCAACAACGGGCCGCCCGCAGCAGATCGTAGAGTTCGGCCACCAACAGCACGGGGGAAAGATAGTTCACCTGGAAGATCGACTCGTTACCATCCTCGGTCAGCGCACGTGGGTGCTGGCCCGCGGTCGCGGCGTTGTTGACGAGAATGTCGATGTGGTCGAACGTAGCCCGGATCGAGGCGGCCATACGCCGTACGTCAGCGAAGGAGCGCAGGTCAGCCAAGACCGGGACGATACTCGTGCCGGGGTGGGCCGGAGCCAGCTCCGCGGCGAGTGCGCTCAGCAGAGAAGCCGACTTACCGTGTACCAGCAGTGTATCGACGATCCCGGCGAGGCGATGCGACACCGCTTCCCCGATACCGTCCGTCGCCCCGGTGACAAGAGCCAATAGCCGTTGCCCGGTCGATGTGATGCCTCTCCGCTCCGACCGGCCACGAGTAACTGAATTGTTTTCCGCTGATCCCATGTATCACAACCTTTTGTCCACCGGCGCGACCCTCGCCATCGTGCGCAGAACCGGCATTCTCCAGCCGATCGATCTCACTCGCCAGGTAGCTATCAAGGCACACCGCGCCCCCGGCCGGCCAAAGCCCGGAATGGCCAGACCGCCTGCAATGGGGACAAACCGCAAGAAGGTGTTGCATCACAGCGTGACGAGCCCAAGCTTCGATCATCCCCAATCTCGCCCAACTGGCCGTCAGCGCGTGACCGACGCTTAACGTGATGCAATACTGGCGCGACCCCATATTTCACACAACACCCGATCGTGTGGTTCGATTACATCCTCTGAGTAGGATGTTAATTGCCAACGTCTCGGTGACCACTGCCTGGGCGCGTCGCACCGTCACTCGAATGGCACAACAGGATGTTTCGTCCCACTCCGGCTTGAACTCCGTTCAAGAAGATCCACAGCCGAATCGGTCGCGAATACGATCCAGGTTCTAGTACTCGTAGCAGTCGTTGATACGCCGGCGAATTCGATAGAGCGCCGAGTACGTTCCCTGCGGGGTGGTACGCAGCACTTTCGCGATCTCCGCAGGGGGCAAGCCATCCGTGACCATCGACACCAACTTCCGGTCGCGCGGCGAAAAGTTGGCAAGTCGGCGCCTGACCCAGTGCGCCTCAGCCCTGTCGCATACGGACTCGGAAGGATCCTGTGAACTCGCTGGGAACAACCTTCGGTCCCTGGCCATTCGCACAGCGACCGCGGTGCGGCGATTTTCGTCGATGCACAATCTGATCACGACCGTGACGAGAAACTGCGGCAGGCGGTCCATATCGAGTCTGGAATAGCAGGCTCCGCGAACGAGCGCCTCATGCACGATGTCTTCCGGATCGCCGGACGGGGAACACCTGCTCGCCGCTACCCGTATCAAAAACCCGCGCAATTTGGCGGACTCCCGCCAGTAGGTGCTGGGCGAGGCGGTCATGACGTCCCCCCAACCGCCGCAACACTCCTCAGGTCAAGGTGATCCCAGACCTGCATCAACGATCGCTCCCGTACAGAGAATTTCAGTCAACGTATTTGTTCCACGAGCGTCCGCATACAAGACAGGACCGCTTCATGAAGGAACGCTAACGTTACCTGAACGAAAAGGCCAGGGCCTTAGGACCCTCGTTCCACTCGGCCGTTCGACTGTATGGCGCAAGCGGCGGGGGCCATCCGAGTTAATCGCGTGAGATCCGCCGACGCACCGCGAAACATAGTGGAGGCGAGGCACTGGAGACAGCCTGTCCTTGCGCGAGTGTCATCCGATCGTCAGGCGTGAACACGTGGACGGGAAGAAGGGCGAAGATTCGAAGTGATCTACAAATACGCTCTTTGGCCTTTGCTGGCCATGATCCTTATCTCACACACCGGGACCGCCGGTGCCACCGGCACCGCGACCGTGGCCGAACTACCGCATCAACGGTCGAAGCATTTCATACAAATGGAACTGAAGGTATCCGACGGGCCGACCGGGTCGGTCGCGCGCACTCGTTACCTGTACTGCGACCCGACCGGCGGCAACCATCCCTACGGAACCGGCGCCTGCCATGATCTCGATGTCGCCCACGGTGAGCTTGACAAGCTACCTGGTAAGCCCGGCAAGCCCTGTAGCGGACTTTACGCTCCGGTCAAGGTCACCGCGATGGGCGAGTGGCGAGGTACACCGGTGTATTTCAGCCACACCTACCGGAACCAGTGCATTCTCCGCACCAGCACTGGGCCGGTGTTCCAGTTCTAGATGTTCGCCGGGTCTCAGCACACCGGTCACCGCGCGAGGAGGACCACGTCTCCATCGCGCGGCGACCGGATACAGTGGCGTTATGGAGCGGGGTGTTCCGTAAGCGCGTACGCCCGTTCGAGAGTTTGACTCATCCGATTCCCGGCTGTGTCCCAAGCTTCAGCACGAAGCGAGACGAACCCCGATGTCTCACCGAGCCTCGGATGCGCAACCCGTACCGAATAACGGCCGTCAGCAGAACGAACCACCTCCGCTCGGTCCCATTTGGCGCCGTCATTCGTCGAGTACCAGAGCCGAAACTCGTTGATGCGGCCCGCTCCCTCTGCACCGTGATGGTGTCCAGCCGTGACGTCGAAGACATGGAGCTTGCCGGCCGGCGCCTGGTTGAGCAGATCAAGCCCGAGCTGGTAACCAATGGTGATGAGCGGTTGGTAGCTACATTTCCGCCAGTCGTCGAGGCAGCCATACCCGGGCGGGATTGCCTCCGGGGGAGCCGACCTGAACGTCGATGTCGTACTGATCCGCGGTGTCAGGCGGTGCACTGCCTTGTTCGGCCAGCCGAACACCGGACGGTCCGGCACGGTGTCCTCCGAATCGAGCCGGAAGGTCCCCGTTCGTCTGTCGAGCTGGAAGAGAGGGATGGGCAGGTCCGGGCGCCGCATGGCAGGAATCTCTTCACCACCCTGGCGCAAGGTGACCTTACTGAGGTACTCCCCGGACTGCCAGGGCTCGCTGTAGTGCCCCGACGTGGAATCCATCCACTGGGCGGCAGGCAAGAACTCTCCGTTGTCGCCGCGGCACAGCGAGCACAGTACGGGGAAGGCGCCTGGGTTGTGGTCTGCCGCGCCACCACGAATCGGTGACTGGAACCATCTTTCCTCCGGTGCGCGTCCGGCATTCGCGAAGATGTTTTCCGCGATCATGGTGAAGGTTGTCGAAAAGTCCGGCACGCCGTTCTTACCCGGTGCCATCTGAGTGACGTACCGCTTCCAGAACACCGTGTCGTCGGCGGGCCCGACGTACTCCGTCCATTTGCCCTGCCCCTGGAACTGGGTCCCGCTGAGCGCGATGCTGGACGGGCCGTCCGTGGGCAAGGCGAACCACCTCTTCCGGTACACCAGATCTGCGCGGTCGCCGTGATAGCGGGTGTCGATGGCCAACATCCGCCGACGATCGACCTTGTTGACATGCTGCGCGGGCACGCCGTTCCGATCACGGAAGTAGACGTTGTACATGTATTCCGGCTGTTTCCGGCTGCTCAGCAGAAGGAGAGCATCACCGCCGCGGATCAACTGCTCAAGCCGGTCGCTTTCCGGCCGGTCCAGTGACAGCCGAACCTTGCCACCGGTCAGCATGTCCAGGACCTTGGTGGGTTCGAAGCCGGACGCAGCCATCGAAGCCGGCACCGCCACCTGCCGCTCGCCGGCGTTTTCGCCGGCGACCGCGGCGGGATCGTACTCGGGATGCAGGATCTGCTCGCCGGCCCGCGTTCGGACTCGCAGGCTGACCAGTGCCTGGCCTAGCGTCAGATAGTCCTGTGACCCCACCGTTCCGCGCCCGGCTGGGGTGGCCGGTGTGACGAACATCTTCCATCCGGCTCCGGACGTGAGAACACCACTCGCGAAAGCGACCGGCGCGCCGGGGATGGTGCGATGTACCGAGGTGAACCGCTCTCGAGTGTCGGTGAGTTCCTGGGTCTGGATCTGCATCGGCACTGTGGCGCGCGCGTCCAGGGCGACGGTGCTGGGCTTGTGAACAGGGAAGCCGGCCGCGACAAGCAGGCTGGCACGCCGCGTCTGCCCCCTTCGCTCGGCGATCGTGGCCGTCACCGAATAGTGCCCATGCGGCACTGAGATGGTGCCGGTGCCTCCCTGCACCGTCACCGAGTAGACGGGCGGAAGGAACGGATCGTTGTTCTTCCAATTGCTCCAGTCGTAGTCGTCACGAACGACGGTCAGTGATTGCGCCCCAGGAGCCTTGCCCTGGGAGTCGATCAATTTCACGGTCAAGGAGACCTTTTCGGGCTCCTTGTAGAAGCTGATCGGTGTCTTGACGTCAGCCTTGCCATCAGCGGCCTTCGCCCTGACCACACCGCCATAGGCACCTGATCCCCCGCCGACGGCGGGATCGATCGTCACCGTGGCGGTGGCCTTGCCGCCGCTGGGCACGACGAGGGTGTCGGAATCGAGCGTGACCATGCCGGCAGGCGCCGGCTCACCTTTCCACGTCGTTACGGAAGCTTCGAGCGAAACCGTGACGGCGCGGTCGGAGAGGTTGGTGTAGGTCACCGGACGCTTCACTTTCGCGCTACCCGCCGAACCAGGTAGGCGGCCGAAGGAGATCGCCGACGGTGCGAGCACCGTGCTCGCCAGTGTCTTGGGAATGTCGACTCGGCCTGCGCCTTGCTCATACCAGGCGACACCGACGTCCTTACCCGTCGAGGTGAGCATCGCCTTCAGCTCGCTCGACCGCCATTGCGGGTGCTTCTGGGCGAGAATGGCCGCCGCTCCGGCAACATGCGGTGTGGCCATGGACGTACCGGAGAGCCGCGTGTAACGCTCACCCACCGGTTCCCCGATGTTGGTTCCGCTGGCGCGGGCAGCCGCGATGCCCACGCCCGGCGCAACGATTTCGGGTTTCACCATCGCGTCGGTCAGCCGCGGCCCCTTGCTGGAGAATCGGGCCGTCTTGTCCGCCTTGTCCACAGCGCCCACCGCGAGCGCCGTACTCGCCGCCGCCGGAGTCTCCACCATGGCGATCCCGCCCGAGTTACCCGCGGCGGCCACGAAAAGCGCGCCGGTCGCCGCGGTCAGCTTGTCAGCCATCTCGCTGAGCGGGTCACCACCGGCCGAAGGGCCCGCGCCGAGACTCAGATTGATCACTCGTGCTCCGGACCGAGCCGCCCACTCCATACCGGCCATGAGCTGTGATTCCTCGCCATAGCCCGCGCTGTCGAGAACCTTGGCGTTGAGCAGCTTCACCCCCGAGGCCACGCCGCGATACTTGCCCGCCGACGCCGTGCCCGATCCGGCGATGATCGAGGCCACATGCGTGCCGTGGCCGTACCCGTCATTCGTGTCCGGGTCCGTGGTGAAGTTCCGCGAACCCGCGATCTTGCCCGCCAGATCAGGGTGCGCGGCGTCGATACCGGTGTCCAGCACCGCAACGGTGACGCCGCTGCCGTCGAGTCCTGCCCGCCAAGCCTGGGGAGCACCGATCTGCGCCGCGCTCTCGTCCAAGTTCACCCTGACCCTGCGGTCGAGGCGAATCTTCACGTCACCGCTGAACGCCTCTGGGTTACCACCTTGGCCGACCAACGCCCGCCAGAACGCTCCCGCCTCGGCGCGGCGGACCTTCACGGCCGCCGCGTTGATGGTGGACAGGGTCAGCGTCCGGTCGCTCGCGGGAAAGGCATCCGCCTGGTGGGCGACGACCTCGGCAGGCGTGTCATTCCCGTAGCTCACTATCACCGGCAGCTTCCCGGTCTTGGCATCGGTCAAACCCTGACGGACGAGTTCCTTGATGTCGAACAGGTCCGGGTCGATCGCACCGGATACCAGGTAAGGCTCCACATCCGAGGGGATCACAGAGAAGCCGTCCGAATCGGTCCTGGTCAGAAAGATGGGTGGCTCCCCGGGCCGGGGAGCCGGCTCGATCGACACTCCTGCTTGGCCGCCTGCACGTTCGAAGTAGGTGACGACGTCACCGGTCAGCAAGGTCACGCGATGCGACTGCTCGTCGCCACTCGCGAGCCTGTCCGCACGAGTGGCGACGGACTGCTCTGCCGACGCTCCACCTACGACGATCATGGTGAGGAGAAGGCTGAGCACTATCAGGAACAGACACGGGCGGCTGCGTAGAACACCACCAGCCAGCGGATTCAAATGGGCCTGCATAACACCCTCGTTTCCAAGAAAACACAGAGAACATGGATCGGGCGTCGACTGCAGGCTGTATCGCCTTCATCCGCCCGGCACGTCTGCCCTCCTTTGTCATCCGTCGGTCGACTTCGTCAACGCATGATGACCTGGTTCTCTGGCCCCTGGTTACAGGAATCGTCGGCGGAATCTCGACAATGACCACTACTCGCCGTCACACGTCGAGGTGGTGAGGGTGCACTCAGCGAGGCCACGGGCCTGCTTCCGTGGCCCGTCGACGACGTCAGCCGCCCTACCTCCGCCAGTTGGGGCACGCGAGTGTCCTCCTGGGGCAGGGGACCGTGGTTCAGTATCTCGCGGCACGTGCGGCGACAAGGGCGCTTACCACGGCCTCCCTGCCGCGTTCATCGGCGCGAATTGTGCTACTCACCTCGATATGCACGAAAGCCGTGCGTTTGGCAGCCGCCATCTTTCCCTGCACATTGGTGTCACCCTCGAGGCCGCGGCACGATTCAGTCCAGGCATGACACAGCGCGAATCCGGCCGCCGTCAGCCGATCGGCCACGCCCAACGCCATGTCATCGACCTCGGCCGCCCCGGTGGAGAGCACGATATCCTTGCCGGGTTGGCTCGAGTCGTGAAATCCATGGAGCTGAATTTGACCGTACCCGCGTTCGGCCAATTCCGTGGCGATGGCGTGAAACATGGAATTCTCCCGATGCGCGACATCCGCTTGTGTACCGGCGCGCCGGTGAGCTCCCGCCATCAGCAGCACCGCACCGGGGACCATTCTGAAGTAGGACAATCCCATCTGTTCGGTGCGCAGATCCGAGTTGGGATGCGGTATCTCGACAACGATCGACGGAGGTGCTGAACGATCGATCAGGTAGACGCCCCAGGCACGCTCGGATTCAGGTTCGTTCATCACGAGCGTGTAACCTCGGCCGGTCGCCGAGTCGACACCGTCATGAACGGAAAATCCCAGCTCGTCAAGCCGGGATCCGGTCGCCTCCCCGCGGTCGAGGAGCGCGGTGAACCCATCGGCCCCAGCACGGCGTTCAGCCACATTCGGTGACCGATACGGTCGTTCTGCATCAAGTCCGGCGACGAAGGACGAGATATGCGGGGCCAGATCGAGGCCCCTGGACGATTCCTGAGGACCGCGTCCGAGCTTGAAGATCACCACCAGGACAATCGCCAGCGTGACAGCTACGCTGACCACGGCGACGACTCGAGATCTGCTACGCATTCGAGAAGTGTATTACCGGCGGCCGTTCAGCAGAAGGTCCAGCGCTTCCCATCAAGAATAATGCATACCTGGCTTGGCTGGAGGAAACGGTGATACTGTCTGGAGCTGCGATTCGAATGGACAGGCACCAAGACGGATCCGGCCGGCGCATTCGGATTCTTGATCATTTTCCTTTACGAGGCCCCGCCGGCTGAGGACACCTACAAGGAACCGGTCACCCCGGAGAGGACTGAAACCCTTGCAGACACGTGGCACGGCCACCTGATCCCGGCGCCGGCCGTTCACTGAAGGTGAATTTCCCTCGAATCCAAGCCACATGAGGCGTGATGAAGCCGCATTCTCGCGCAAGACCCGCCCTGATCACGGCGAGGACTTGTCCATCGACGTCGAAGCGGCCAGCAGACATCCTTGACCTCCGGCTCTCGCGCGCAGATCCACTCCGGTCCCGCGGCAAACGTCCCAGGTTCGGAGCGGACCCGATGGTGATCTCCCGCCTTCGACCCGCGGGGACCAGCCTTGGCACCGCGGTCCATCACCATGTGATACCGCGAGTCCCCACCGGCGGGAACTCGCGGACCGCGGCTAATCCTTCCGGCAGTGGTCGACGAAGGTGACCGTGGTGACCCTGTCCTTCACAACCTTGACCACGGCGGTGGCTCTCTTGACATTGATGCGCTCGAAAGGTCCCTGCACCCTGATGTTGACGACCTCGCAGTTCTTGGGCATGTCCCGTTCCCTCACCTGATAACTGCCAACAGCAAGCTTTGACTCCGAGCGGCACTCCCAGCCGCGCAACAGCCACTCCGCGATCTTTCCTTCGCCAGGTTGACGGATGATGAATCTGAACTTCCCCTTCACGTCTTCAAAACCGCGAACCTGCTTGCACACCCTGATTTCCCCCAGGTCCTTGCGATCAGCCGCCGCCTCTGGCGCCACCAGCGCCGACCCACCCGACATGAGCGCGAAACCAGCCGTGAGCGCGACGGTCGAACGGCCGCGAACTTGCCATTTCATCGGCATTACTCCTCCCGTATCGGCCGATTTTTAATATGACCTCAGTAGCATTGCAGAATTCCATGAACAGCTAAAGATTTCCGCATGGCGAATATTCGTCACTGACCGATGTGAAATATTCCGCAAGAAGGAACACTGTTCGCGATTAACCCGTGCGCCCATGACGACAGGCGAGCCCGCCGACGGCGAACTCTACCCGGCCACCTCGTTTGGCCGAGCGATTGCGCCAAAATGCGCAAGGGAGGGGTCCGTGTGCGAGGTGTCGAGGTGACGCGGTCCGCACAAACGCCTGTCGAACCAGACGCCCTGTCCCTTGTGTCCCCTGGTCGAAGACGCCGTCGGCGACTTCCCCCGGTGACCGCCGCGCGCACGGTCACGTTCCTGCTGCGCACCGGTGCGATCGTCACCGGAGTCATGATCGTGGTGTTCGGTGGCCACGATCATGACGGGCCGCCCGCGCGGTGGTGGTCGCTCGCCCGCGGCGCCGGGGTCGCCCCAATGTCACGTAGCTTAAGTTGATCTTGGGTGAGGTTGACAGGTGGGGTGAAGACGCTGTCGTAGAGCCCGGTCTGCCCGTCCGGCACGGCGCGGACGGCGCGCAACCGGTCGACGGCGGCCAACTGCTGACGGACCGGCGCCATCGGCAGGATCTCCCGGTAGTCCCGCTCACCGTCCACTTTGGTCGCGAAGGCCAGAAAACGGATCTGTGACGTGGATTTGAACAGATGCAAACCGTTCTCCGCCGCCTCCAGCGTGATCCGCAGGCGGGACTTGCCGGTTCCCGGGACCGGCGCGCTCATCGAGCCGGACACGTCGATCAACACCTGGACCCGGGCACTCGCGTTCACCCCGGCCCACTGACTGAGCGTTTTGGCGACCTCCTCGGCGGCCGGGATCTCGGCACTGCGCTGGCCTTGAGTCTCGACGCGTCGATCGGTTTCGATGAGCCGCAACGCTTGCCCGCCAGGGGCACGCAGCTCGGACCGCGGGCCCGTCGCGGCACCGTAGAGCAGGGTGCGTTTCAGTTCCGCGACGGCTTTGCCCTGCTGCGGGGTCGCCCCCGCGACCTCGACGAACGGGTAGTCGAGCGCTGGAGCGTCGGGTGAGTACACGGCCACCAGCGCGGTCCCGCCTTCGAGAAGCCCGGAGTTGTGGCGCAGCACCACGTTCTCCGCCGCGGGGAACACCGTCGCGCCGGACGTGGTGGCGGAAAACTTCCGCAGCGAAGCGACGTACGCGGCGGCCGGATCCGAGGCGCCCTTCGTGACCTCGCGGAGTGCCACCAGTGCGGAAACCCCGGCGGGATCGCGTACCGGATCCGGCATTCCCGCGACGATTCCGGCGTGGCCGAGTACTTCCGGCCAGGTCGGCGACTTGCGCGGCCAGCCGAGCGCCCGCGCGACCGGCTCCGCGACCGCGAGCACCACCGGCGAACTGGCGATCGACGGGCCTGAGGCGGGAGCACCGTCGGCTCGCCTGAGGAAAAGCGTCGAGGACGGGATCCAGGCTTGGGGCTTGGGCGCGGTTCCGGACAGCTCTTCCGCCACTTGGACGGATTCCCGGGGCTGCACGTCGAAGGCGACGCAGGCGAGATCGAGGGCCCGGGCGGCTTCGGTGACCGCGGGGGCGATGTCGGGCGACGCGGCGACGACCACCCGCACGGGCTCGCAGGCGGGTTCGGACCTCGCCATGGCCACCGCCACCCACGTGGCCGCGCCGAGCACGACCGCCAGCAGTGGAATCAGTATCCGTCTTCGGGTCCGGGTGGTGGCGTGGCGTCCCATCGACTCTCCCGGCATGGGGTTCGAGGAGCGTCCGAGGGTACGCCGCGAGCACCCCTAGGGGAAGGCTGCGACTTTCGGCGTAGAAAAACCCCACCGAGGCGGGAGGTGCCCCGACGCGGGTCGCGGAACACTTGCCCGGTAAGGAAAGCACTCGAAATCGGGGGAATTCGTGATGAACCGGCCCACCCGTGCGGAACAGCGCAAAGCCCGCAACGCCCTGTTCGGTCAGGCGATCACGGTCGCCCTCGCCCTGCTGCTCGCGGCCGCCAGTCGCGCGTGAAGGCCCCCTTCCTTCGGCCAACTGCGGCGGCGCGCTTACACGCCTGTCGATTTCAGCGGGCTGGTCGCNGCGGGGTCCGCCGGGGCGAACACGGTGATGGCCTGCTGGCTGTTGAGCGTGTCCACCAGGTTGGTGGCCTTCACCGCGGCGACCAGCTTGGTCAGCAGCGGGTTGGTCGAGGCGGCGCTGGCGACCGGCTGCGGGCCCATCGAGTCCAGCGAACCGGGCGCACTGCCCTGCGGCAGCTGGGAACAAGCGGGGCCGAACACGTCGGCGTTGGTGGTGACGCCGTCACCGGAAGCGGCGCTGGACATCGGGGCCGACATCGACGAGGACGGGGCGGGCGCGGGGGCGCTGCTGGAGCTGCCGGACGAAGCGCTGTCGTTGCTGCTGCAGGCGGCCAGTGCCAGCGCGGTGACCGCGGTGAAACCGATTCCTGCGACGCGAAGCTTGCTCACGGAAAATCACTCCATTTGTTTTTCGGACTCTTGCCGGGTATTCGGACCTACTGCGAAATCGGATTGCCACTCTTTCGAGTGACGCCGATCACCGTGCGGTGAAACTGATGACATGCCAGCCCGTCGCGCCGTCCGGAACGGTTCCCGCACGGGCGTCGGTCTGGGTGTAGCCGGATTTGTCCACAGCCCGGACGGTGACCTGATGACTTCCGGCCGGGACGTCGAATTCGGTCCACCACATCCGCCAGGTGTTGACGCCCACCTCGCGGGAAAGTGTTGCGGGCTGCCAGTTCCCGTTCGCGCCGAGCCGGACTTCGACCCGCTCGACACCGGTGTACTGCGCCCACGCCACGCCCGAGATCCGGACCTTGCCCGCGGGTACCGTTTCGAATCCTTTCGGGCTGTCGATCCTGGACTGCGTTTTGATCGGGGCCTGTTCACCCCAGCCACGGTCGAGCCAGTACGCGCGGCGCGCTTTCCAGGTGGTGATCTCCAGGTCTTGGACCCATTTCGTCGCCGAAACATAGCCGTAGAGGCCGGGGATCACCATTCGCGCGGGAAAACCGTGCTCGACCGGGAGCGGTTCGCCGTTCATCCCGATCGCCAGCATCGCGCCCCGCTCCGGGTCGAGCGCGGCCACGACCGGGCTGCCCGCCGTCCAGCCGTCGACACTGGTGGAGAAGATCTGTTCCGCGCCGGGCAGGACTTCGGCCTCCCGCAGCAGGTCCCCGAGGTCGACGCCGATGAAGTTCGCCGTGGACACGTAGGTGCCGCCGACCTCGTTGGACACGCAGGTCATGGTGATGGTGCGCTCGATCAGCGGCCGGTTGCGGATGTCGTCGTAGCCGAACCGTTTTTCGTTGCGCACCATGCCGTGCAGCCGGAGGCTCCAGTCCTCGGCGCGGACCTGCGGCACCGACAGCGCGGTGTCGACGCGGTAGAAGTCACGGTTCGAGGTGAGGAACGTCGGCGTGCCCAGTTTGGCGAAATCCGCGTCGGCCGGGATCGGCGGCGCCGGCTCGGCGGGAACGAGCCGCCCGACGGCCGCACGGGAAGACTCCGCGTCTCGCGTGCCGGAGAGAAGCTGCCCTCCGGCCCCCGCCGCACCCGCGGCGACGACGGCACCGGCTCCGGCCAGCAGCACCGACCTGCGGGACGGGGCGGCGCCGGAGGTCTCCTCTTCGGCCCGCGACCTGGCCGAGGCCAGGCGATGCAACCAGAGGAAGACGCCGACCCCGGCGATCAGGCTGGCCAGCGGCGCGAGCAGCGCGACCAGGGAGAGGTCGGGACGCTGCGACACGGCGAGTCCGCCCAGCAAACCGAAGGCGGCGATCAGCACGACCCCCGGAACGGGTGACCGGCGCGAGACGATTCCCGCCACGGCGGCGGCGAGCACCATCACGACGGCCATCCCGGCGAGCAGCACGAGTTTGTCGTAGACACCGAACGTCCGGACCGCGAAGTCCTTCAGCTCCACCGGTGTCAGATCGATCGCCCCGTTGCCGACCGCGAGGTACGGCGAGGCGTTGGCGCTGATGAACCCGGCCACCAGATGACCGGCCGCCAGTGCCGCGGCGAGGGCCACGACACCGATCAGCGCCGCCCCGAAGAGAGGGAGGCGTGGTTCCCGGTCGGCCCGCGAAGTCTTCATGCCAGGTATTCGGCACGGACGGGTCCGCGGACAGGTCGTGAGTGGCGATTCGGGTCAGGGCCAAGAGTGCCTTAGGTACCTACTGACTGGGTTTGACTGCGGCTGATCGTGGGTCAGGTAGTGAAGGCCTCCTTGCCTACCCTGAAGGTAGNGAAGCGGGATCTTGCAGGCGTCACCCGAGGTGAAGCCCTGCGCGGTGATGTCGAGCGCGCTGTTCATCCGGGCACGCATGTTCTCGAGGCCGATCTGGTAGGTCAGCTCGATCACGCTTTTGCGGCCGAACTCCCGTTCCAGCTCGGCGACCTGCGCGGTGATGTCGAGCGCGCTGTTCATCCGGGCACGCATGTTCTCGAGGCCGATCTGGTAGGTCAGCTCGATCACGCTTTTGCGGCCGAACTCCCGTTCCAGCTCGGCGACCTGCTCGTCGGTGACGGTCACCGGGCTCGCGGTCATCGCGTCGGCGTACGCGAGCGCGAGCCGTTCCTGGTCGGTGAACGCGGGCGACTTCGCGTAGTCGTCGATGTTCTTCAGCCGTTCGATGTCGAGACCCTCGTGCAGCTGCAGCATGGTCCCGAAGTCGATGCACCACGAGCAGCCGAGCTGGGTCGCGACGCGGTACACGGCCAGCTCGCGCACGTTCGACGGCAGCGTCTTGCTGGCCTTCTCCGCCATCATTTCGTGCATGCCGTTCGCCCGGAGCAGCGCCGGGTGGTGCGCGTAGACGGCCATCGGCTCGGGCACGGCGCCGAAGCGCTTGCCGGCGAACTTGTAGAACAGCTTCAGCAGGAAGCCGGCTTCGGCGGTCTTCACGGCGGGAATACGCGGCATGGTGTCCTCCTCGTGCGGTTGCGATCACCGAATGGACGAGACGGCCCGCGCGGACGTGACAGTGACGCCGGTGACGCGCGCCACGCGACCGCAAGGGCCTCGATTTAGCCTTTTCGCCGGAACCCCGAGTCGATCATCGAAGGTAGGCTGGCGAGTCGGCCCTTTCCCTCTCCTCCCCCTCTCCTCCCCCTCTCCTCCCCCTCTCGGCGTGGGAGATGACGCGCGAGGCCGAGCTCAAGGCCCGCGACTTCGTCACCCTGGTGCAGCGCGGCGTGCACACCGAGACCGAGGTCGGCGTGGTGCAGCGGCTGCTGCTGCAGGCGCAGACGGCGCTGAACTCGTACGCGAACCCGGCGTGGGCGGCGGACAAGGGCTGGCCGGAGTTCTCCGCGCGGCTGCTGGAGCTGGCGCAGGGCGCCGAGGCCGGTTCGGACCACCAGCTGGCGTTCGTGAACTCGCTCGCCGGATGCGTGCTCGACGACAAGACGCTGGCGATCATCGCGGGCTGGCTCGACGGCACGGCGCCGCTGGAGGGCCTGACCGTCGACACCGACCTGCGCTGGCGCCTGCTGCACGCGCTGGTCGCGCATGGCAAGGCGGAGAACCCCGAGATCGACGCGGAACTCACCAAGGACGACACCGCCGCCGGACGACGTCAGGCGGAGCGCTCGCGGGCGCTGCGGCCGACCGAGGAAGCGAAGGCCGACGCGTGGCAGCGGGCGGTGTACGACGACGAGCTGCCGAACGCGGTCAGCGACTCGCTCATCACCGGCTTCTCCCACCCCGGTCAGAAGCACCTGCTCGGCGGCTACGTGACGCGCTACTTCGAGGTCATCGACGAGGTGTGGCAGCGGCGGTCCAGCGAGCGGGCGCAGCCGACCGTGGTCGGGCTGTACCCGTCGTGGGCCGTCGAGCCGTCGACGGTGGAAGCGTCGGACGAGTGGCTGGCCGGGGAGCACCCGGCGGCGCTGCGCCGTCTCGTGTCGGAAGGCCGGGCCGGGATCGTGCGGGCGCTGGCCGCCCGAGAGTTCGACTCGCAGGCCGGGGTCTAGAAAGAGCTGAAGGGGCCCTTCACCGCATGCGATGCGGTGNACCGCTCGGTACCGCCCAGTGGATCGCCACCGGCTATCTGCTCGCACTCGCCGCGATGGTGCCGGTGAGCGGCTGGGCGAGCCGCCGCTTCGGGACGACGCGGCTGTGGCTGGTGTGCGTAGGTCTGTTCGCGGTGCTTTCCGCGCTCTGCGCGAGGGGCCAGGCTCACAGCGGCCGGATGGCGCCTGCCTGCTCGAGTCTGTCGCGGCGATCGAGGATCGCCTTGGTGACGGCCTCCGGGGTCAGCGCGCCCGGACCGTACTCGTGCGCGAGATCGATACCCAGTTGCACGGACGCCTGGTCGGCGGGATCGGTGGGATGGCCGTCCTTCCAATCGGCGGCGTTGGCGCCGGCGTGCAGGGTCCATTCGTCGATTCCGCCGACGGTGCCGACGTATCCGTAGTGGATGTTGGACCAGACGTCGTACCGGATCTGTCCCTGCAGCCCCGGCAGCGGGGTGAACGTGTTGTCCCCCGTGGTCATGTCCAGGATCCTGCCCTTGTGGTCCCACTGGGCGCCGGTGTTCACGAGGTCGTACCACTCCTTGAGCGCCTCGACCTTGTCACCGATCGAGGTGAAGGGATTCACCTTGTCCTGCAAGAGATCTCGGATGTTCCGGATATCCGTCGACTGCCCGTTGCGCACCATCTCGTCGGTGATGAACGCGAGAATGGCGTCGTATTCGGCGCCCGGGTTCTCCGAAGGGTTCTGAGTGGTGACGCCCGAATCGAGACCGGTGACCGACGCGACGCCCGCGGTGAGCAGGTCCCGGACCGCGTTGGCCACGACGAGGACGAAATCGCGCCGTTCCCCTTCGTCCCGCATGTTCGCGTAGGGCTGCTCCCGGTCGTCGACCGTCGCGCGGATGGCCTGCTTCACTTGCGCGACCAGCGACGCGAACCGGCTGACGTGGTCGAACAGCTGCTGACAGCTCGTCCTGACGTTGGTGGTCGTGCGTATCGTGCCCTCGACGCGCTGCGCGAACATCTCGCCGGCCTTGTCCCGCCACGCGTCCCGAATGTCGTTCGGCTCGACCCGGACCGGTGTGAACGCCAGTGAGGCGTCACGCCAGGCGACTGCGAGCGCCTGGACCTTGTCCTCGTCGGTGTCGGGCCAGGCCATCGCGGGCTCCCGGCTCCCCCGGACCGCTTCGATCTCGGCTCTGACGGCCGCCCACAATCCGTGGGCGTTGTTCGGCGGCGGCACGACCATCCGGCCCTACTTCCCGAACCCGGAGGCAGCGTCCCGATCCGCCTGGGCGTAGGTCGCCGCGGAGATCTTCGCCCCGTAGCCGTCGGCCTGCCACAGCGCCGGGAGCGGATCGGCGTGACTCAGCACCGAGATCTCCGACGGCCGGTATTCGCCGAGGAAAGCCGTGCCGAGCGGGTCGACGCCGATCCCGGCCCGCTCGGTTTCGACGGTCCGCCGGAACTTGCCCCACTCGCGTTCCATGTCGTCGCCGATCGCGACGAGTTGTGCCCCGATCCGGTTCACCGTGGTGATATCCATGTCGACGGACATCGGCCCTCCGTTCCCTTCGGGTGATTCTCCGGCCGCTCGACGAGGACCGGGCCGTCGTGACCGGTACCGGCCAGACCGTGTCCCCGGCGTGTCAGCGCCGTGGCGGTCCGGTGTCAGGCCGGTCGGTGATCGTTGCTTTCACCAAGAGAGATCACCACCACCGAGGAGTTCGAGATGTCTGTTTTCCCCACGCCGGAGCCGATCACCGCCACGCTGACCATCGCCGGTGCCCGGGTGCGCGTCGCCGCGAGCGACCGCCAGGACACGGTGGTGCTGGTCGAGCCGATCGACGCCGCGAGCAAGTCGGACGTGAAGGTCGCCGCGAACACCAAGGTCGCCTTCGACGACGGGAAGCTGTCGATCGAGACGAAGAAGGCGGGCGGCAAGGAAGGCTCGGTCGCGATCACCGTCGAGGTGCCCGCCGGTTCACAGCTGGTACTGAACACGGCTTGGTCGGACGTCAGCGCGGAAGGGCGGTTCGGCGACTGCTCGCTGGAAATGTCGTCGGGTCAGGTCCGGATCGACCGCGTCACGGCGGTACGAGGCAACCTCTCGGCCGGTGAAGTCGCGATCGGGCACGTCGACGGGACCGCGGACCTCGAAGGCGGCTCGGCCGGGGTGCGGATCGGCGAGGCAGGCGGCGTCGTCAAGTACTCGGGTGCGACCGGCAAGGTCTGGATCGGGCACGCCCGGTCCGACGTCGACCTCTCCGGTTCGAGCGGGAGTTTCGACATCGACCGCGCAGACGGCGACGTCGTCGCACAGGCCGCCGATTGCCCGATCCGCGTCGGACGGCTGTCGCGCGGTTCCGTCGAGCTGGCGAACGCGTCCGGCGGTATCGAGGTCGGCGTCGACGGGGACACCGCGTCGGTGGATGCCAAGAGCACCAAGGGTTCCGTGCGCAACTCCGTCGCCGAGGGCGGCGGCGTCAAGGTCCACGCGCGCACGCGACTCGACGACATCGTCATCCACCGCGCCGCGTGAGCCCGGTCCGAGGTGGTCGCAATTAGTCGGCTGATTGCGACCACCTCTCGGCCTGCAGTCTTTTCAGTAGCTGCTTCGCACCCTTAAGGCGCTTCGTCGCTTTAAAGCGCCTTCGCAGTTGCCATTTTCTGGCAATTTTCCACGTAGGGCCATTTGAGCTAGCGCATGTGTTCGATACGGAGTAGCTTTGCGGTCGTGGCCAGCAACGATGCAGCTCCGGGAACGTCCACCGAGTGGTGGCGCGTCGNGAATGACGGGCTACGGCACCGAGCGGGAGGCCTATCTCAAGCGCCTGCGCCGGATCGAGGGACAGATCCGCGGCTTGCAGCGGATGGTGGAGGAGGACAAGTACTGCATCGACATCCTGACGCAGGTGTCCGCGGCCACGAAGGCGCTGCAGTCGTTCTCCCTCGAACTCCTGGACGAGCACCTTGCCACCTGCGTGGTCCACGCCGCCGCCGCGGGTGGTGAAGAGGCCGACCTCAAGGTCCGGGAGGCGTCCGACGCCATCGCCCGGCTGGTCCGGTCCTGATCAGGCGTTCCCGCGGAACCGTCGTAGCCGCAGGCTGTTGGTGACGACGAACACCGAGGAGAACGCCATCGCGGCCCCCGCGATCATGGGGTTGAGCAGGCCGAGCGCGGCCAGCGGCAGCGCGGCGACGTTGTAGGCGAACGCCCAGAACAGGTTGCCCTTGATCGTGCCGAGCGTGCGGCGCGAAAGCCGGATGGCGTCCACGGCGGCGCGCAGGTCTCCGCGGACCAGGGTCAGATCACCGGCCTCGATCGCGGCGTCCGTCCCGGTCCCCATCGAGAGACCGAGATCGGCCTGCGCGAGCGCGGCCGCGTCGTTGACGCCGTCGCCGACCATGGCGACCACGCGGCCTTCGGCTTGCAGCCGCTTGACGACGTCGACCTTGTCGGCGGGCAGGACCTCCGCGACCACCTCGTCGATCCCCACTTCGGCGGCGACGGCCTTCGCGGAACCGGTGTTGTCGCCGGTCAACAGGACCGGGCGGAGCCCGAGCGCTTTCAGTTCCGCCACGGCCTTGGCCGAAGTCGGCTTGACCGTGTCGGCGACGACGACCACACCGCGTGTCTCGCCGCCCCAGGCGACGACGACCGCGGTGGCGCCACGGTCCTCAGCGGCCGTCTTGACCTGGGCATACTCGTCGCCGACAGCGATGCCGTGCTGCTTGAGGAGAGCGGGCCGCCCGGCCAGTACGGTCTTGCCTTCGACGTCGCCGAGCACGCCCAGGCCCTCGACGCTGCGGAACCCGTCGACCGGCGGCAGCTCGCCGAGCCGCTCTTCGGCGGCCGCGACGATCGCGCGGGCGATCGGATGCTCGGAAGCGTGCTCGACCGCCGCGGCCAGGCGCAGGACTTCGGTCTCGTCGCCGCCGAACAGGTCGGTGAGGCTCATCGTCCCGGCGGTCACCGTGCCGGTCTTGTCCAGCACGACGGTGTCGACGGCGCGAGTGGACTCGAGCACCTCCGGCCCCTTGATGAGGATGCCCAATTGCGCGCCGCGGCCGGTGCCGACCAGCAGCGCCGTCGGCGTGGCAAGGCCGAGCGCGCACGGACAGGCGATGATGAGGACCGCGACCGCGGCGGTGAAGGCGGCGTCGGCTCCGCTGCCGGCTCCGAGCCAGAAGCCGAGCGTGCCGACCGCGAGCGCGATCACCACCGGGACGAACACGGCCGACACCCGATCGGCGAGCCGCTGGACCCGCGCCTTGCCGTTCTGCGCGTCCTCGACCAGCCGCGCCATCTGCGCGAGCTGGGTGTCGGCGCCGATCCGGGTGGCGCGGACGACGAGCCGTCCGCCGGCGTTGACCGTCCCGCCGACGACGGTGTCCCCGGCGCCGACCTCCACCGGGACCGCTTCCCCGGTCAGCATGCTCAGGTCGACGGCCGATCCGCCGTCGGTCACGACGCCGTCGGTGGCGATCTTCTCCCCCGGCCGCACGACGAACTCGTCGCCCGTCTTCAGCGCGCCGATCGGGACCCGGCTCTCTGTGCCGTCTTTGAGGACCTCGACATCCTTCGCGCCGAGTTCGAGCAGCGCCCGCAGCGCGGCGCCGGAGCGGCGCTTGGACCGGGCCTCGAAGTAGCGGCCCGCGAGCAGGAAGGTGGTCACCCCGGCGGCGACTTCGAGATAGACGTTGCCCGCGCCGTGCCCGCGGTCCATGGTCAGCTCGAAGCCGTGCCGCATACCGGGCACCCCGGCGGTGCCGAACAGCAGGGCGTACAGCGACCAGAGCGTGGCTGCGACGACGCCGAGTGAGATCAGGGTGTCCATGGTGGCGGCGCCATGGCGGAGGTTCGTCCAGGCCGGTCGGTGGAACGGCCACGCGCCCCAGGTGACGACCGGCGCGGCCAGTGCCAGCGAGACCCACTGCCAGTAGGTGAACTGCCAGGCCGGGACCATCGCCAGCACGATCACCGGCACGGCGAGCACGGCCGAAACGACGAGACGCGTACGAAGCGCGCCAGTCTGGTCTTCGTCTTCGTCGGGTTTGGGCGGCTGAGCCGTGTAGCCGGCGGACTCGACGACACCGACGAGGTCTTCGACCGAGAGCGCGGCGGGGAAGTCGACCTGCGCCTTCTCGGTGGCGTAGTTGACCGTGGCGGAGACGCCGTCGACCTTGTTCAGTTTGCGTTCGACCCGCGCGGCGCAGGACGCGCAGGTCATACCGCCGATGGCCAGCTCGACCCGCCGGGATGTCGCGGCGCTCACGGCGTGCCTCCCGGGTGGCCCTCGTGATGGCCTTCGTGCACGCTGGTCGGCGCCGGTGCCGGCGTCTCCTCCAGCGGCCCGACGGCGGAACCGATCGCCCAGGCGACGGCGAACACCGCGACCAGGGCCGCGGCGAACGCCGACACCTTGACGGCGGTGCTCACGAGACGAGCTGGTAACCGGCCTCGGTGACGGCCGCGTCGACGGCTTGGACGTCCAGCGGCGCGTCGCTGGTGACGGTGACCTTGCCGCTGGCGACGTCCACGTTCACGGCGCTGACGCCCGCGATCCCGCTGACCTCCTCGGTGACGGAGGAGGCGCAGTGCCCGCAGGACATGCCCTTGACGGTGTAGGTGGCTTCGGCCATCGGTACGAACTCCTCTACAGGACAGGTGGAGCGATCACTTCCTTTATACCCCGTGGGGGTAGGGGTTTGCACAGAGGGTGCGGGCACACTGCGGAAATGAGGAAGATCTCCGCCATCGGCATCGGCGCCGGCGACCCGGAACACCTGACCGTCCAGGCCGTCCGGCGGCTGAACGAGACCGATGTGTTCTTCGTCCTCGACAAGGGTTCGGAGAAGCAGGACCTGACGGCGCTGCGCCAGGAGATCCTCGACCGGTTCGTCGAACGGCCCGGCTACCGCGTCGTCCGGGCGCCGGACCCAGAACGCGACCGTACTCCGGACGACTACCGGAAGGCCGTCGCCGACTGGCACCGGCTCCGGACCGACGTCTACGAAAGCATGATCGCTTCCCTGGGCCCCGACGAGCGGGGCGCGTTCCTCGTGTGGGGAGACCCCGCCCTCTACGACTCGACCCTGACGTTGCTGGACGCCGTACTGGTCAGGGGGAACGTCGAGTTCGAGTACGACGTCATCCCAGGCGTCAGCAGTGTGGCCGCGCTGACGTCCCGGCACCGGACCACGATGAACCAGATCGGCCGCCCGGTCCTGGTCACGACCGGCCGCCGTCTTGAGGCCGGCTGGCCCGCGGACGTCGACGACGTCTTCGTGATGCTGGACGCGAACTGCACTTTCTCGCAGTTCGTCGACACGGGCCTGGAGATCTACTGGGGCGCATACCTCGGAACCCCCGATGAACTCCTGCTGTCCGGTCCCCTGTCCGCCGACCTGGCCGCGGAAATCCGCACCGTCCGCGCCTCCGCCCGGTCCCGAAAGGGCTGGATCATGGACATCTACCACCTACGCCGCCCGACCCGTTCCTAACCCCTCACCCGCCACGCCCCTCCCGTCACCCACGTGCCCAAACCCGTGACTCGTGTGATCAGGGGCGTGACTGGCGTGATCAGGTGGACGACACGCGTGTTTGGGTGGACGACACGGCCCACGACCTCGGGCGACGCCGTGTCGTCCGTCTGATCACGGGAGTTACGTCCCCTGATCACGCGAGTTCCGGATTCCATCNGCACTGGCTCGCCTCCCCGTGGACGCCGGCGCCTGGAGTACGCCGGGGGCAGCCTGTCCGAAAGGGTCTTACTTGACCTGGAGCAGCTTGTTCGCCGTTCCGCCGGTCGGGTTGCTGATCTTGCCGTCCGCGGCGGCGCCGACCAGGCCTTCGGCGACCTGGGCCGGGGTGGCGTCAGGGTGCGCCGAGAGGTACAGCGCGGCGGCACCGGCGACGTGCGGCGCGGCCATCGAGGTACCGCTGATGGTGTTCTTGGCGTCGTCACCGGTCGCCCAGGACGAGGTGATGTCGACACCCGGCGCGTACAGGTCCACGACCGAACCGTAGTTCGAGAAGCTGGCCTGCTTGTCGGTCTTGTCACTGGCCGCCACCGTGATGGCCTCCTTCACCCGGGCGGGCGAAGTTGTGCCGGCGTCGGAGGACTCGTTGCCCGCCGCGAGCGCGAAGGTCACGCCCTTGTCGATGGCTCCCTTGACCGCCGCGTCCAGGGCGTCGTCCGCGCCGCCGCCCAGGCTCATGTTGGCGACCGACGGGCCCTTGGCGTTCGCCGCGACCCAGTCGACACCGGCGACGACGCCTTCGGTGGTGCCGCTGCCGTTGGCGTCCAGCACGCGGACGCCGACGATCTTGACGCCCTTGGCCAGGCCGTACTCGGTGCCGCCGATGGTGCCGGCGACGTGCGTGCCGTGGCCGTGTTCGTCGTTGGGGGTGTCGTCGTTGTCGACGAAGTCCTTGCCGCCGGTCGCACGGTCACCGAACGTGGCGTGCGAGCCGCGGACACCGGTGTCGATGACGTAGGCGGTGACGTTGTCGGCCTTCGTCGGGTAGGTGTACTTGTTGTCGAGCGGCAAGTCGGCCTGGTCGACGCGGTCGAGGCCCCACGACGGCGGGTTGTCCTGGGTCTCGCTGATCTTGAACGTCTTGTTCTGGACGACGTACGCGACCTGCGGGTCGGCGGCGAGACGCTTCGCGGCGGCCTCGTCGGCCTTGATCGAAAAGCCGTTCAGCGCCGAGCCGAACGTGCGGGACAGCGTGGTGCCGTACTGACCGGTGAGGCCCTGCGCCTTGGCGGCCACGTTCGCGGTGATCTCGTTCGCCGCGGCCACGCCCTGGCCGACCGCGGTCGGCTTGAGGACGACGATGTAGCTGCCGCCGACCGCGTTGGCCGCACCCGCGCCGCGGATCTCGCCCTGCTGCTCGGCGTTGGCCGCACCCGCGCCGAACGTGGCGACCGCCGCGGTCACACCGGCGAGGGCGACTCCCGCCACGAGGCCGCTACGGGTCTTTCGGGACTTCAGGTTCTTCCGGGACTTGCTCACTGGTTCCCTTCCTGCCGCGCCGTGCGGATCACCCGGGAGGATGATCGTTGTTGAGAGCCATGCAAGCCGGTGCGCTGGTGGCCGGGCAATGATTCACAGTTACCAGTACTAGGCCATAAGGCGTAACGGCGCTGGTCCGGAAAGTCGTTTTCGCCTGGCAGAAGGCGCCCCTGAAGCGTTACCTCAGACTGTTAAAGTTATTCGTGTTGTTATCAACCGGGCGGTGTCAGGGAACGGCAGACGGGGGCGGTCGGGCAGCATATGGTGGCGGGGAGCGCGGCGGACCGAGTGACCACGGACGATGAAGACCAGCCGCGTACCGCGTTCGCCACCGCGTTGAGATCGGCCATCGCCACCAGCGGCCTGAGTCTCGACCGTATCCAAGCCCGGCTCCTCGCGCGCGGCGCGTCGGTGAGCGTGACCGCGCTGAGTTACTGGCAATCGGGCAAACGTCAGCCGGAACGGCAGAGTTCGCTGTCCGCGGTCCGGGTCCTCGAGGAGGTCCTGGCGATCCCCGCCGGTTCGCTGCTCAGCCTGCTGCCGCCGCCGCGGCCGCGCGGGGCGTCGTCACGCCGCAGCCGGGCGACCACCGAGCAGCCGCTGACCTTCCCGCTCGAGGCGCTCCAGGCGCTACTGGAGAAGGTCGGTGCACCCAACGCGCTCGAACAACACCATCAGCTGAAACTCGTCGGCCTGCACGACCTGTGCGAGATCGCCGAGGACGGCGGGCAACGCGCGGTGACCGCGCGGGCGGTGTTCCAGGCGGGCGCGGACGGGCAGGACCGCTGGCTGCTCGTCTACGCCCAGGGCGATCCGGAGGCCGGGCCGCCGGTACTGAACACACTGCGCAACTGTCACGTCGGCCGCGCCGAGGTCGACGATGAGCACGGGCTCACCGTCGCCGAGTTGCTCTTCGATCGGCCCATCGACCGCGGCGAGACGCATCTGATCGAGTACTCGCTGACCAATCCCGGACCGCCGTACCCGGAATGCCGGAACACGCATTACCGCGAGTTCCGGCGTCCCGTGCGCGAATACCTGCTGGAGGTCCGGTTCGCCCCGGGCACCGTCCCGGCCAAGTGCTGGCAATATTCGCGCCAAGGCACCTCGCCGATGGACCGGAAGGAACTGAAACCGGACCAGGGCAACGGCGTCCACGCCGTCGCGCTCGACTTCGGCCCCGGCGTTTTCGGCATCGACTGGGAGTACTGATCGCCTCAGTGCAGCTTGTTGCGCAGCACCTTCCCGGTCGCGTTGCGCGGCAGCTCGTCGAGGAACTCCACGTCGCGCGGCACCTTGTACCGGGCCAGGTTGGCCTTGACGTACTCGCGCACGCCGTCGACGTCCAGATCCGATTTCTCGGCCCGCACCACGAAAGCCTTCAGCCGCTGTCCGAACTCGGGATCGTCGACCCCGACCACGGCGGCTTCGATCACGTCCTCGCGTTCGACCAGGAGGTTCTCGACCTCGATCGGGAAGACGTTCTCGCCGCCGGAGACGATCATTTCGTCGTCGCGGCCGTCGATGAACAGCAGGCCGTCCTCGTCGAAATGGCCGACGTCGCCGCTGGAGAGCAGCCCGTCGATGATCTCCTTGTTACGCCCGTCGGTGTAGCCCTGGAAGCTCAGCCCGCTGCCGACGAACACCCGGCCGGTCACATGCGGCTCGGTGATCTTGCCGCCCTTTTCGTCGTACAGCGCGACCTTGCAGCCCACCGGCGCGCGGCCGACCGTGCCCGGCGCCTTGCGCCAGTCCTCGGGCGTCGCGACCGTCGCGACCGCGACCTCGGTGGAGCCGTAGAGGTTGTGCACGACGTCGCCGAACGCTGCGGTCGCGCGGTTTCCCAGATCCGGTGACAACGCCGAGCCGGCGACGAAGATGATCCGCAGGCACGAGGTGTCGTACTTGGCGCGAACCTCCTCGGGCAGGTCGACGATCCGCTGCAGCATCGTCGGCACGAGGACCAGCGTGGTGCAGCGGTTCTCCGCGACACCGCGCAACGTCTCCTCCGGCACGAACTTGCGCCGCATGACGACCTTCGAGCCGAGCGCGAAGGACAGGATGAACTGCGACAACCCGGTGCCGTGGAACAGCGGCGCGCCCATGTAGGTCGCCTCGCCG
This sequence comes from Amycolatopsis coloradensis, assembly GCF_037997115.1. Taxonomy (NCBI): domain Bacteria; kingdom Bacillati; phylum Actinomycetota; class Actinomycetes; order Pseudonocardiales; family Pseudonocardiaceae; genus Amycolatopsis; species Amycolatopsis coloradensis. The sequence continues at coordinate 8,068,550 of NZ_CP150484.1, forward strand.
GTCCGCAGCGGGATGCGGTCGAGGAACTGCGCGGAGGCCAGCGCGGAGGTGTGCGGCCGCGGCGCGCCCTTCGGCGTCCCGGTGGTGCCGCTGGTCAGCAGGATGAACCCGCCCGGTTTGGCGGGCGCGGGCCACGGGCGGTCGTCGGTGCTGGCGACCAGTTCGGTGACGATCGGGATCTCGTGCCCGGAGAGCTCGGCGTCCGAATCGACCCACGCGAGGTAGTGGTCGACGTCGCCCTCGACCGCGTCCAGCAGGTCGGTGAACTCCTGGTCGTACACGAGCGCGGTGACGCCTTCACGCTTCGCGACGTCCGCGAGCTGTGGTTTGGCGAACCCGGTGTTCATCAGCAGCAGCTTGGCGCCGAGCTTGCCCGAGGCGAGCATCGTCAGCACGAGACCGCGGTGGTCCCGGCACAGCGCGGCGATCACCGAACCCGGGCCGAGGCCGCGTTCGGACCACGCCCTCGCCAGCGCGTTCGACTGAGTGTCGAGCTGTTTGAAGGTCAGCGGGCCGAGCTCGTCGATGATGCCGGTCGCGGTCGGGTCCCGGCGGGCGGCGATCATGTTCGCGCCGGCGAACGGGCCCCATTTGCGCACCATGACCAGCGAACGCAGGCCCTCGTCGACCCGCGGGATGGGGAGCAGGCCCGCTTGGCGCATCACGTCGATGCTGCGCACGGTCTCGGTCACCTTGCCCGCCACCAGGGTGGCGAGGCCGGTGGGGTTTCTCATCCGGGCACCTCCGTTGCTGCTGCGGCGAGACACCATGCCCCCGGCGGGTTCGCGTACCGGCGGTATGGGGTTGCTACTCGACAGTAGCCGACCGATAGCGCAGGCGCACTAGCCCTCCCCGCCCCACTACCACCCTCAACGGACAGCTGCGCTGACCTCCACACCCAAGTGACAGAAATGTCGGGGGGAACCACCACAATGTGAGTGTGCAGGCGATCGCAGGTCAAGAGGAGGATGGCGACTTCGCGATCGCTTTTTCCGGGCAGCCGCCGCGGCAGGGCCTGAAGCTCCCGGAGTTCGTCGGCGAAGTAAGGCGGTTGGAGGCCGAGCACTCACCCCGTTGGGTGTTCCCGTCGGTCGACGGGACGTATCCGGCGCTGATCAAGGCGGGTGTCCGGGTGCGGCGCTGTCATGACCTGGCGCTGACCGAGGGATTGCTCCTGGCCCACGAAGGCCGTCCGCAGGAGTCGCGGAGCCTCCGTGCCGCGCTGGCCAGGGCGAACGGCCAAGAGGCGCCCGCCGACGAGCCGCCGCTCTGGGCCGAGGACGACCAGCCGACGCTGTTCGAGACGCGGGGGCCGCGGCTCCCCTCCGGTGTCACGGTGATCGACGCGGCGCGCCGGGTGCTGGCCGAGCAAGAGAAGCGGGTCGCCGCCACCGAGCGCCCGGAGCGGTTACGGCTGCTCTTCGCGGCGGAGTCGGCGAGCGCGCTGGCGGCCGCCGAGATGTCGGCCGACGGGCTGCCGTGGCGGGCGGACCTGCATTTGGCGTTGCTCGCCGACCAGCTCGGGCCCCGCGTTCCGGCCGGGCACCGGCCGAAGCGGCTGGTCGAGCTGGCGGCCAAGATCAGTGCCGCGTTCGGTGGGCGTCCGGTCAACCCCGACGCTCCGGCCAGCGTCGTCCGCGCGCTCGGCAGGGAGGGCATCGAGGTCTCGTCGGCCAGGAAGTACCTGCTGCGCGACATCGACCACCCCGCCGTCCCGCCGCTGCTGGAGTACAAGGAGCTCGCGCGGCTGCATTCGGCCAACGGGTGGACCTGGCTCGACGAGTGGGTGCACGACGGCCGGTTCCGCCCGCACTACGTCGTCGGCGGGGTCGTTTCCGGCCGGTGGGCGAGCCGGGGCGGGGGCGCGCTGCAGATCCCGAAGATCCTGCGGACCTGCGTCCGGGCCGATCCGGGCTGGAAACTGGTGGTCGCCGACGCCGCCCAGCTGGAGCCGCGGGTGCTCACCGCGTTGTCCGGAGACCGGAAACTGGCCGAGGTCGCCGCGGCCACGGATCTGTACGCGAGCCTCGCCGAGGCGATGTTCTCCGGAGTGCGCCGCGTTCCGGTGCCCGCGTGGGACGACCGGGACGACCGAGACCGCGCGAAAATCGCGATGCTGTCGGCGATGTACGGCGGCACGTCCGGCGAGGCGGGACCGTTGCTGGCGTTGCTGCGCACCAGGTTCCCCGACGCGGTGTCCTATGTGGAGCGTGCCGCGCAGGCCGGCGAACGCGGTGAGCGCGTCCGGTCCCGGCTCGGCCGCACTTCGCCCGCGCCGTCCGAAGCCTGGCGAGCGCTGACCGGCGGGGCCGCGGAGGACGAGGCCGCCGAGCTGAAAGCACGCCAGGCGTCCCGCAACTGGGGCCGCTTCACCCGCAACTTCGTCGTGCAGGCGAGCGCGGCGGACATGACCGCGGTCCTGCTCGCGACCCTGCGGAGCAGGCTCCCCTCCCCCGCGCATCTGGTGTTCTTCCAGCACGACGAGGTCCTGGTGCACACCCCGGCCGAGTTCGCCGACGAGGTCTCGCAGTCCATTGTGGACAGTATGACCGAGGCGGCGCGGATGCTCTTCGGTCCCGCTTGCCCGGTCCGGTTCCCGCTGCACATCGCCGCCGTGGACACCTACGCCGACGCGAAGTGACCCCCTCCTCCATCCCATCCCGTCCCATCCCGCGAGTCGTCCGTTCAAACACACGTGTCGTCCGTCTGATCACACGTGTCGTCCATCGGATCACGCGAGTTCCGTTCCAGGCGATGGGACACGTGACCAGATGGCGAACTCGCGTGATCCGATGGACGACACGCGTGATTGAACGGACGACACGCGTGATCAGGCGGCGGCGAACTCGCGTGATCGGAGGCGTAACTCGCGGAGCACCGCAAGTAGCTGACTAATTGCGGGGGGCGGCGGCGTCGTCCAGTGCTTTGATGACGCGCTTCAGCGAGACGGGGTGGGCGGTACCGAGCGTCTGGGCGAAGAAGCTGACCCGCAGCTCCTCGAGCATCCACCGGATCTCCCGCAGCGCGGGCGACGAGGTGCCTGGCGGCAACGCGTCCAGCGCCGCCTGGTACTCGTTGCGGAGCCACGCGATGTCGCCGGTGCGCTGGATGTCCCGCGTCGGCTCGGTCGGGAGTTTCTCCAGCCGCCGTTCGATCCCCCGCAGGTATCGGATGACGTGCTTCAGCCTGTCCTGCCCGGTCTCGGTGACGAAACCCTTGTGCACCAAGCCGTCCAGCTGCGCGCGGATATCCGCGAGCGAGTCCTTCGGGCCGCGCGTGTCGGCCAGCCGGGTTTCGACGTCGTTGGCCGCGCGCAGGATCTTCTCGACGTTGGTCAGCACGTCGAGTACCCCGGGGTTCAGCCCGGCGCGCACCTTTTCCAGCAGGACGGCGAATCCGGCCTCGTCCCAGCGCGGGCCGCCGTTGTCGGCCACGAGCTTGTCGACCGCGCAGTCCACACAGTCTTCGAGCAGTGCCGCCACGGAGCCGTGCGGATTCCGGTTCAGCACGAGTTTCGACGAGTTGCCGAGGTTGCGGGTGATGAACTTCATCGGCGACGGGATGTTCAGCCGCAGCATCCGCCGAGTACCCGCCCACATCGACTGTTCCTGCTGGCCCGGCGTGTCCAGCAGCCGCACCGCCACGGAACCACCTTCGTCGACCAGCGCCGGATACGCCTTGACGTCGTGCCCGCGCTGCTTGCTCGCGAACACCTTGGGCAGCTCGCCGAACGCGGGCGTCGTCAGGCCCTCACGCTCGATGCTGTCGGCGGCCTTGGAGATCGTCGCGCGCACCTGGCCGCTCAGATCTCGTTTGAGCGCCTCGATGTCCTTGCCCTCGGACACCTTCTTGCCGCGGACGTCGACCACGCGGAAGGTCATCTTCAGATGTTCGGGAACCGCCGGCAGTTGCCAGGCGTCGTCGGGGATCACCACCCCGCGCAACGCTTCCAGCTCGTCGGCGACGACGTGCAGCAGCGGCCCCTCGGCCGGGCCGACCCGCGACAGCACCAGTTTCGCGTGGTCGGGCGCCGGCACGAAGTTGCGCCGGATCGCCTTGGGCAGCGACTTGATCAGCTGCGTCACCAGTTCTTCCCGCAGGCCGGGGACCTGCCAGTCGAAGCCGTCCGCGGTGACCTGGTTCAGCACCGGCAGCGGGATGTGCACGGTGACGCCGTCCGCGTCGGCCCCCGGCTCGAACTGGTACGTGAGCTTGAAGGTCTGGCTGCCTTGGGTCCAGAAGTCGGGGTAGTCGGCCTCGCGCACGCCGCCGGCGGTCTCGTTGATGAGCATCGTCTTCTCGAAGCTCAACAGGTCGGGCTCGGTGTGGCGCGCCTTCTTCCACCAGCTGTCGAAATGCCGCGCGGAGACGACGTCGGCCGGGACGCGCTGGTCGTAGAACTCGAACAGCGTCTCGTCGTCGACCAGGATGTCGCGGCGGCGGGCGCGGTTCTCCAGGTCCTCGACCTCGTCGAGCAACGCACGGTTCTCGCGGAAGAAGTGGTGCCGGGTTTCCCAGTCGCCTTCCACGAGCGCGTGCCGGATGAACAGCTCGCGGCTCGTCTCCGGGTCGATGCGGCCGTAGTTGACCCGGCGGTCGGCGACGAGCGGAACGCCGTACAGGGTCACCTTCTCGAGCGCCATCACCGCGCCCTGCTTGCGCTCCCAGTGCGGCTCGGAGTAGTTCCGCTTCACCACGTGCCCGGCGAGCGGCTCGACCCACTCCGGCTCGATCCTCGCGTTGACCCGGCCCCACAGACGGGAGGTTTCGACGAGTTCGGCCGACATCACGAACCGCGGCTGCTTCTTGAACAGCGCCGAACCCGGGAACACCGAGAACCGTGCCCCGCGCGCGCCGAGATAGTCGCCCTTGGCCGGATCCTTGAGGCCGACATGCGACAGCAGCCCGGCGATCAGCGACGTGTGCACACGTTGCGGATCGGCCGGGCCGGAGGTGTCGAGGGTGATACCGAGCGGTTTGGCCAGCTGACGCAGCTGGCTGAAGATGTCCTGCCATTCGCGGATGCGCAGGTAATTCAGGTACTCGTTGCGGCACATCCGGCGGAACTGGTTGCTGGACAACGCCTTCTGCTGCTCGGTGACGTACTCCCACAGGTTCAGGTACGCGAGGAAGTCGGACGTCTTGTCCGCGAACCGCGCGTGCTGCTCGTCCGCCGCCTGCTGCTTCTCCGCCGGCCGCTCGCGCGGGTCCTGAATGGACAGTGCGGCGGCGATGATCATCACTTCGCGGACGCAGCCGTTGCGCGAGGCCTCCAGCACCATCCGCGCCATTCGCGGGTCGACCGGGAGCTGCGCGAGTTTGCGGCCGGTCTCGGTCAGCTTCTTGCCGTCGGACATCTCGAACGCGCCGAGCTCCTGCAGCAGCTGGACACCGTCGGTGACCTGACGGCGATCCGGCGGCTCCACGAAGGGGAACGCCGCGATGTCGCCGAGGCCGAGCGAGGTCATCTGCAGGATGACCGACGCGAGGTTGGTCCGCAGGATCTCCGGATCGGTGAACTCGGGCCGGGCGTCGAAGTCGTCTTCGGAGTACAGGCGGATGCAGATACCGTCGGACGTCCGGCCGCAGCGGCCCTTGCGCTGGTTCGCCGACGCCTGCGACACCGGTTCGATCGGCAGCCGCTGCACCTTGGTGCGGTGGCTGTAGCGCGAGATCCGCGCGGTGCCGGGGTCGACGACGTACTTGATGCCCGGCACGGTCAGCGAGGTCTCGGCGACGTTCGTCGCGAGCACGACACGGCGCCCGGTGTGGCGCTGGAACACCCGGTGCTGGTCCGACGACGAGAGCCGGGCGTACAGCGGCAGGATCTCGGTGTTCCTGAGGTCCTGTTTGGACAGGGCGTCCGCGGCGTCGCGGATCTCCCGCTCGCCGGAGAGGAACACCAGGATGTCACCCGGTCCCTCGTGCTGGAGTTCGTCGACGGCGTCGCAGATGGCCTGCGTCTGGTCGCGGTCCTGATCGGCGTCCGGATCGTCCGGATCGATGATCGGCCGGTAACGGACCTCGACCGGATACGTCCGGCCGGAGACCTCCACGATCGGCGCGTCGTCGAAATGCTTGGAGAACCGCTCCGGGTCGATGGTCGCCGAGGTGATGATCACCTTGAGATCGGGTCGGCGCGGCAGGAGCTGCTTGACGTAGCCGAGGATGAAGTCGATATTGAGGCTGCGCTCGTGCGCCTCGTCGATGATCAGCGTGTCGTACTGCCGCAGCATCCGGTCGGTCTGGATCTCGGCGAGCAGGATGCCGTCGGTCATCAGCTTGACCAGCGTGTCCTGGCCGGAGTGGTCGGTGAACCGGACCTTGTAGCCGACGGTCTCGCCGAGCTCGGTGTTCAACTCGGAGGCGATGCGATCGGCGACCGTGCGCGCGGCCAGCCGCCGTGGTTGCGTGTGCCCGATCTGGCCCCGGATACCGCGGCCGAGCTCGAGGCAGATCTTCGGCAGCTGGGTCGTCTTCCCCGAACCGGTCTCGCCGGCGACGATCACCACCTGGTGGTCGCGGATGGCCTCGGCGATCTCGTCCTTGCGCTGGCTGACGGGCAGCTCTTCGGGGAACGAGATCTTCGGGACGCTGTCCCGCCTGCGGGTGATCCGGAGTTCGGCGGCCTCGATGTCGGCCTCGATCTGGGCGGCGATCGACTCGGCGTTACGCGCTTTCCGGGCACCGTCGAGCCGGCGCCGGAGGCGATGCTCGTCGCGCGACATGAGTTCGGGCAGGCGAGCGCGCAGGGCGCCGAGCGGGGAAGGTTGAGAAGCCATGACCGGCACCAGGATAGCCGTGCGTGACGATCCGGGCCTCCGAATATGCCGGAGGCGACACCGCGCTGGTCAGGAGCGGGTGAGCGAGCCCGGCGTGAGGTCGGCGAGCCGCCGGTGCCCGGACAGGCCCATGGTCAGGTCGAGGTCGGCGAGCAGGCTCCGCAGCACGTGCCGGACGCCGTCCTCCCCCGCGTGCGCCAGGCCGTACACCCACGGCCGCCCCACCAGCACGGCCTTGGCCCCGAGCGCGAGCGCTTTGGCGATGTCGGCGCCGGTGCGGATGCCGGAGTCGAACAGGATCTCCAGCCGGTCGCCGACGGCGGCCACGATCTCCGGGAGCGCGTCGAGTGAGGCGATCGCGCCGTCGACCTGACGGCCGCCGTGGTTGGACACGACGATCCCGTCCATCCCGGCCTCGACGGCGCGGCGCGCGTCGTCGGGGTGCTGGATGCCCTTGAGCACGATCGGCCCGTCCCAGTGCTCGCGCAGGAACGGCAGCCGGTCCCAGGTGCTGTCGGTGCCGGTGATCATCGAGATCCAGCGCAGGATCGCGGTGGGCGGATCCTCTTCGGGCGTCTTCTCCAGCAGACCGCGGAACACCGGGTCGCTGAGCGGGACACCGAGCCCGATGCCCTTGATGAACGGCAGGTACGCGTGGTCGAGGTCGTTCGGGCGCCACGCGAGGGTCCAGGTGTCGAGCGTGACCACGAGCGTCGTGAAGCCCGCGGCCTTCGCCCGCGCCAGGATGCTCGCGCAGACCTCGTTGTCCGTCGGCCAGTACAGCTGGAACCAGCGCGGCCCGTCTCCACTGGCCTCGGCGACGTCCTCGATGCTCGTGGAGGACGCTGTCGACATGACGTACGGCAGGCCGACCGACGCCGCGGCCCGCGCGGCCGCCGGTTCGGCGCCCTCGTGCACGATCGACTGGACGCCGACCGGCGCCAGCAGCACCGGCGCCGGCACCGGCGTCCCCAGCACCGTCGTCGACAGATCGCGTTCGGTGGCGCCGGTGAGCATCCTGGGCACGAGGCGCCAGCGGTCGAACGCCTCCCGGTTGGCACGCGCGGTGGCGCCCGATCCGGCCGAGCCCGCGACGTACCAGAACGGTCCGGGCTCCAGGATCTCCCGCGCGGACTCCTCCAGTTTCGTGGCGTCGGTGGAGCACGGCGGGAAGGTCCCGCCGAGCCCCTGCAGGTAGATCTCGTTCTGGTAGCCGCCGAACCGTTCGGTCACCCAGGCCTCCTCGTCACGTCGCCCTGGCCGGCTCGTCGCGGCGGGTCGAGCCTCGGACAATACTCGCCGGTAGCAACCAGGTGAGCTTCTCGGAGCGGATGACCGCGACTGGACCGATCACGGCCAGCAGCAGGACGTAGCCCGCGACGAACGGCGCGACCCGCGAGTCGAGCCCGGCCGCGGTCGCCATCGCCGCGAGCACGAGCGAGAACTCGCCGCGGGTGAGCACGGTGAGCCCGATGTTCACCCCGGCCTGGCGGCCGAACCCGTGCAGCCGCGCGGCCAGCGCGCCGGCTCCGAGGTTCAGCACGATCGTCAGCGCCACCGCGATCAGCACCGGCACGACCACCGAGCCGACCGCGTTCGGATCGATGCTGAGCCCGAAGATGAAGAAGAACAGCGCGCCGAACGCGTCCCGCAGCGGGAGCACCAGCTTGTGGATACGCGGCGCGACCTTCGAACCGCCGAGCATCATGCCGACCATGAACGCGCCGATGGCGTCGGACACGCCGACCTCTTCGGCGACAGCGGCACCCATCACCGCGACACCGACGAAGCAGACGGTGAGCAGCTCGTCGTCGGCCGAACCGAACAGCTTCGACACCACCCGGCCGCCCCAGCGGGCGAGCGCGGCCATCACGATCAGGAACGCGAAGGCCTTGCCGAAGTCGGCGAGCGCCGAACCGAAGCTCCCGGCGCCGGACAGCACCGGCTGCAGCAACGCCAGGTACAGCGCGAGGAACAGGTCCTCGATCACGATGATGCCCATGATCAGCCGGGATTCGGGATTGTTCATCCGGCGTGATTCGAGCAGGAGTTTGGTGACGATCGCGGACGACGAGATACCGATGGCACCGGCGATGACCAGCGCTTCCCTGGTCCCCCAGCCCAGCAGGAAGCCGAACGCGAGGCCGCCGCCGATGTTGAGGATCAGGTAGATCAGCCCGGACCAGACGAGTTTGCGCCCGCCCTTGGCCAGGTCGTCGAGGGAGAACTCGAGGCCGAGGTAGAACAGCAGGAAGACGAGACCGAGCCCGGCGAGCACACCGAGTTCGGCCGGATCGTCCACAAGGGACAGTCCGGGAGTGTTGGGGCCGAAGACGAAACCGGCCAGCATGAACAGGGGGATGGTCGGCAGCCCGATACGGGCGCCCGCTCTGGCGATGACACCGGCGGCGAGGAACGCCCCGCCGACGGCCAGCAAGGCATGACCGGAACTCATGGAGACCTCCGATGGTGGCTGATGCGGCGATGTGAGAACCGGTCAGCGCGGAGGGGCCCGTGCGGGCGCCTGGGGCACCGCTCGGGTGATGACGACGGATTCGCCCTGCTCAGGGGCGTGGCCGGCGTCCGGGAGGTCGACGGTCTCCGCTTCGGCGGGAGCGTCGGCGAGGGGAACGGCTTGCCCGCCATGGAAGGCGGGCAGCGGATGGGTCGCGAAGACGGCGACGGGATCTTCCTTCGCGGTCCGCCCGTGCCCGTGGGGAACGGTCGGCGTGACGAAGGCGAAGACGAGCAAGATCAGCAGGAAGAAGACGGAACGGTGCCGCGTGGCGGGGGCACCGTTCGTCGTCATCTGCCCGCCACTTTACCAGTCCTTTATAGACATATCGACGAGAGATCTGTCACGGCTCGCGCCACATCGGCCGCATCGGCGGCCCGCCCTCGACCGCGAAAGCCGGTCCGTGATCGCGGAAACCCAGCAGCCGGTACAGTTTCGCGCTCTCCGCGCTGCTCACCTCCAGGTACGCGGGCACCGCGCCGCAGCGGTCGAGCCCGTGCTTCAGCAACCGTGCGCCGATCCCTTGCCGCCGCGCGGTCTCGCGGACGCCGATGAACTGCGCGTGGTGGTACTCCCCGCCGGGAGCGTGCTCCGTCATCAGCTCGGACAACGCCGTCAGCCTGCCGATTTCTTCCCCGGTGAGCCCGGCGAACGCGTCGTCGTCCAGGTCCTCCTCTCCGGCCGGCGTCCAGAGGACGGCGCCGGACAGGTCGCCGGAGACATCGACGTGACCGCCCGCGGCGGCGCTCGTCCCCTGGGAAGACCCACGCGCTGACCAGGTCGTCGTGGAACACCTCGGCAAGCACGTCGATCACGGTGTCCATTTCGGACGGTCGGCGGCCGGACGATCATCGCCCCGCTCTCAGCGCGACGGGTTCGTCCTCTTCGAGCGGACCGCCGATGGCGGCGTACGTCTCGGGATCCTTTGTCCGCAACACTTCCGCGCGCAGGAAGCCGGCCAGTGCCGCGACGAGCACGAGACCGGACAGCCCCCAGCGCAACAGGAACGTCCCGGCCGGGCCGAGCAGCAGATCGAAGTTGAGCAGGATCAGCGCGAGGACGGCCGACAGGGCGAGCATCGCCGCCCCCGGCGCGATCCAGCGGCGCCAGGCGTTTTCGGCGTCGCGGCGCCGTTTGAAAAAGCCGATCACCGAAAGGGAGACGGCGATCATGATCACCACGACACCGGTGGACGCCGTCGTGCCGAGCCAGGTGAACAGTTCGGTCACCGGATCGCGGCCCGCGATCGCGAACAGCGCCACGACCACCAGCGCCAGCGCGGTTTGCGTGAGCGAACCGGCCACCGGCGCGCCGGTGCGTTTGCTGGTCTTGGCCAGTGAGCGCGACAGCAGCCCTTCCCTGCCCAGCGCGAAGAAATACCGCGCGACGGCGTTGTGGAAGCTCAGCAGCGCCGCGCACTGGCCGGTCACGAACAGCGTGTACGCGACATCGGAGAACGTCTCGCCGAGGTGCTCGCCCGCGAGGTTGAACAGCAGGTCCGGGCCCTGCGCGGCCGCGGTGGTGACGATGACGTCCGGCCCGGTCGCCACCGCCAGCGCGAGCGACGAGACGACGTAGAGCACCGCGGTGAGCCCGATCGCCGCGTACGTCGCGCGCCCGACCGTGCGGCTGGGTTCCCGGGTCTCCTCGCCGTAGGTCGCCGCGCCCTCGAAGCCGATGAACGCGGCGGCGGAGAACGCGAACACCGCGCCCACGCCGGTGGTGAACAGGCTCGACGGCTCCAGCGGGGCCCAGGAAACGGTGCCACCGGCCGGATTCGCGAACAACGCGATGTCGACGATCGCGACGACGGCGACTTCGAGGCACAGCGCCACCCCGAGCACCTTGGCGTTGAGATCGACCCGCAGGACGCCGAGCGCGCCGACGATCAGCACCATCACCAGCGCGCACAGCCACCACGGCGGCGGGGATCCGGTGAGCGTGCCCAGCCAGGTCGACACCGACCAGCCGAACAGCCCGTAGATGCTGATCTGGATGGCGTTGTAGGAGATCAGCGTGACGAACGCGATCCCGGCGCCGGTGGATTTGCCGACCCCGTTGGCGACGTAGGGGTAGAACGCACCCGCGTTGGTGATGTAGCGGCTCATCGCGGCGTATCCGACCGCGAACAGCCCCAGGATCGGGCCGAGCAGGAGGAACGACAGCGGCACCCCGATACTGCCGGTGACCGCGTAGTTGGTCGGGACCCCGCCCGCGATGGCGAACAGCGGACCCGCCGCGGCCACCACGAAGAACACGATCTGCGCGGCTCCGAGCCGTCGATGGCCGAGACCGCGCCGCGGTCTTTGCGTACCCATGAACCCGTCCCCCCGGACGTCGGTTTGGCGCTGAAGATTCTTGATCTTGCGAGAGCCATCCCACCCTAGGGCCGGCCACTTCGGCGAGGTACGTCCGTTCAGGCTAAAAACGGGCCTCGGGTCGCAGTGGTCCGTGCGCTACCGCTACTTTGGCCGTCCCGCACTACAACGCCGGAGGGCGTGCCATTCATGCGTCGGCTGACCTTGGTCGATTCCCTGTTCTTTCTCGCCCACGACGAGTTCACCGGAAAACCCGCGCTGCGCGGCACGGGACTCGGCATCGGAATTGCCGGTTCCGCGCTCTGTGATCTCCTCCTCGCCGAGCGGATCACCGTGGAACGCAAACGAATCCGGCCGCTTTCGCGCCGCGGCCTCGCCCATCCACCGCTGGATCGGGTGTTCTCGGAAATCCTCCGCGAACCCGAGCGGCACACCGTCCGGGAATGGGTCGGCCATCTCCGCCACGATCTCGGGGGAACGGTCGCGGTGAACCTGCTCGCCGCGGGAGTGATCGACCGCGAAACCGACCGGATGCTCCTGCGGAAGAATCACCGGTATCCGCCACGGGATCTGCTGATGTCGACGGCCGCGCGCAGCAAGGTGCGGGCGGCCGTCCTCGGCACCGAACAGCCGGATCCGCATTCGGTCTGCCTGGCCCTGCTGGCCTGGACCATCGGTCTCGACGATTTCTGCGAACCGGAGCTCGACCGCGCCGGCCTGCGGGCCTGGGCCGGGTCCACGCACCGGGAACTCCCGAAGGCGCTCGCCGAACTGATCTCGGGGGTGGACGCGGTGAGCGCCGCCGTCGTCTACACCGGCGACAGGCGATGACCCCTCGTGAGTGGTGAGGACGGGCCAACCGCCTGGGTACTGCTGCTGTGGTGGCTGCGGCGGCGGGAGTACCCGCTCCCCGACGCGGGCCTGCGGGCCGTGGCCGCGCTCGGCGAGATCAGGCCGTGGCGGCGGTGACGTCGAGCTCGACGAGCTGCCCGGGATACCCGAGCTGCGCGACGCCGAGCAGGGTGCTCGCGGTGGTGAAGGCCTCCCCGATCTCCGACTCGACGAACCGGTCCCACACGGCCGAGAGCACGTCGGCGTCCGGCGTGACCACGTAGATCACCGTGCGCACCACGTCGGCCGGGGTCGCCTTGGCGAAGGCGAGCGCGGCGGCGGTGTTCGCGACGACCTGGTCGACCTGGGCGAGCACGCCGCCCTCGACGACCTTGCCGTCCTCGGCGAGCGGGCACTGGCCGGCGAGGTGGATGTCCCGCCGTCCTTCGACGATGGTCACGTGGTGGTAGGTGGGCGTGGGGTGCAGACCGGGCGGATGGTGGCGTTGAATGGTCACGAGCCGCATCCTCACCGAGGCGGTCGCGACGGGACAACCGGATTTCACGGGAGAGCCATGCGCAGAACGATCGACTGGACCGGTGGCGCGGTCACGATCATCGACCAGACCGTCCTTCCCGCCGAGTATCGCGTGCTCGAACTGCGCACGGTCGGCGAACTCGTCGACGCCCGGCGTGGGAGATGACGCGCGAGGCCGAGCTCAAGGCCCGCGACTTCGTCACCCTCGGCTGAGCCGAGAGAAGGGGGCCTTCACGCGTGTTACCCCCTCTCGCGTTAAGTCCTCTGAATGCGGTAGTTACGTCCGCAACCACCGCATGCAGAGGACTAAATGCGGGGCGTGATCGACACACTGGTCCTTTCGAGTGAAAGAACCGCCGGAAGAGTGTACTTGCGGGTGATGACAGCGAGCTTTCGGTATCGGTTGTATCAAGGGTAAGACCCACACGGCGACCGGCACAGACCTGCCGGAGCCGCCGGACCGGGTTCACAAGGAGGGGGTTCCTTGCCATGTCCGTCGATCTGACCATGCCCTTGGAATGGAAGACCGCGACCGGCGACGCCGCGAAGATGCTCGACGAACTACAGCCGAACATCCTCAAAGCACACGCTCGCGACCATTTTTCCGCACTGTTCCTCCGTTTTTCGGAGGCCCAGGACGCGATGGAGTTCCTCGCGTCGCTCGTCCCGCTGATGAAGTCCGCGAAGACCCACCTGACCGAGGTCGAGCGCTTCAAAACCGAAGGGGTGAAGGGGTCGCCCTACGTCGGCACCGGACTGACCGCGGCCGGCTACCGGTTCCTGAAAATCGAGGTGCCGCAAGACGCATCGTTCCGTCTCGGCATGCGTGCGCAGGAGACCCGCGAGAAGCTGAACGACCCGCCGCGCTCCACGTTCGACGGTGGATACCACGACGAGATCCACGCGGTCGTCATCATCGGCGACGCCGAAGACGCTCCGACGACCGCGCGCCGGAACGAGGTTCTGGCGCTGATTCCGTCGACGGTCTCCGTCGTCGCCGAGGAAACCGGACTCGGGCGGGTGAACGCCAACGGGGACGGGATCGAACATTTCGGCTACGTCGACGGCCGGAGCCAGCCGCTCTTCCTGGTCGAGGACATTCACGCGGAAAAGACGGAAACGGACGGTATCGGCGTCTGGGATCCGACCGCTCCCCTGAACCAGGTGCTCGTCCCGGATCACGCCGCCCCCGATCCAGGAGTGCATTTCGGCAGCTACTTCGTTTTCCGCAAACTGGAACAGAATGTGCGGCGATTCAAGCAGTCCGAGGAGGCCTTGGCGGATCAATTGGGCCTCGTCGGCGAAGACCGGGAACGGGCGGGCGCGATGATCGTCGGCCGTTTCGAAGACGGCACCCCGCTGACCGCGCAACGGGAAGAGGGTGCGGAAAGTCCGGTACCGAACAACTTCGACTACGGAAGTGACGCCGCCGGCGCCAAATGCCCATTCCAGGCCCATATCCGGAAGACGAACCCGCGCGGCAGCGGAGGCGCGGAACAGCCGCCGCGGGAACGCCTGCACCTGATGGCGCGACGGGGCGTGCCCTACGGCGAACGAGCCGACGACCCGAACGCCGACCTGCCGCCGTCGGCCCGGCCCAGCGGCGGCGTCGGCCTGCTGTTCATGGCGTTCAATTCGGTGCTGGGCAACCAGTTCGAGTTCACCCAGGCGACCTGGTCGAACAACCCGGGGTTCCCGATCCCGCCCGTCGGGGTCAAGCCGCCGGGCCTCGACCCGGTCATCGGCCAGGGCCCGCGGCCGGAATCCGTCTACACCACGGAATGGGCGGGCGACCGCACGGTGACCGCGGATCCGATCCCGCAGTCGGTGACACTGAAGGGCGGCGACTACTTCTTCATGCCGTCGCTCGCCTTCCTGCGCGGGCTCGGCGGAAAGGGCTGATCGGGCAGCGAATATCCGCTGAACGTCACCGGAACGGGCGTAAATCCGATATCGGTTCGGAGTCCGCGGAGATAGCCTGCGAAACGGGCCGGTCCTGGGCGTGCCGGCCACCGGGCGGACGTCGTCTCGGCACCGACCGCCGTCGCCACCAGCCGCCGGCACGGCCACGATCTGGGCGCATCCAAACAGCTCAGTGTCTCGCTTCCGGCGCGACCGGCGAACGATGAGAGCGGCTACCAGGGAACGCGCNTTTTGGGTTAGAACCCGAAACGCCACTCACGACCAACCCGACCCACGACCAAGGCCGAAGGCGCCCCTTCGTCGCATCAGACGCAGCGAAGGGAGCCTTCACCCCACATGTCAACCTCACCCAAGATCAACTTAAGCTGCGTGACATTGGGCGGTCACGACTCGTCGCACGAACGCGCGGAGCGGCAGGCTAGGTTGACCGGATGAGTCTTCTCGATGACGTGGCCGAGCGCGACGGCTGGCGCTGCTGGGTGTGCGACGAGCCGGTCGACCCGGACATGTCGGTGAACGACCCGCGCGGGCCCAGTGTCGACAGCCGGACCGCCGACCGGAAGGCCAAGATCCCCGAGCGGCTCGCGCATCGCGGGTGCAACACCCGCAAGGGCGCGGTCAAGGTGGTCATCGCCTGGCCGGACCGTCTGCACGTGGCCGACCCCGCGCCGCTGATCACGGTCGCCGGACGGCTGGAGCGCAAGGGAGGCCGCGAACTGGTGGCCCGCTGCCCGACCGAGCAAGACGCCAAAGAGGCGGCGGAATGGCTCGAAGATCGGTTTTCCCGCCTGGTACCCGGATTACCGGTGACCGCGGGCGTCGAGCCGGGTGGAGGCCAGTTCCTCGTCATCCTGGCCGCCGGCCGCCGGTGACGCGAGCGACGGACCAGGTCTGTCCACAGAGGACATTTAGCGGTCGTCGTCCGTGAAATAACCATATGTTCGGCCAGGGACGCCCTGCCGGCGACAGGGCCTTGATCGCTCGGAAGCGAGCGACACCACGGGCGAAAAAGCCTTACCGCGCAGGCTGGACACGATGGGCGGCAGGCCTCTCGATCACCGGCTCGGTCACGGCTTCGGCCGTCGCTGGGTGGTCGTGAGTGTTTCGTGTCGTTCTAACGACACAAAACACTCACGACCCCCGCGGCGGGTGAGGCGTACACGGTCACCCAAGGACCCGAGGGAACGTTCTCCCGCGTCGGCCTCCGCAACGAATACGCCTGGGTGGACGGTTCCCGGCCGGGGCCTGAGTCCACGAAAGACCACTTGAGCCCAGAATGAAAACTTCACCCGAAAGTGGGTACGAAGTCCGTGATCTCCCGCATTTCATCGGTATTTCATCGGCGCTCATTAGCGTTCGTCGAGGAAATTCGACAGTGGGGAGAAACCGATGAGAAGAGCCGGAGCACGTCTGCTCGCGACCGCCGTCCTGTCCGTGGTCACCCTGGCCGGAACCATCGCCGGATCGGGGGCGGCACAGGCGGCGCCCGCGCGGCCCGATGGCCCGTGCGGACCCGTCATGTTCGTCGTGCCGGGATATCAGGACGGCGGGGCACAGAAACTCCTGGACCGGGCGTTTGCGCCCGGCGGCGCCGACCCGGTGCGCATTCCGTATCCGAACGGCGCCGGGGACGTGAATCTGTACGCCGACGTCGACGCGGGTGTCGCCAATCTCCGCACGGCGCTGTACAACCTCTACGTCACCTATGGCTGCGACCTCGAAACGAAGGTCTACATCGTCGGATTCAGTCTCGGCGCGCTCGTCGCGGGCACGGTGCTGGAGACCGAACCGCCCGGACGGAACATCCAGGGTGTGCTGTTCGCGGACGGGCGGCGGCAGCCCGTCGAGTCGAACTGGCCGGGTGACCCCGGCGGGCTGATCGGGCACCTGCCCGTTCCCGGCCCCGGCGGCGCCGGTTTCCGGCCGGTGGATTCGTTCCGGTACCCGACGCTCAGCCTGTGCAACGGGCCGAGGGCGGCCGGCGGCGCGGATCTGATCTGCTTCGGTGGTACCAATCTGGACAGCTATTTCAGCTCGCACCCGTATTACAGCTTCGAGGTGAGCAACGAGTTGAACATCCACGGCGAAGGCCCGTACCCGAACAACCTGCGCAACCGCGTCATCCCGTAACCGGCTTCGCGGCCTCCTCGGCGTTTCGCGTTCCACGCCGGGGAGGTTGCGCGGCGAACCGAGGTCGTGCCCCCGAGGACACGACGGTTCGAACCTTCGGGCAACTCCGCGCCGTACCGGCTTTTCGGAGCTACCCCATTCCGCTTCCGGCGTCTTCCGGACAAAGCTTCACCAAGGAATGCGAGAGGGGCGCTGAAATGAAATTCACCGCGAAGAAGACCCTCAAAACGGCCATTGTGGGCGGGGCGGTCGCCGCCACCGCACTCCTTTCCGCGTGCGGCGGGGAAATGTCGCGGGAAATGGTTCTCCGGTGAAGAACGCGGCCGTCGAACAGGCGCAGGTGGGCGGTGGCCAGGGGGCGGCCGCCGGTGGTTCCGGCGCCGAGTCGTCGGGCGGCGACGTCAACTGCGGCAAGCACGGTGGCCGCCCCGGCGCGCCGGGGCGGCCGAAGATGGATCTGATCGCGGTGGCCGCGACCGACGGCACCACGCCGGGCTGCACCGAGGCGTACAACGTGATCACCGAGTACTACGAGAAGCTGCCGCAGGCGGAAGGCCCCGGCGAGCGGGTGCTCGACGTGCGGGGCAAGTGGACCTGCGCCCGTCTGACGGAATCCGGGACCGAGGTGGTCTGCGGCGTGCCGAACAGCTCCCTGCAGCTGGAGACCAGGCCCTCGGGCGCCGGGAAAGCGCCGGTCGAGCGGAAGCGCAAGTTCCCGAACACCACCCAGCGGGTGCGGTTCACCGGATACGACGCCCCCCTGCGGATGGCCCGCTTCCAGCTGATGACCGACGGCAAGACGTACCGGCTTCCGCTGGAGCCGGGTGCGGAGGTGTTCAGCGCGGCCACCCTGTGCACTGGCGAATCGGTCACCATCGACGACGAGGGCTACGGCAACCAGCCGTGCGCCAAGGAGCAGCTGATCCAGCAGGTGCGTGAAGGCAACCCGGTACTCGCGCAGATCACCGTGAACGGTGAAGACCAGATCACCACGGTCAAGGAGATCTACCGCCCCTGATACCGGAAGACGAAAACCGGCGGCCGGGAATCCACCGTCGGCCGCGTCGGCCGCCTCGATCTNTGTCCGGGGTTCACCAGTTTCGCGCCGACGTGGACGAGCAGGCCGGCCAGCGCGGCGAGCGGGATGTTCTGGATCAGCCCGGCGAACGCGGCGACGAACACCAGGATCCAGACACCGTGCAGGATCGCGGACACGCGGGTGCGGGGGGCGGGCCACCCGGGTTGCGTTCGTGTGGCACATCGCACTCTCACTGCACGCACCCCGGGCCGCAACCGTCTCCCCTCATGAGAGCACTTTCGGTGAAAAGTTCACCGGAAGCGTGGGAGGGAGAACACCATGCACCACACCGGCATCATCCGTACCGCCACCATCACCGGCGTCGCCGCCGCACTGAGCCTGGCCGCCGTCGTCCCGGCGCTGGCGAGCCCGCTCAGCAGCTCGATGGCCGCACCGTCCGGCGACCCGGTCACCACCGTGGCCGACCTCGACGGCGACGGGGAGATCGAGACCGTCACCGCCCAGCTCACCGGCGACAACGACCAGGTCATCTCCGCCACCGTGCACGGCACCTTCACCTCGATCCACCTCGGCGCCGACAGCTCCGTCCCGCTCGAGGCCCCGCGCGTCACCGACCTCAACGGCGACGGCCGCGCCGAACTGATCGTCACCCAGTCCGTCGGCGCCAACACCACGTTCTTCACCGCCCTGCACTACGACGGCCGCAACCTCAGCCAGGTCGTGGACAACGACAGCAAGCCGCTGTCGGTCGCCGAGGGCGGTGGTGTCGCCGCCCATCTGGGTTACCAGTGCACCCCGCTCGACGGCGGCGGCCGCACCTTCGAAACCGTCGCGGCCGAAGCCGACGACGTCGGCGCCGACCCGCTCACCTACTCGGGCACCCGCACCGTCTACACCCTTCGCGACGGCGCGCTGACCACCCAGAAGAGCATCCCGATCCATAACCGCCCGGTGACCGACCCGGTGCTCGGCACCGACGCCGCGAGCTGCGACCAGGCCGGGAGCTGACGCCGCTCCGCGACGTCGCGAAAGCCCAAGCGCGTGAAGGCTCCGTCGTCCAGCGAAGCCGCCGCGCCTGATCGCCNGCGGGCGCGACGATCCTTTACCGCCTGTGGGACAAGAACGTCCCGTACCGCCTCACCCTGACGACGTGCGAACGGTCCGCTGTCGCCGAAGCGGTGTGGGACGTCCTGTCGTCTCCTTCCCTCGGCTGAGCCGAGGGAAGGGGGCCTTCACGCGCTTCACTACGGGGCGTAGGTCAAGCAGTTGGCGGCATGGTCACCCTCGCCCGGTCCCACCCGGACACTCGATGCGGTGCATTCCAGCGCGGAATTGTGGCGGCAGTCGGACCGGGAGCAGGCGCCCACCTGTGCGGTCACTCGATCGAGTCCGCCCTTGGTGTTGAGCGGGACGAACGTTCCGCAATCGGCCGATCCGTTGCCGCCACCGACCGTGATGGCGAAAGCGTGACAGCCGTCGTGGTTGTACGAACAGCCGCTGACCGTGCATTCGTGGACAGCGGGCATTTCGGTGGTGGTCATAACGACTCCTGTACTTCGTGGTGGTGGTGTCGTTCGGTATGACCAGGGTTACACCGGCCCGTTCCGGCGGCAATTCGGGGAAATTCCTTCATGTCCGGGCAGCGGCAGGTCCAGCCGGATCAGAGATCGAGGTCGAGACGTGACGACGCGCGGGAGACACAGCAGTACATCCGTCCCGGTGGCGCGCCGATGTCGTCGCGGTGGTCCGGTTCGCCGCCGGCGACGCCGATCTCGCAACTGCCGCAAACCCCTTCACGGCAACCGGACGGGATACGGAACCCCGCGTGGTTCAAGGCGTCCAGCAGCGACTCTTCCGCGGCGACCGGTACCGTTCGCCCCGATCGGACACAGTGCACTTCGAAGGGCTCGGTGGGCGCGAATTCCTTGGCCACCGGCCGGAAACGCTCGATATGCAGTCGATGTGCGGGGAACGCCGCTTCGGCCGCGGCGAGCATCGACGCGGGACCACAGCAGTAGACCAGCGCGTCCGGGCCGAGCCCGGCGGCCAGCGCGGCGAAGTCGGGCCTGCCGTGCTCAGCGGTGGAGTGAAGGCGCACCCTGTCGCCGTACGCGGCCTTGAGCTCGGCGGCGAACGGCATCGTCGCTTCGGACCTGCCGACGTACACCAAGCTGGCCGAAGGACCCGCCGCCGCCAGCATCGGTTTGAGGGGCGTGATACCGATCCCGCCGGCGACGAACAGGTGTTCCGGCGCGGGAAGCAACGGGAAGTTGTTGCGTGGCAAGGAAACGTCGAGCGTCCGGCCCGCGCGCAGGAACAGGTGGACGTACTCCGAACCGCCCCGGCTCAGCCGGTCGTACCGGACGGCGACCCGATAGCCGCCGCGATCGGCCGGGTTCCCGCACAGCGAATACTGCCGGGTCAGCCAGTTCGGCAGCGCCACATCGACGTGCGCGCCCGGCTCCCAGGGCGCCAACGGGCCTTCGGCGCCGCGCAAGACGAGCGAGACGGTTCCTTCGGCGACCGGTTCCACGCGGTCGAGAACGGTCTTCTGCATCAACGAATTCACCTCAGTACAACTGCCGATAGCCGGTTTCGAGCATGGCCTCCACCACGGCCGGATCGACGTCGAGCCCCATCTGCTCGGCGGCGACCTCGCCGACGGACGGCAATTCGTCCGCCAGTGCCTGGCTCGCGGGATCCCAGAGCCGGGACCGGATCAGCGCGCGGCCGCAGTGGAAGAAGGTCTCCAGCACGTCGACGATGATCGCCAGTTCCGCCGGTTTGCCCTCGGTGCGCATCCTGGCGAGCACGTCCGGCTCGTCGGTGGGATAGGCGCGGCCGTTGACCCGGAACACCTCCCGCACGCCGGGGACCACGAACATCAGGCCGATGCCGTCGTTCTCGGCGAGGTTGCGGAAGGAGTCGGCGAGCTTGTTGCCCGGCCGGTCCGGGATCGCCAGGGTGCGCTCGCCGAGCACCTTGACGAAACCCGGGTAGTCGCCACGCGGCGAGCAATCGGGCAGGCCGCTCGCGTCCGACGTCGCCATCGCCACGAACGGGGCATGGGCGATGAACCGATGGCCGTGCCGGTCGATCCGGTCGTGGACCTTGGCCCTGATCATGGCCTCCGGCTCCCCCAGCCGGGCACGGACCTCCTCGGGCGAAAGTCGGCGCGGGCGCGTATCACTGCTGGTCATGGCACAATTATGAGCAATTGTTCAGCCCGCTCGCTACTCGCTTTCGCGCCGCTTCACCGGGAGTGTCATGACGTCGGAGCAACGACGGCTTCAGCCACGTAAACAGCCACGCCAGGTCCGGGCCGAGCTGACCAGGCAGCGCATCCTCACCGCGGCTGCTCACGTTTTCGCCGAGTACGGCTACGCCGCGGGGACGACGAACCGGATCGCCGAACGGGCCAGGATCTCGATCGGTTCGCTGTATCAGTACTACCCGAACAAGGACGCGATCCTGGCCGAGCTGCTCACCCGCCACCTCGACGGCGACCGGGCCACCGACACGCTGCGCCGGTACAAGGAGTCGCCGGAGCCGCTCGAGACCGTCATCCGGGAGTTCGTGCACACGGTGATCGAGAACCATCTCGACGATCCGCGGCTGCTGCAGATCATGATCGAGCAGGCACCGCGCTCCGGTGAGCTGCTGGAACGTGTCACCCGGCTGGAATGGGAGATGATCAATGATCTGCGGGACCTCCTCCACGGCCACCCCGAAGTCCGGGTGCGGGACAAGGACACCGCGGCCAGGCTCGTGGCGTCCACTGTGGAGTTGACCGTGCACCAGCTCATCGCCGCGCCCGGCTCCATCGACATCACCCGGCTCGAGAACGAGCTCGTGGCGATGATCACCGGCTATCTCCGCGCCTGATTTCCGGGGGTTGACCAGGCGTAGAGCGGGTATCCGGCGGTGTGAGCCGAGAACGGGAGAGACTGCGCGGCCTCACCGCCCGGTGGCGGTGGCGGGGCGGCACCCTCGCGCTGATCTGGACGCTGATCACCCTCGGTCTGGCCACGATGCTGTGGGCGTCGGGTTTCCGCGCGTGGCCGGTGTACCTGACGGCGGTGCCGGGCGCCGTCGTCTCCGTCCTGCTGTGGATCGGGGTCGCCCGCACTCGCCGCAGGAGGGTCGTCGAGAAGCAGCCGAACGGTTGAGCTATTTCGTCGCGCGCATGGCCAGCTGGTCGAACTCGCGGTCCGGCAGGGTCCTGTTGAGTTCCAGGAGTTTCTCGGCGAGGTGACCGACCGCGTAGCGCGTTTCCGGGTTGTCGGACTCGATGGCGGGCGCGCCGCCGCAAACCCGGTCCGCCGAACTGGTCGCCAGGCTGGAAGTCAGCCCCGCGTCGGTGTCCGAGGCCGTGGGCTGGCTCGAACAACGCGGCCTGATCATCCGCGAGCGCGAGGGCGGACGGCAGCGGTACGTCGTCGACGACGACTTCGGCTATCGCGCCTGGCGCATCAGTCTCGACGCGATGACCCGATGGGCGGAGGTCACCCGGCGGGGCGCCGGGCTGATGCCGGTTCTTCCGGCATCCGCACAAGGACATGAGCGAGGCGGCGGAACACTGGCGGCGAACGCCGCGGTGATCACCACACGGCAGGGCGGGCGGCCGAAGCCGTCCGAACGGCTCGTCGAGGCCTACCGGCTGATNCCCGCAAGCTCAGAAAGACCAGCACGAATCTGAGTCGTATGCGCGGCATCAATCCACCACACCAGATCATAATCCTGAAGATGCCGATAAATATACTCAGCAGCCATCTGAGTCTTACCAATACCACCAAGACCATGCAACGCCGAAGGAAGCACGGCGGTGGTACCACTGCTCAATCGCTTGGTGAGCTGCTCGAGCAGTTCGTCGCGACCGGTGAAGTTGGGGTTCCGCGGGGGGACGTTCCCGAAGATCAGCGGCGGGTCGTCGGGCTGGCGGTCGGGGAAGTGCCGGGAACTGTCCACCGCCGACGGGTGGACGATCCTGGTCGTCGGTTCGTTCGCGTCGGGCTCGCTGAGATAAGTCGACCGTCCCTGTGGCACAGGTGTCGAAGCAGGTGGACGTTCGGCCGTCTCAGGCATTTTTGGGCTCACAGCCTTCTTTATTGATTCAGATTCGAATGCGACGAGACCCCGGCCCCGTACCGCGTTCCGTAGCCGGTCGGCCCGGGACAGATACGGTCCGGACAGCGCGCGCATGAGCACGCTTTCCAATTCCACATCGGCCGGGGACTCGCGGGTGAGGTCTGGGTCCGGTGTGTTGTTCGGGTCGGCGATGGCGTCCCGGAGGTGACCGAGCAACCTGATCCGGTCACCGAAATGGGTGGCGGCCACTCGGACGACGCTGGCCGTTTCCGACCGTCGCGCGCCGCTGAGCAGCAATTCCCGGACTGCCTCGGGAAAAGCGAAGACCCCGTCGGTGTCCCAAGTGGACTTGCCCTCCCTGAGTGCGGGAGCGTACATCATCCCCGAAAGCAAAAGTTCGAGGAGGTGCTCCACTCCCGCTTCCGGCACGAACCGTTGTCCCACCAGCTTCGCCACGTCGAGACGGACCGGTACCGCCGCGAGCAACTGCGCCAAGCGTAGCGCCGGCGGCGACGCAACACTGCGGAATCTGTGCACTCTTTCGGCGGGTGACAAAGTTACCGGCGGGTCCGTGAAATCGGACCGGGAAATCCGTTCCGTGGTGAGGACGACCGTTCCTTCGACGGCACCGGTGTTTTCGCCGGTCATCAGCCCGGCCCACCAGCCCAGCGACCGCGGCCGCAGTTCGAGCACCGGCACGGGGACGAGGTGGCCGGGCACTTCCGAGCCCGGTTCGAGCCAGGCGTCCGCGAGGTCGCAACCCCATCGGCTGTTGGGTGCCAACGCGTTCGGGACACGTAACCACGCCTTGTGCGGCTCCATTCCGCACCGGCCCCACAGCCATGGCGGGAGCAGGTGGACGATGCTCACCGGCATCCGCCTGCCCCAACGCGCGAGCATCGGGTACAGCGCGTCCTTGTTCTGCCAGGCATCGCCGACACCGTCGGTCAGCAGCAATACGGCCCGCCGTCCCGAAGAATCCACGATCTCGTCCGGGTCGCGGGCGGGCGCGCCGGGCGTGCCACCGCGAAGAACGAGACCCTCTTCGCTGTCCTTCGCCGTTTCCAGCAGCCGGACCTGAATGGTGCGGAAAGCACCCACCTGCCGGAGTAATTCGACGAAGGCCGACACCCTCGGCCGCCACAAGGCCATCGAGGGACCATTGTCGAGGACGAGCGTCAGGTCCAGCCAGCGCTCTTTTCTCGATCGGGTGACCGGCCACCACCGGCCGGTCTCCGCGACCCGGACGGCGGTCGCCACTTCGTCCAGGACCACGTTGTTGTGTCGCCGCGACACCGTCTCCCGTTTCAGTGATCTCAGTGCGCGGAAGTACTCCAGCGATTCGAGGAGTACCACTCCCCCCGGCCCGGTGCCGTCCACCGCGGGTTCGGGCAGCTCACCGGGCACGGCCTCGATCCCGACGACCTCACCGTCGTCCCCGGAGGGCACCTCGGTGTCGACGATCCGCGACGGCCGCGACTCGGGAGGTTCCGGGTTCTCCCCGCGTTCGGCGGGAGCATTGCGGATCCGCGTTTTCTCGGAAGGCCGCTCCGGCTCCTCGGCGGGCTCGGCTCCGTCTGCGGCCCGCCGCGGCGAAATGGCCGCGGCCAGCCACACGATGTCGGCGACGTCGGTCCAGCTCAGGTCCTCGAATCCGAACCGCTCGACCCCCTGGGGGGAACCGGTCTTCCGCCGCTCCGCCACCGGGGCGGAACGCGAGTCGGACACACCGCCCGGCCCCTCCATGTCACCGCACCGTCAGTCGTTGCCAGAGGGCGTCCACCAGCCGCGGCCATGCCTCCTGATCCGGCTGGTACGCGCCCGACGTCGCGAGATAGACGGCGTCGAGCAGCCTGTCGGTGGGGAGACCGCCTTCCGCCTTGCTCCGTTCGGCGAATTCCCGGATGAGCCTGTCCCGGTGTTCGCCGTTCTCGCCGACCAGATGGCCCGCCACGATCGCCGCGAGCTGCTCCTCGTCCGGGTTCTCGATCCGCAATTGGAGGCAGCGGCGCAGGAAGGCGGGCGGGAACTCCCGTTCGCCGTTGCTGGTCATGACGATGATCGGGAAGGCGTGGCAGGCGATCCTGCCGTCGCGGACCACCGCGGTGCGCTGCGGATCGGCGGTGTGCACGGTGACCTCGGGATGCCGGTTGCGCACGCGCGCCAGTTCCTCGATGGAGAATTCGCCGTCCTCGAAGACCGACAGCAGGTCGTTGGGCAGATCCGCCTCGGATTTGTCCAGCTCGTCGATCAGCAGTACCCGCGGCAGCCTGCCCGGGAGGAAGGCGGTGCCCAGCGGGCCGAGCCGGACGAAATCGCCGATCGGTGGTTCTTCCGCCTCGCCGCCGCGCTGCGCCTGACTGGTCGCCGCGGCCTGGACCCGGCCGATCGCGTCGTAGCCGTAGAGGCCGGAACTCAGCGCGGTGTGACTGGTGATCGCCCAGCGCAGCACCCTGCCGAGACCGAGTTCCCTGGCGATCCGGTACGCGAGGCTGGATTTCCCCGTCCCCGGGTTTCCGGTGACCAGCAACGGACGGCGCAGATACAGGGCGGCGTTGACCATGTTCAGCTCGCCGTCGTCGACGGTCAGCTCCGAAAGCGTGAACGCGGTGCCGAGACGGCGCTCCGCCTCGCCGTCGTCCGGCGGCGGCACGTCGTTCTCCGGTGGCGGGTCGCCGCGATACGAACGCCACGGCGGCGGCGCGGGCAGCAACTGCGCGAGGTCGATGTCGTGAATGGGCCTTCCGGTTCCCCGGTAGATCCACCAATCGGGTGCGTCGTGCTGAGGCGTCCGGCCGTTCACGGCCGCGTCCTGATCGTTCCCGCTCATCCGCGGCATCCCCTTACAGTCGAGTCGGGATCAACGGTTGGTCCAGAACGATCACCCGTTTCGGGTCGTCCCACATTACCACCAGATCGTGAGCCAGAGAATTCTTGAACGGTACCGCCGCACCCGAATTCGCCAGTTTGCGGCGATCCGGGAGTTCGATAAAACCGCTGTCCGCGGCCAATACCCAGTCGAGCAACTCGCGCAGGTTCTCCGGCTCGGCGTCCGGATGCCAGAGCACCACCGGAAGACCGCTGCGGAGCGCGCTCGTCAGTTCGTCCGGCACGCCGCCCGGTTCCGCTTGGGACGAAGGGGGTTTCGCCAATACCAGGCCGACCCAGTGATCGTCGCTCAGGACGGCGTCGATCGGATGATCCTCGAACTCCACGCACCCGGAATAGTGCAGCCGATCGGCGGCGGGGTCCTTCACCATCGAATCCCAGCGAACATGCCATGCGCGATGCCAATGCCTCGCCCGCATCCTCTCCAAAGACCGTATTCCGAGCCGGTACCCGTAGCGCAACGGCTGGGGATGGCCGGTCTCATGTTCCTTCGCCCAGCGCTGCACGGGCAAATTGATCAACGTCCTCGGCAGCAGGAATTCCACCGACGCGGACATGCTCTGGCCGGACCAGACGCCTTCAGTCTCCAAGATGACGTCATCGACCCTGAACTCGACCTCTTCTATCCCGATTTCCCGCACTCCACCGAGTGACGGCGGCCAGACCTCCGGATCGTCCTGCCGCCAGAACGCGAGCGTGCACCGCGTGGGGTCCCCGGAAACCGGTTCGAGCATGATCAACAGATGGAGATGGGGCCGCTCCGGAATCGGTGGCCTGCTCTGCCGCTGATGCAGAAGGGCGGGGCCGAGCCGCAACGACCTGGCCTGGTCAGCGATCCAGTTCGCGATCATGGCCGCGGGCTCGCCGTCCACGTTTTCCGCGAGCAGGCCCAGAAAAGTCATGGCCGGCGGGATACCGTCCGGCCCCGCGTTGAAGTCGGCGAGCAACTGGAAAGCGCCCCACGCGTCGGTGATGCCCTCCAGCCGGGGCAAGGGGACCGCGGGGCCGAGCGCGCGGCTCACCATGACCGCCAAATGGGGGACTTCCAGCCGGGTCAGCCTTCGGTGCAGGCCGGCCAGGTCCTTGCGGGGGATCAACTCCAGAACGGCGCTGTTCAGGTCGGCCAGAAACAGGTCTTCGGCGGCCACGACCGCCGGTTCGGGGAATTTGGCGGCCGTCGCGGCACCTTCTCCGTGCAGCCGTAAATAAGCCGTTCCGGTGAAGGTCTTCACCGAAACGGGTATCGGACTGTATGACTCGGGCAACAGGCCCGGGTCCTTTTCGATGACGTCGGCGAAAAATCGCTGCGAACAGATGAACGCGATCATGCGGCCGGATTCCGCGAACGCGTCCTTCGCCTGTTGCGCGTCCAGAATGCGGAAAGCGATGTCGACCGCTTCCCCGACCCACCCGTTGCCGTCGTCGATCACCTCGCCGGAGTTGAAGCTCACCCGGAGCCGCATCTGCGCCTGCGGCGTCCGCGTGTGGTTGTACCGGCGGAGGGCGACCGCGATGCGATCCGGGAACAGGTCGGCGACCAGGCTTTTGGTCGTTCCGGGCGGCAGAAGGACCAGCACACCGTCGCCGCGGTCCTCGTGCGCGCAGGAATCGAAATCGATACCGCTTTCGGCGAAGGCCGTCTTCAGCACCTCGTACATGCCTTGGTGCACGGCGAGTCTGTCGAGCCGGTTGCGGTCCGGCGCGGTGAACCCCACGACGTCCACCACGACGATCGTGCGGTCGAGAGCCCGCGTCGGTCGCGCCACTGGCCCCCTCCCAAGGTCCACGGCGCCGCCCCACCGGCGCCGACCGCCACATTATCGCGTCGATCGGCCCTGAGGGTGAGTGTCAATTGACAAATAGGGGGCGGCGGGAGCGTGCTAGGGCTCGTGAGTGGTGAGGACGGTTCTAACCGTATCCGCCCCAACTCGTCGTGGACGATGCCGCCTACGCAGCGGACGGTGCTGTCCGGGAACCGGCGAGCGATACGGCTTTCCCTCCCTGGAAACCGGACCGCCCGGTCTGGGTCAGGCCGTCGTGGACAACCGGCTCACCCGGTCGAACACGAGCGGCACCGCGACAGCGGGATTCAGTTCGGCGAGGACCGCTTCCGCGTCCAAGCCCGGCAGGTGGATCCACGCGCTGTCCGCGAAATCCGGTGTCGTGACGCTGATCCTGGCGCAGCGGGCCGGCGGGACCAGCGCGACCCCGAACGGCTCGACCACGTTGCGCCACACGGATTGCGAGACGATCATCCCGGCACCGAACTTGTCGCCCGTCGGATCCGAACGACACCAGTAGCCCACGGCGTCGTTGAAGGTGGAGGCGCACAGCAACCGGGTCAGCGTGATGTACGTGCGGTGGTAGCGGTGGTTGTCCGCCATCGGTCCCATGTGGACCGCCACGCGCGCCCGCATCGGGACCCGGGCGTAGCGGTTGCGGGTCCGGAGGAGATGGTCCAGGTGGAACACGACCTCGCAGAGCTGGCCGACGGCGTGGTCCGGGTACGCGACCATCAGCCCGTCCCCGGTCTCCCGGAAGTGACGCGCTTCCCCCGGCGCGAGCCCGACCGCGGTGAACGAGCGGGAAACCAGCGTTTCCATCTCGGTCTTCATCGGGTCCAACAGGTCGTCGCTGGCCTTGGACGAACCGACGATGTCGACGGACAGGACGGCGTGGGTGTGCGCGTTGTAATGGCCTGAGGTCAGCACCTGCATCTCTGCGACCCCTCCCCTGATCGGTGAAAACTGGCGGCAGGAAGCAGTGTTCCCACTCCTCACCGGAAGTTCTGTTCGGAACCGAACAGAACGTGACCTCGCGTTGGTCAACGCCAGTGAGCTAAGTCACACCTTTTTCCGTGACCACCCGCAATGCCTCGCGATCGATGACGGTGATCGCCCGGCGCGAACTGGCCACCACTCCCGCCTTCCGGAGTTTGTCCAGTGCCTGCGCGACCATGGTCCGGCCCATCGGGATGAACTGCGCGAGTTCGTCCTGGCTCAACGGGATCCCGATCCGCCAGCCGGCGGGTGTCCGGATGCCACAGACGTCGACGAGATAGTCCAACCTGGTCGCGACCCTGGCCACCGCCTGCGGTTTCCAGGACTGGGTCCGCTGCCGCTGGGCGAGCACGAACCTGCGGGCGACGCTGACGAGCACCTCCCGCATCGCCGCCGGATGCTCCAGCAGGAACCGGTTGAACTCGCTCGCCGCGATACGCCGGACGTGCACTTCTTCGATGGCGACGACGTCGGCCATCCGGATGCCGCCCGCGATCACCGCGATCTCGCCGTGCAGATCTCCGGGGACCCCGACGTCGAGGATGACCGTCGCGCCCATCCGGTCGGCGCTGGTCACCTTCACGTAGCCGTGCCGCAGCAGCATGACGAAGTCGCCGGGTTCGCCCGCCCGCATGAGCGCCTGCCGTCCCTCGTAGGTCTGCGGGGTGCCCATTTCCAGCAACCGGGCGCGGACGGGTTCGTCCAGTCGCTCCAGGAACGGACGTTCTCTTTCTTCGGCGGCCTCCTGGCCCAAACCCACGAAACACCCTCCCAGGCAGTCGTGAACACCTATCGCGGAGAGTAACCGAATCGGCCACCCGATCCGGCGGCGGAACCGTCGTGGGTGGTGAAGATGCCCAGCCGGACCAGCTCCGATCTGATCCACTCGGCCAACCGGTGCAACGGTCCGTCTTCGGCCTCGACGAAATAGCTGTCCACGATCTGGTGTCGTCTGTCGGCGTGTTTCGCCGCATAGAGCAGCGCTGACCGTACCTCCGACACCTTCAGCGGAGCGACCTTGATTCCCGGAGCGGGCCGCACGGTGCTCTTGGCGGCCATCACCGCCAGCACGGCCTCCTCCAGGCTGAACCGGTGCTCCACCGGTACGACCACATGTTCCACGCCCTCGACAACCCGGCGCCCGATCAACGGCATACTGTCAGATCAGCATGACGCACGGCCGTAGTCTGTTCGGCACCGAACACTCAGCGCGGTTCGACCGCCGCGAGAGCGTCTTCGAGCGTTTCCCGGTACAGCCTCATCCGTTCGACGAGCATCACCGGATCAGGGTTCTCGTCCCGCGCGTGTCGTTCCAGCTTCTCGGTGGTCTGCTTCACCGTCACCCGCAGTTCGACGACTTCGGGAGTGTTCCGGTCCGTCCGGCTCTCCAGTCTCGCCACCGCACGCCGGAAGACCCCGGCGAGTTCCGTCTCGCCCGGCCGCACCGCTTCGATGGCCGTCAGCGCCCGCCCGAGCAGGCTGTAGTGGTCGTAGGCGACGGCGGGTTCCGGCACACGCTTCTCCCGCACGGGCTTCGGCCGCCTTCCGTTCAGCACGAAGAACGCGGTCTCGGCCGGGACCAGCACGGCCACCGCGGCGACGGCGGCGAAAAGCCAGGCCTGCGGATGCGGATAGGTCACCGCGCGGCCGATCATCCCGGCGATCAGGCTGAGCACCACCGCGACGACGTGGAACGGGCGGTTGTCGTGAGCGGCCATGTCAGAAGTTGCTGAACACGTTGACGAACATCTTGTCGATGCCGTACGGGTCGATGGCCTGGTAGCTGCGGGCCTTGGACTTCTGCGCGATCTCGTCGAGAACCCGGCTGTCGGCCTGCGCGCCGTAGGCCATGGTGAAGATGCGGACGGAGTTGTCCAGTCGCTCGGCGTCGACGTTCTGCAGCACCTGCTCCTTCGTCCCGGCCTCGGTGTTCTCGCCGTCGGTCAGGAAGACGACGGCGTTGATCAGGTTCGGGTCGAACTCCCGCCGCATCTTCTCGTTGGCGGCCATCACGGTCTCGTACAGCGCCGTATCGCCTTTCGGAGTCAGGTTTTCGACCAGGTCGAGCATCGGGCCGCGGACGTTCTTCACCTTGCCGATCGGCATCTTCTCCTCGTACCGGTCGGAGAACGTCCAGAGCCCGACCTCGTCTTCGGGATGCAGGTACTCGAGCTGTTTGCGGATCGCGGGTTTCAGCAGGGCGATCCGGCTCTCCGAGTACGGCTTGTCCTTGCGGTTCTTGTCGAACGGTTCGTTCATCGAGCCGGACAGGTCCAGCACCAGCAGGATCCGCCCGCGCCGCTGTGTGTACTCCCAGCCGTCGAGCATCTTCTGGATCTGCTCGCCGGTCGGGACGCCGATCTTCGGGGGCTCCTGGGTCTGCTGGGTGCCCACGACCTTGGCCAGCTCCGGGTTCCCGCTACCGCCGGGGTCGCGGAACCCGAGCTCACGGAACCGGTCCTGCTGGGCGGCTTCGAGGAGGAAGTCGTAGAAGTCCTTGGCCGCCGCCTGCTGCTCCGGCGACGCGTTCGCGGTGGTCAGGAAGGGATGGTCGATCAGCATCGTCCCTTCCCTGGGGTGGACGGCGACCAGCGGGCGCAGCGGCGCGACGGGGTTTCCCTTCAGCTGCGCCGGATCCCCGGTCGGCACGCCGCGGTTGTACAGGTAGACCATCTGCTCCTGCATCGCCATCGCGCTGATGTAGGGCGTCGGCTTCTTGCGGTCCTCGTCGTACAGCGTCTTCAGGAAGGCCACCGAATCGTCGCTGTAGTAGGCGACCGACGCCTCGATCCCGCGGACGAACCGCACGGTCTCCGCGGTCTCGATCTTGCCGTAGTCGCCGCCCGTCGCCGCGAAATAGGTCGCGATGGTCGCGGCGAGCCCGGACGTCGACCGCCGCGGGTTGTCCTTGCCGAGCGTGAAGTTCCCCCACTGGGCGTACGCGGCGCCCTTCGAGGCCCAGCCACCGTTCCGGTTCACCTCCAGAACGTCACCCCAGCCGAGGGTCCTTTCCGGCCAGCCCATGGCCTTGGCCATCGGTTCCGGCATCGCGATCACCATCGGACTGGTCGCGAGCGACGTCTTCGGACCGGTCCTGATCCGCTCGCCCTTTCCGCGCTGGCGCAGCAGATCGAGCCAAAGCGACGAACTGGGCATCCAGACCTGGGGCTCGGGCTGGCGTTCGTCGATGTCGTTCCAGCCGTCGGCGATGAGGTCGAGTGTGGCACCCGAGGTCTTCTTGTACGCCTCGACCTTCGCGCACCGGCCGCCGTCGAACGTCCGGCCGGTGTTGTTGTACCGCTCGGCCAGTTCGGCGATCAGGTCGCCCTTCTCCGTGGAGGAACTGGTGACCAGCCGGACGCAGTCGGCCCTGGTCGCGTTCGAGGGCGCGGTGACCGTGGTGGCGAGCAGGACGAGCACGAGCGTCCCGACGAGCGCGCCGAAGACGAGCGAAAGCCAGCCTGATCTCCGCATGCGCCGCCCCCTAGCCGTCGTAGCGGGCAAGTGTAGCTACAACGTGGTTCCCGGTTCCGTCTCCTCGGTCACGAGATCGTAGGTTTCGAAACTGAAGCGGGCGAGGGTGCCCACCCAATTCCGATAGACCTGTAGATCATCGAAGGATTCGGCGTCTAGCCGCCATTCAGGTGGAAAGGCCTCCCGTAACGATTCGCCTGCCGAAAGGGCGATGAACGTCTCGCGCGCGGCGTCGGGATCGGCGACCAGCAGGGTCAGCAGGACGAGGACCGCGCGGTAGGGGCCGCCGACGAACCGCGCCAGCTCCGCGTCCGGAATGCCGATGCGCACGAGCCGGTAGAGGTTGACCAGCTTCCGGATCTCGCGCGGCGTGTTCAGCCTTTTCCGCAGCACGTGGACGAAAGCGCGTTCGACCTCGGTGAGCCGCAACCGGTCCGGCCGCATGTTGTAGAACGTCGGCGGGGCCGTTTCCTGGACGACGACCTCCCTCGTTTCGCCGGGTTCGGGGTTGCTCTCGTCCTCCGGCCATTCTTCGGGCTCGGACGGCTCCGATTCCCGTTCCTCGATCGGCATCAGCGCATCGATCAGCTCGTCCGCCGCGCTTCCCATGGGGCGCAAGGCGAACACGATCTGGAAGATCTTGTCGAGGTACTCCGCCCGTCGCGCCTCCCCCGTGCCGAACAGTTCTTCGTGGTGCAGATCGAGGCAGCGCCGCAGCCACCGCGGGTCGACCGCGACCACCACGACGAATGCGGGCAGCGCCAGCAGTAGATGCACCGCGGCCAGTACTTCGATCACCTTCGACGGCGGGCAGCGGTCGAGATCGTCGATGTAGAGCACGATCCGTTCCAGCGGCGGCTTGCCCGTGCCGCCCGCCCGCAGCCATTCCTCCCTGGCGTCCACCAGATCGGCGCTCAGGTTCGCGAGGTCTTCGCGGACCCGGGCGAAAACCCCTTGGTAGTCCCCGTATCTCCCGGTTTTCGCCTCTTCGATCAGATCACCGAGCCTGCTCGCCGCGTCGAGCCGCCGGAGCCGTTCCTCGGTCTCCCGGACCTCGGTCTCGAACCGTTCCGCGCGTTTGTCTACGTCGTGCCGCAGCTTGTCCAAAGTGGACTTCACCGGCGCGAGGGCCGCCCTGGCGGTGGTGAGCGCCGGGGTCAGCACGGCACCGAGCGCGACGACGGCGCCCGCCGCGGCGAGGATAGCGTTGTGCCACAACGCCCAGCCGGTGATCGCCGCGGCGACACCGAGCACGCCCAGCACCGCGTATCCCGCGACGGCGAGCCTCCGCCGACGGCGTTCGGCTCGGTCCGCCCCGGACACCAGCAGCCGCCAGCGCCAGGTGTGCGGGGAATCCGCCTTGACCGCCTTCAGTCCCGCGAGCCGATTGCGCAGCTCCTCGCGTTCGGCGCGGACCTCGCCGGCGTCCGCGTGCGTCTCGGGCGCGCCGAGGTTGCGGAACAGGTGGTCCACGAGCCCGACCCACAGATGGTCGTCGTGGTACTGCCAGGCGTTGAACCGGATCTGCCGGATCTCACCGGTGAACACGCTGTTGGCGGCGTCGCCGCGGGACCGGCGCGCCAGTTCGGCCACCCGGTCGGTCACCTGCCGGACGAAACTCGATTTGCCGGAGCCCCACGGGCCCAGCAGCGCGACGCACAGCGGCGGGCTGGTCTCACGGTCGGCGATGACCGCGGCGAGGGTGCGCACGTCGTCGTGGAAACCGATCAGGTCGACCGGACTTTCGACGTCGGGCGTGATCCGCGGCCGCGCCCGGCCCGGTTTGGGCTCGACGAAGCCGGTGCCGTCGATCTGGTTGCCGAAGCGGTCCCACACCCGGATCGTGCGGTCGTCCCCGACGGTGACGATCTTCTCGTTGCCCGCGGTGCAGACGATCGCCCGGACGTTCCCCTGATGTCCCTTGAGGAGCGTGTAGTCGCGCGGGTCGTCGATCTCGCGGACGCGAACCTCGCCGTCGGAACCGCCGGAGAGCACCAACCTGCCGTCCGCGCCGAAGGCCAGCGCCCGCACCACGCCGGTATGCCCGGGGAAGACGAGGGCCGGATCGCCCTTGCGTCCCCACAACCGGACCATCTCCCCTTCGGCGGACAGCACCTGCCGGCCGTCCGCCGAGATCGCGACCACGTGGACCGCGCCCGCGCCGCCGAACCGGTAGTGGGAAACGATTTCCCCGTCCCACAACCGCACGCCACCGGCGTCGTCCCCGGCGACGACCACCCGGCCGTCCGGGGTCACCGCGACCGACTCCACCTCCGGGCCGCCGGTGCGCAGAGCCCGTACCGTCGCGCCGTCCAGCCGCCGGACCTCGACGGTGCTTCCCGCGCCGGACACGGCGAAGTCCTTCGCCACCGCGACCGCCACGGTCCGCCTGGTGGTCTGGACCTCCGGGGGATGCGCGCCGGTACCGGTGATCCGCCAGCGCCGCACCGTCGCCCCATCGCAACCGACCACGTACTGACCCGAAATACCCACCGCCAGCACCGGCCGATCGTGGCCGCTCAGCGCGAAACGCTGCTCTCCGGTCTCCAGGTCCCAGACCCGCACCGTCCGGTCCGCACCGCCGGTGACCAGGCGGTTTCCCTTCACCGCGACCGCGAGGATCGGTTCGTCGTGTCCGGTGAAACGCGCCGTCGTCATAACGGCACAGTCTTCCGGTCGCGTCAAGATCATGGTTAACGACAGGCGACTATCGGCGGGTACCCCGACCGCCTCGAAAGGTTCAGTGTCGACACTGCTCCGAAATTCCAGCACGCCTTAAACGCGAGGAGTTCAACGTGCTTCGACGTACCTTCGCCGCGGTGCTCACCGGCGCCGCGCTCTCCATCTCGGTGCTCTCGGCCCCCTCCGCCGGTGCCGCCGAGATCATGGCGACCACCCTGACCTACGACGACAGCCAGGCCGCGGAGTTCAAGGAAGCGGTGGCCGCCGGCGTCAACGTCTGGAACACCAACGTCACCAACGTCCGTATCGTGAAGGCGACGCCGGGGCAGCGGGTCAACATCCGGGTCATCGCCGACAACGGCTGGCCGCGCGCCACGCTCGGCCCGGTCCGCCCCGGCGGCACGGTCACCGTGTGGATGGGCAGGCAGGCCGTCCAGCAGGGCTACCACACGCCCCGGATCGCTTCCCACGAACTCGGGCACAGCCTCGGCCTGCCCGATGTGAAGCCCGGCCCGTGCTCGTCGCTGATGTCCGGCTCGACCGGTGGCGTCAGCTGCACCAGCGTGAACCCCAACGCCCAGGAGAAGGCCAGGGTCCAGCAGCTCTACGCCGGCACCGCGGTGCAGAGCGCCGACGCGGGCAAGGTCCTCGCGGAAATCGGCTGATCCCGCGCCAGGGGGTGCCCGCCCGGCACCCCCTGGCCGGTCATTCGCTCGCCGTGATCGCCGCCGCCGGACACAACTGCACGGCGTCGCCGATCTCCGCCGGGTCCCGGTCCAGCAACCGGACACGGCCGTCTTCATCGTCCTGTGCGAACACATCGGGCGCGGTCAGCACGCACATTCCGGCGCCCACACAGCGTTCCCGGTCCACTTCGAGTTTCATCGCGATCAGTCCCACGCCACCGGGAGCGCGTACACCCCGTAGATGTCGGAATCCGTCCGCATCGGGATCTCTTCGGCCGGAACGGCCAGTCGCAGCTTCGGGAACCTGGCGAGCAGCCCGGTGAAGGCGACCTTCATTTGTACCCGCGCGAGCTGCTGACCGAGGCACTGGTGGACCCCGTGCCCGAAGGAGGCGTGCCCGGCGGCGTTCCGGCGGACGTCGAGCCGGTCGGGATCCGGGAATTTCAGCGGATCACGGTTGGCCGCCATGCCCGACAGCGCGACCGCCTCCCCCGCTTTGACGAGCTGGCCGCCGATCTCGACGTCTTCGAGCGCGGTTCGCGCACCGGTGTGCGCGATCGTCAGGTAGCGCAGCAGTTCCTCGATCGCGCCGTCGATACGCTCCGGGTCTTCACGCAAGACCGCGAGCTGGTCCGGATGCTGGAGCAAGGCGAAAGTGCCCAGCGCGAG
This sequence comes from Amycolatopsis coloradensis, assembly GCF_037997115.1. NCBI lineage: Bacteria > Bacillati > Actinomycetota > Actinomycetes > Pseudonocardiales > Pseudonocardiaceae > Amycolatopsis > Amycolatopsis coloradensis. The sequence goes on from NZ_CP150484.1 coordinate 8,104,893, forward strand.
CATATTGGCCGTGGTGTCCAAACCGGCTCCCAGCAAGAGGAACGCGATACTGGTGAGCTCCTCGTCGGTGAGTTCCGTGGTCGTCAGTTCGCCGAGGATGTCGTCGGTCGGCTCGGCCCGTTTCGCCAGGATGAGCTTGTAGAGGTACTCCCCCAGCGCGTTGATGGCGGCTTCCTGCTCCTCGGCCGGAGCGTCCGGCAGGTTCAGCGGCAGGACGTTAAGGCGGAAGAACTCGTGGTCTTCGTAGGGAACGCCGAGCAGCTCGCAGATCATCAGCGCCGGAATGGGCTGCGCGAAAGCCGTCACCAGATCGGCCGACGTACCTTGCCGTTCCATCGCGTCGAGGTATTCGGTGGTCACCTGCTCCACCCGTTCGGAGAGCAGCCGCATCCGGCGGACGGTGAACTTGCCGGTGAGCAGCTTGCGGTACCGCGCGTGCTCCGCACCGTCCATCCTGATGAACATCCCCGGGGCCGCCGGTGGCATCTCCACCATCGCGGCCGCTCCCGGCAGCGGTGAGTGCATCAGCTCCTGCCGGGCGCTGAACCGGGGATCCGCGAGGACCGCCCGGGCGATCGCGTGGCCGGTCGCGAGCCAGCCTTCGTGCCCGTCGGGAAACGTCAGCCGGACGAGCGGGTGCTCGTCGCGCAGCGTGCCGAGCTCGGCGGGCGGGTCGAACGGGCAGCCCTTCGGCCGTTCGAGGGGCAGTTCGGTGAGATGAGGCACCGATGTGGTCATTGCTGTTCCTCCCAGTTTTTACCGATGCCCAAAGGCTACGTTGCATTTACAGATCGCTCAAAGCTCAAGGCTGGCTTTTTCGGCGTAATAGCTGGTAGATTTCAGTAAATCGTTGCAACGGTCGTGGCGGTGAATGCAACGTCTCGTTGCAATGATCTGCGCGTGAACGCACAGGAGGTGCCCGTGCCGGGCGGCAGGCTGACCCAGGAGGACCGCCGGCTGATCGCGACCTGGCTCAAGGACGGTCTCGGTTACGCCGAGATCGCCCGGCGGCTCGGGCGGCCGACGTCGACGATCAGCCGCGAGGTCGCGCGCAACAGCGGCCGTTCCGGCTACCGCGCCGACGAAGCGAACCGCGTGACCGGCGAACGCGCGCGGCGCCGCAAACCGCAGCCGCGCGCCGTCCCCGTCCTCGAGAACGGCTACGGACGGGACCCGGAAGCCGTACGCGCCTTCGAAACCGACTTCGCCGAGATGATCGTGGCGACCGGACTCCCCCGGATGACCGCGCGCGTCCTCGCTTGCCTGGCCGTCAGCGACGACGGCGTGCTCACCGCCGCCGAACTCGCCCGGCGGCTCCAGGTCAGCCCGGCCTCGATCTCGAACGCCGTCGCCTATCTCGAAGCGCAGGCGATGCTCAAGCGGGAACGGGACGGCCGCCGTGAGCAGTACGTCATCGACGAGGAAATGCCGCAGCGAGTCTGGGCCGAAAGCGTCCGCTCGAACCAGGAATGGGTCAAGATCTCCCGCCAGGGCGCCGAAGTCCTCGGCGTCGCGACACCCGCGGGCGCCCGCTTGGACGATCTCTCCCGGTTCCACGCCCGCATCGACGAAGTCATGCACGACGACCGCGTCGCCGTATTCGCCGGTGACGCGCTGACCGTACTCACCGCACTCCTCCACGCCGAGCGCGCACTCTCCCTTCCTGCCCTCGCGTCCGCACTGGATTGGTCCACCGAGCGGGCGGCGGCCGCCTTGCGGGTGGCGGAAGAACATCCGCACATCGCCGGCCCGGTTCGGGTGGATTCTCGCGCTGGGGAGTATCGGGCGGTCCCGTTGGTGGAACGGCTCACGACTGCGCAGTTGGCTGCTTTGAGGTCTTGAGTGGTCCCGGGTGGCTCGGGTAGGCGATGGCTGTGCCCGGTTTGAGCGGAGTCTTGCGGACTCGCCGCCTATTGCCGCTTTCGGCGACGCTGGCCTAATGGCGAGTCTTGGCAGCGGCTTTTGAAGGGGCCGATGCGGATCCCTGCGCATGCGGTGCCCGTCGCCACTTTCCGGCAACGCGAGTCCAATGGCGAGACTTGCCAGCGCGGACCTCGAAGGGCCAACGCGGAGCCCCCTGNGCAACGCGAGTCCAATGGCGAGACTTGCCAGCGCGGACCTCGAAGGGCCAACGCGGAGCCCCCTGCGCACGCAGTGCCCGTCGCCACTTTCCGGCAACGCCTCCAATGGCGAGACTTGCCAGCGCGGACCTCGAAGGGCCAACGCGGAGCCCCCTGCGCACGCGGTGCCCGTCGCTTTCCGGCAACGCCGGTCTAACGGCGCGACTTGTCGGCGACAGCCCCGAAGGACCAAAGCCGAGCCATCCACACAGGCCGCCCGTCGCCACTTTCCGGCAACGCCTCCAATGGCGAGACTTGCCAGCGGCGGACCTCGAAGGGCCAACGCGGAGCCCCCTGGCCGGAAGCCAGCGATGCTGCATGGTGGCTGAAGTCGGTGGTCTGCCTTTCGTTGTCGAAAATCGGCGATCCCGCCACTCGTCGTGAAGCCGGAAACTGTCGGTGGCCGGTCGTATGGTCGTGGGGTGGACACACATTCCGCGCCCGTGGCGCTACTGGAAAAACTCACTGACCCCGAGGTGCTGGAAGCGGTGAATGCTTCGGTCACTTCGTTGGACGACAAGGATTCCGTCGCTGTCGCGCAAGCGGCGTCGGCATGGATCGCGCGGCTGGAAGCGGTCCGGTTCCGGGCGCTGGCACAGCTGAACCGGCATCGCGACGGGGCGCGGAGCGTCACGCAGGAAGTCGCCTTCGCGCTGTCTCTTGTGGACAATCATGCCGGTGCGATGGTCGCCGCTGCCGACGCGTTGACCGCCCGCCTGCCCCGCACTCTGTCCCTGATGGACCAAGGAGAAGTGAGTGGCTTCGGCGCGATGAAGGTCGCCGCGGCCACCGCGTGGCTGTCGGACGAGGACGCCCGTACCGTCGATGCGCTCCTGGAGGAGCGGTTACCGGGCAGGAACCCTGACCAGATCCGGAAAGCAGCGAACCACGCGGCGACCACCGTCGACCGCGAGGGCGCCGAAGCGCGGGCCGAACGCCATCGCGAAGGCCGTCGCCTGACCTTGCGGCAGGGCGAAACGGGAGTGGCGTCGATCGAGGTCGAAGACGGACCGGTCGAGAAAGTCACCGCCGCCTACCGGCGCATCGATCGGGAAGCACGGGCGCTCAAGACCGGGGAAGAGACCCGCACCCTGGAGCAGCTACGCGCCGACGTCGCGCTCGACCTCCTGCTCGGCGGCCAAGGCGGCACCGGTGAACGCACCGAAGTGTTCCTGTACATGGATCTGTTCACCTACCTGGGCCTCGACGACGACCCGGCGGAGATGGCCGGACACGGTACAGTCCCCGCCGGACTCGCCCGGCACATCGCCACCGGCCCGAACACCGTGCTGCGCCGCATCATCACGGACCCGCTCTCCGGCCAGGTACTCGATCTCGGGCGGGGCCGGTATCGACCCACCGCTGGTTTGGACGAGTTCGTCCGGGTCCGGGACCGCGAGTGCCGAAGACCCGGCTGCCACCGTCCCGCGCAAGCATGCGACATCGATCATTCCGTGCCCTGGCAGCACGGCGGCCATACCAATGTCGACGAACTGATCGATCTCTGCCGACGTGACCACCGCCTCAAAGACGAACCCGGCTGGACCTACCACCTCGCCACCGACGGCACACTCACCATCACCACCCCCACCGGACAGAGCTACGACAGCTCACCCCCGCAGCTTCACGTACCCCGCCCAAGGACTCCGCTCGCCGACGAATCGCCACCGTTCTGAGACTCATTGCCGGGAATCGGCGACAGGCGGCTTTTGTGCGGAGGGCTCGACTTTCACTTTCAAGGACGTTCACGGCAAGTCTTGCTGTTAGAACCGCGTCGCCGGAAAGCGGCGACGGGCGGCCTGTTTGGAGGGCTCGGCTTTGGTCCTTCGGGGCTGTCGCCGACAAGTCGCGCCGTTAGACCGGCGTTGCCGGAAAGTGGCGACGGGCACCGCGTGCGCAGGGGGCTCCGCGTTGGCCCTTCGAGGTCCGCCGCTGGCAAGTCTCGCCATTGGAGGCGTTGCCGGAAAGTGGCGACGGGCACTGCGTGCGCAATGAGAACTCGACGTACACCACCTATTACGACCACAGTCCGGCATCCCCGACCTCCGACAACGAGGAATCCGTGCAGCGTCGCCGACTTCCGGCAACAAGGTCTCAGCCGAGACCTGCCGATAGGCACCACCGGGCGTCCGTCGCCGGTTTCCGGCACTGAGTAGCCACCGGATCACGTAGCCGATTTCCGGCGACAAAGGCAGACCGCCGACAGAACCTGCCACCCGAACGCCCAGCAAGAACCCGCCGAGAAGCAACCGAGCCCATCCACCGGGAAAGCCCTACATCACATCACGCACGACCATTCGCTCCGAAGCGCGCTCGATAGCCGCCTCGACCGCGCCGACCCGGTCGGCCAGCAAGCCCATCGCGCCGACCGCGCGGCTCATCGGGTCCTCGTCGTCCCCGCCCAGCGCCTGCGCGCGCAGGTAAGCCGCCTTCACGTCCGCCCATCGCTTCGCCTCCGAGGAGCTCAGCCGTCCGCGCAGTTCGGCCAGCTTCAGCAGGTTCGCTTCGGCGCCCGAGGTGAGTGTCTGAGCTTCGCCGGCGTAGTGGTCGTCGATCAGCGCTTCCAGTTCGGCGTCGTTCATCGCGGGCACGATCCGGCCGGCGAGTTTGTTCATGTTCCGATACGAGCCTTGCAGCTGGAACGGCGGTTCGACGCGGGACGAGTCCGCTTGTGCGGCCGAAGCGATGTATGCCTGATTGTTCGTCAGGACGATCCGCTGCACCTTGATCAGTTTCCGCAGTACGGCGAGGATCTGCTCCAGCTCGGTGGCCGAGTAGGCGTGCTTCAGCTGATCCGCCCGCACCGAGCCGTCGCCACGGGCCAGCCGGACGAGAACGTCCACATCGGACCTTTCGCGTGAGACCAGCGGGGCCAGGACGGTGTTCGCGGTGAGCGAGTTCTCGATGTAGCTCAGCGCGAACAGCTCTTCCTTGCCCGACAGCACATCGCCGAGGTTCCACACGTCCGCGCGGTTGGCGAGCATGTCCGGGATCCGGAAACGCTTGCCCTGCTCGGTGTACGGGTTGCCCGCCATGCAGACCGCGAACCGCTTGCCCCGCAGGTCATAGGTCCGCGTCCGGCCTTCCCACACGCCTTCCATCCGCCGTTGCGCGTCGCACAGCGAGATGAACTTCTGCAGCAGTTCCGGCGACGTGTGCTGAATGTCGTCCAGATACAACAACACGTTGTTGCCCTGCTCCAGCGCGAACGAGATCTTCTCGACCTCTTGCCGCGCCGTCGCGTTGGGCGCGTCCGCCGGATCCACCGACGTGACCTCGTGCCCGAGGGCCGGCCCGTTCACCTTGACGAACACCAGCCCGAGGCGGCTCGCGACGTACTCCATGAGGGTCGTCTTGCCGTAACCGGGCGGCGAGATGAGCAGCAGCAGACCGGACTGGTCGGTCCGCCGCGCGTCGCCGGTCGCGCCGAGCTGCTTGGCGAGGTTGTCGCCGATCAGCGGCAAGTAGACCTCGTCGAGCAACCTGTTGCGCACGAAGGCGCTCATCACCTTCGGCTTGTATTCGCTCAGCCGCAGCCTGTCGCGTTCGGCCGCCACCAGGTCGTTGCGCAACCGTTGATACGCCCGGAAACCGGGGACGCGGTCGCGCCGGAAGCGCAGCGTCCTGGCCAGCGTCTCGTCGAGCCGCAGGGTCAGTGACCGGTTGACGATCCGCGGATGCGAGCCGAGCAGACCGTCCACAGTGGCCGAAAGCTCCGCCGAAGAGTCATATCGGGGCAGGTCCGCCAGTTCGATTGCGACGGCCTCCGCCAGCTCGTCGTCAGGCAGACCTGCCGAATCCACAAAGGACCGTAGCCAGGCCTCGGCGAGCTGGTGACGGTCCGCGAGGTCTTCGAGGGCGCGCAGGTCTTCGGCGAAGCTCCGGCGGTCCAGCCGGAACTTGTCGAGCAGCGTCCGCGCGCCACCGCTGGTGACGAATCCCGGCGACGCGTCGGCCAGCTCCTCGAACAGGTACTCGCCGGCGAGTTCGAGATCCAGCGTCAGCCCCGAGGACGTCGCGAACGCGGTCATCGCCTCGGTGAGTTCCCCGGCCAGTGAGTCGATCGCCGTGGTGTGACCGAAAGCCTCCCGCACCCGCGCGAGCGACGCGGCGCGCGTCGTCCACGCGGACTTCGCCGCCTCATCGGCGCCGAAGGCCCAGAACAGCTGGGCGGCGGCCCTGGCGGCGGGCGGGTAACGCAGCAGCCCGGCCCCGGATCGCAGGCGCAACAACACCGACAGGATCGCGGCGGCGTCGTGGTCGTGCACACCACGCGCGTAACCCTCGTCGTAGCGGTCCCCCGCCACCCGCCGGACGACGTCCAGCAGATCGGCTTCCTGCAGATCCGGCTTTTCCGCCAGGATCGACGTCGCCAGGTACTCGGCGCGGTAGACCTCGGCCGACTCCGAGACCAGCAGCTGGTCCCAATACTGCCGCGTCTCCTCGAACGCGGAATCCCGCACCGGCGAGCGATAGTCGGTGCCGGTGATCGCGAACTTCATCCCGCCGTCGTGCGGCACCAGAGTGAGGTCGATGTCCTGCGTGTTGACCGCGAAGGTGTTGCGGCCGAGGCGGATCGTCTCGCCGCCCTCGCCGTAGAGGTCGAGCCTGTCGCGCAGCGCGCGGCCTGCCTCCTGGCGGGCGGCCTTGACCCGGCCTTCCAGCTCTTCGGCGCGCACCTGGTCGCCGAGGTCCCGCAGTTCGGCGACGACGCTGCGCAGCTTCGCGACCATCGGGTCGGAGGCGAAGTAGGTGTTGATCTCGTCGACCGAACCGAGCGTGCCGACCCGCCTGGTGACGCTCGAGAGGATCCGCTCGGCCGAATCGACCAGCCTGTCCGCACGGCGGGCCCGCTCGTCGAGCAGCGCCTGCTTGCGTGAGGAGAACGCCTCGTAGACGTCGGTGCGCTTCTCTCCGAGCGACGCGAGGAAGTCGTCGAATTCGCCGAACCGCGATTCGAGGTTCTCCAGCTGCAGCAGCAATCTGCCGAGCTGTTCGTCGCAACGGTCGGGGGTGTCCGCGACCGCGAGCCCGCCGGTGATCGCCTGCGCGAGCAGCGCGAACTCGGCGGCGAACTCCGCCCGGCCCTCGGTCTCCAGCAGTTCCTTGCGACGCGCTTCAAGGGTCGCGCGAGCCCGGTTGACCGCGCCGATGACCTCGCCGACGCGTTCGAGGATCTTCGTCCGCACCACGGCGTCCGCGATCTCCAGCCCGCCGACGACGTCGGTGAGGACTTCGAGCCCGCCGGACTGTTCGTCCAGCCGCTCGGCGACCGGGACGGCTTCGGCGACCGTGGAGATCGCGCCCGCGGCCTCGATCAGCCCGTCGACCTCGGCGTGATAGCTCGTGAACGCGTCCTCGCCCTGCAGGAACCGGACGGCCCGCTGCGCGGCCTCGCCGAACTCCGTGTCGAGATCGGCGATCAACTTGTCGACCCGGGCGGTGTCGACATACCGCAGTTCCCGCACGGTGACGAGGTGCCCCCGCGCGCGGTGCATTTCGGCGAGCCTGCGCACCCACGCGTCGGCCGCGTTCAGTGCCTCGCCACGGACCTTCCGCACGAGCGACGCGGTCTCCGCGGCCGCCTCTTCGACAGCGTCGGCCGCCTGCGAGGTGAGCGCGGTGACCGTCTCGAACTCGTCGAGCACCTGCTCCGCGGTGACCCGGACGTCCGACAGCGGCGACCGCAGATCGCCGAGTTCGGCCTCGCCGAGCCAGTGATAGTGGTCGAAGACCCGCGCGCATGCTGCGATCAAGGCCTCGAACACCGCCGCCGACGGCGCCATCTCGCCGACCATCCGGCCGATCGAAAGACAGTCGGAGATGCCGCGGACCAGATCGGCGTTGCCGACCCGCTCCAGCGGTCCGGTGCCGGCGGGCTGCGACGCGGCGTACGTGTCCGATTGGAACGGCGTCCGCCACACCTGCATCGGGTGCACGCGGCTCGGCTCGTCGGACAGCGCGCGGAACAGCACCATCGTGCCGTCGTCGAACAGCGAGTACCCGTGGCACGGGATCGGGTTCGAGACCTCTTTGCGGATCACGTTGTACGGAAGGAGCAGCGAGCGGCCCTCGGCCCGCGCGTGGAAGACGTAGAGCACGTCCTCCCCGTTGGGCGAGCGGATCACGCGCTCGAATTCGAGCTCGTCCACGGTGGTGTCGAACGTCTTGCTGACACCCGTGTCGAGGTAGTAGCCGCCGGGGAAGATGATCCCGTGGTCCTCGGGCAACCGCTGGCACGCCTGCCCGATCCCGTCGAGGCGCACCACGTCCCGCGTACGGGTGTTGAACACCAGGTACCGGTACACCGTCTCCTTGTAGGGCAGGATCCGCAGCAGGATCAGCGGGCCGATCCTGGCGTAGGAGACCTCGGCGTCGGCGAGGCTCTGCAGTGGCTCGTCGACCGGTTCGGCGTAGACGCCCTCACCGGTTTCGGTGTTGTTCTCGACCTTGATCGTCAGGTTGCCGCCGACGGTCTCGACGAACACGTCGTCCTCGATCGAGATATGCGGATGCCGCCCGAGGACGTGCTGCTCGCGGCTGGTCTCGATCCATTCGAAGTCGTGCGACGGCGGGAAGACGTGATCGCGTTCGCCCCGGCTATCCACATAGGACACTTTGCCGTCGGCGGCGATACCCCAGCGCAGCACGCGGATGTCCTCGGTCCGCGGACCGATCTGGAACACCGCGAGCAGTTTGCCCTCGACCCGCCGCAGCTGCAGCAGCTTCGCCTGCCGGTAGTACCGGTACAGCTCGGCGAAGTCGCGGACGAACTGCTCGTCGCGCAACAGCTCCGGCAGCTCTTCGGCGGGCACGTCGTCGAAGCGGAAGGCTTCTTCGTCATGGCTGAAGCCGTGCAGCGAGAAGACGTCATCGACCGTCGTCTCCGGCTTGAGGCCGATGAAGACGTTGTAGCCGAACAACATCCGCCCGCCGACCGACACGACGTCCCGCGGTACGCAGTTGTTCGCGGTGCGGATCCGCTCCGTGCCGATCAGCGCGAGCTGCGCGCTGCCGAAGACCCCGAGCCGCGCGGTGTTGAGCTCGTCCGCGCGTTTCGCCAGTTCGGCGGCCTGTGCGGCGAGCCGGGCGCGGAGCACCTCGTAGGTGCCCGCGTCCAGCTGCTCCGTTCCTGCCGCCGGTTCGGTCGCCGTCACTGCTTCGCGGGGGCGAGAGCGGCGACGGACGTGTCAGCCAGGCCGAGCCGCTGCGCCATGGCCAGCAGCTCCTGCACCTTGCCGCTGTCCGGGCCGCCCGCCTGCAGCTGCTTGGCCAGGAAGGCCGACAGCGTCAGGTTCTTCACGTCCTCCGTGCTCACCGAGCCGACCAGCTTCGTCAGGTCGTCGGTGAAGCTGCCCGAACCGTCGAGCCACGACTTCCCGAGGGTCTGGACGACGTCCGAGTGCTCGACGAAACCGTCCACGCTCTTGCCGAGCCCGATCGAGCCGATCACCTTCTCGAAGAACATCGTCTCGCCGCCGACGATGTCGATGTCGGCCTTCTCCAGCCCGATGCCCAGCACCGTGGCCTGCGCCTCGGCGACCTCGCGCTGCACGTTGAGCGCGGCGAGCCGGATCTCCTTCTCGGCCTCCAGGCGCAGGCGGTACTCCTCGTGCTGGCGGCTGGCGGAGTCGAGCGCGGCCATCGCGGCGGCCTTCTCGGTGAGACCTTCGGCCTCGCCCTTGAGCTTGTCGCGCATCGCGTCGGCGAGCACGATCGCCTTCTCGCGTTCGACGATGGCCTCGGCGCGGCCGACCTTCTCCAGCGCGTCGGCGTCGCGTTCCTTGACCTGCGCCGCGGCCAGGCCGACGGCGGCCTCCTCGGCCTGGATGCCTTCGGCCAGGCGGATCTTCGCCCTGGTCTCCAGCTCGGCGGCCTGCTGGCGCGCCTCGGCCAGCGTCAGCTCCTCGCGGGCCTTGTGCTTCGACGCGGCCTCGGCGGCTTCCGCGGCCTTGATGTCCTTGACGAGGTTCTCCTGCGCCTCCGCCTCGGCCCGGATGATGGTGGCCTCACGCTGGCGCTGCGCCTCTTCGACGACGCGGAGCTTCTTGATGTTCTCTTCCTGCTCCGCGACGGTCTTCTCGACCGCGATCCGCTCGCGGATCACCTCGGCGATGGATCGCTTCTCGGTCTCGACTTCCTTGTCCTTGGCGATCCGGGACAGCTCGGTCTCACGTTCGCGGCCGATGACCTCGAGCAGCCGGTCCTTCTCGATGCGCTCGCTCTCGATGGCGATGACCCGCTCACGGTTCTTGCCGGCGACCTCGATCTCACGCTGCTGGTTCTGGTGCTGGATGCCGAGCTGCTCGTCCGTGCGGAGCTGCGCGGCCTGCGACTTGAGCCGCTCCTCCGCCTGCACCTTCGCGATTTCGGCCTCTTCGCGCGCCCGCATGGTCTCGACCTCGCGGCGCTGCTTGATCTCGGCGTCGGCCTGCCGCCGCTCCAGTTCGAGGATCGCCTCCTTGGCGTCCACGTTCTGGCGGGTGATCTCCTTTTCCTCGCTGCGGCGGAACTCGTTGGTGCGCACGTGCTCGATCGCGGTCAGCTCGGTGATCTTGCGGATACCCTGCGCGTCGAGGATGTTCGCGGAGTCGAGCTGCGCCATCGGCGTCTGCTCGAGGTAGTCGATGGCCGCGTCCTCCAGGCTGTACCCGTTGAGGTCGGTGCCGATGACGCGGATGATCTGGTCGCGGAATTCGTGGCGTTTGGTGTAGAGATCCACGAAGTCCAGCTGCTTGCCGACGGTTTTCAACGCCTCGGAGAACTTGGCGTTGAACAGCTCCTGCAGGGTCGCCTCGTCGCTGGCGCGTTCGGTGCCGATGGCCTGCGCGACCTTGATGACGTCCTCGACGGTCTTGTTGACCCGCACGAAGAACGAGATCCGGATGTCGGCGCGGATGTTGTCCCGGCAGATCAGGCCCTCGCGGCCGGTCCGGGTGATCTCCATGGCCTTGACCGAGGTGTCCATGATCTCGGCCTTGTGCAGCACCGGCAGGACGATCGCGCCGGTGAACGTCACGTCGACGCGGCGGACCTTCGAGATGATCAGCGCCTTACCCTGCGGCACCTTTTTGAACAACCTGGTGATCGTGAAGAGCAAGACCAGGAGGATGACAACTATCACGGCGATCAGTACGCCGGCCCCCACGCTGATGGCACCCATAGTGTTCCTTTTCTGCTTCAGATGTCCAAGGACTCGACCCAGAAGAACTCGCGTTCGGAGTCGTAGTCGTAGAGAACTACGCGGCTGCCCGCCGTGAGGTTGCCTTCGCCTGCCTGACGAACGTCCACAATGGCCGTGGACCCGTCGGCGGCGGCGACTTCGGCCTGGCCGAAGTCATGGGTGACCGACGAGGTGCGGATGACCGCGGCCCTGCCGATGAAGTCCCTCCTGCTCGGCTCCTTCGCGGGGCCGAAGACACGACGTAGCGGCACCACGATCACCCTCGTCCCGAGTGTGCCGAGCACGAGCGCGACGGCGAGCACGCCGACCCCGAGCCCGATCCTCGATGGTGTCGAAAGCTCCAGGTCATCGAGAAGAACCGTCCCTGCCAGGCTGGCGAACCAGGTGAATGCGATCAGTAAAGAGAGCGAAAGGGACAGTGGGACCCCGCCGAAGCCCGCCAGGAGCCCGTCGCCGCCGTCGAAGTCGTCGACGTCGACCGCGCCGAGCAGTGCCAGCAGCCAGTAGCCGATCACCACGATCAGCAGGAAGCTGAAGAGCACGGCCGGAAACCCCAGAGCCGCGGTGACGAACCCGCCCATCGCCGTCGTTCCCTCCCCCATTACCCCGGGTCAGGACTATAACCAGCGCGTGACGGCGGGCGGGCCGTTTTCGGCTACGACTGGGTCACGGTACCCGGAAGCGTGCGAGAGGTCTGCGCCTTTCGTCCTCTGAATGCGACAAAGGCACCTGTACCGACGCCTTACCGCCGGCGTTACGCCGACCGGCCGCTCCGAAGCCATCCGGTTGGCCCCTGTCGCGGCACCGGGGTGAGCCCTACTCTCCAGTATTGAGAGTGACACAGGACACACCACGGTCTTGGGAGGCTCCATGGGGTGGCACGTTCGCGAAACGATCGACGAGGATCGACGCGAACGGCGAATCCGCCATGTCACCCGATGTCTGAGCTGCACGCTTACCTGCGTCCATTGTGGACTTCCCGCGCGATTCTCCGTTCCCCCAGGACATCCCGGCCTCGGCGTCGTCGAGCATCTGCCGGGTGTGACCACCCCCGGCCTCCCGGATCTGGCTCTGCTGCACCGATTCTGCCGGGACACTCTCGCCGCGGAGCCGGGGATCGCGCTCAGGCGTGCCTATCTCGGCCTGGCGACCGAACTCTTCGAAACGGGGCGGCGGATCCGCCGTCACCGCAGGCTCGGCGTGCATCCGCCACGGCCGGGACATCTCGAGGCCTACCGAAAACGGTGGCGAGTGGCCAAAATGCGGTACGCCTGCAAGGCGTGCCGGTACTACACCGGCTCTCACTGAGCCGATTCTTCCCCGGAGGACTCGTGCTCGTTCGTCTCATCCTCGGTCTGCTCATCACCGTCGCCGGTCTCGCTTTCGCCGCCCGCCGCGCCGCCTGGCTCTACAAACTGATCCGTTCCGGCCAGCCGGACGAAAAACGCTCGGACGTCCTGGCCCTCCGCGCGAAAACGCATCTGGCCGAAGTCTTCGGACAGCGCAAACTGCTCAAGTGGTCGGTCCCCGGGCTCGCGCATCTCTTCACGTTCTGGGGTTTCGTGATCCTCGGATCGGTCTACGTCGAGGCGTACGGCGCCCTGTTCGACCACGACTTCCACATCCCGCTCATCGGGCACTGGGCGGTTCTGGGCTTCCTCCAGGACTTCATCGCGGTCGCGGTGCTCGTCTCGCTCGCGGTGTTCGCGGTCATCCGGATCCGCCAGGCACCCGAACGGAAAGACCGCGCGTCGCGGTTCTTCGGCTCGCACACCGGCGGCGCCTGGCTGATCCTGTTCATGATCTTCAACGTGATCTGGACGATGTTCCTCTTCCGGGGCGCGTCGGCCGCGGTCGGCGTCTTCCCGTACGAGTCGGGCGCCTGGGTTTCCCTTGGCGTGGGCGAACTCCTGGAGCCGCTGGGTCCGTCGGTCACCGAGCCGCTGGAGACCGTCGGGTTGCTGCTGCACATCGGCGTGATGCTGGCGTTCCTGTCGATCGTGCTCTACTCCAAGCACCTCCACATCTTCCTGGCGCCGGTCAACGTCACGGCGAAGCGGCTCCCGGACGCGCTCGGCCCGCTGCTGCCGATGGAATCCGGCGGCAAGCCGATCGACTTCGAGGATCCGGGCGAGGACGACACGTTCGGCCGCGGCAAGATCGAGGACTTCACCTGGAAGGGCATGCTCGACTTCGCCACCTGCACCGAATGCGGGCGCTGCCAGTCGCAGTGTCCGGCGTGGAACACCGGGAAACCCCTGTCCCCCAAGCTGTTGATCATGGACCTGCGCGACCACCTCTTCGAGAAGGCGCCGTACATCCTGGACGGAACGGAGGCACCTGAAGGGCGCCCCCTCGTCGGTCCCCAGGACGACGGCGGCGTGATCGATCCGGACGTCCTCTGGTCCTGCACCACGTGCGGCGCCTGCGTCGAACAGTGCCCGGTCGACATCGAGCACGTCGACCACGTCGTGGACATGCGCCGCTACCAGGTGATGATCGAGTCGGCCTTCCCGAGCGAACTCGGCGTGCTGTTCAAGAACCTCGAAACCAAGGGGAACCCCTGGGGCCAGAACAACTCCGACCGCCTCACGTGGACGAAGGAGCTCGGCTTCGAGGTGCCGATCTTCGACGGCGAACTCGCCGACGACGTCGAGTACGTCTACTGGGTCGGCTGCGCGGGCGCCTTCGACGACAACGCCCGCAAGACCGTCCGCGCCACCGCCGAGCTGCTGCATCTCGCCGGGGTGAAGTACACGATCCTCGGCACCGACGAGTCGTGCACCGGCGACCCGGCGCGCCGCTCCGGCAACGAGTTCCTCTTCCAGATGCTCGCGCAGCAGACCGTCGAGACGCTGAACGCGGTGTTCGAGGGCCGTGAACCGGGTACCCGCAAGATCGTCACCACCTGCCCGCACTGTCTCAACACCCTCGGCCGCGAGTACCCGCAACTGGACGGGCACTACGAGGTCCTGCACCACACGCAACTGCTGAACCGCCTCGTCCGCGCGGGCAAGCTGACGCCGGTCAAGCCGGTCGACGCCGGCCCGGTGACCTACCACGACCCGTGTTACCTCGGCCGCCACAACAAGGTCTACGAACCGCCGCGCGAACTCGTCGGCGCGACCGGCGCGACGCTCAGCGAGATGCCCCGCCACGCCGACCGCTCGCTCTGCTGCGGCGCCGGCGGCGCGCGGATGTGGATGGAGGAGCAGATCGGCAAACGCATCAACCTCGAACGCGTCGACGAAGCCCTCGGCACGGACGCAGAGACCATCGTCACCGGCTGCCCGTTCTGTCGCGTGATGCTGAACGACGGCCTCGTGCAGCGGCAGAGCGAGCAGCGTGGCGAGAACGTCACCGTGCGCGACGTCTCCCAGCTCCTGCTGGAGACCGTGCGGGAGCGGGACCGGACCACCACGGAGATTTAGGTACCGGGTGGCGGAGCTGAGATGCATGCCGGGAACGGACACAACGCGCGAACCCGCCCGGCCGAAGGCCCCGCTATCGCGGTGGCAGGGCGCCCTTCCTCCTCGGCCTGCCCGGTCCGGCCAGGCCGTGTCCTGCCGACGTCGATCGCGGACGCGGGTTCACCCGGAGATTTAAGGCACACGAGAGTTGGAAGTTCGGTGTACCGAACTCTAGACTCGCGGCATGGCGAATCTGCGCAAGACCGTGTGCGCGCTGGCGGCGTCGACGGCACTCGTCCTGTCCGCGTGCGGCGGCGCGGGCGACGCGACGAGCGGCGGCGGGGACGACAAGCGGCCCGTCGTACTGACCACGTTCACGGTCCTGGCGGATATCGCCTCGAACGTCGCGGGCGACAAGCTCCGGGTCGAGTCGATCACCAAACCCGGCGCCGAAATCCACGGCTACGAGCCCACCCCGGACGACATCAAAAAGGCCGCCAAGGCCGACCTGATCCTCGACAACGGACTCAACCTGGAGGCGTGGTTCGCCCGGTTCGTCAAGGAGAGCGACGCGCCGCACAAGGTGGTCAGCGAGGGTGTCCAGCCCATCGCCATCGGCGAAGACGCCTATCAGGGAAAGCCGAACCCGCACGCGTGGATGTCCCCGACGAATGTGGGTATCTACGTGGACAACATGGTGAAGGCGTTCAGCGAGCTCTCCTCCGGCGACGCCGCCGTGTTCAAGGCCAACGGCGACGCCTACAAGGCGAAACTGAAGGAGGTGCGGGACGAGATGACGGGTGCGCTGAGCGGTCTGCCGCAGAACGAACGAGCGCTGGTCACCTGCGAAGGCGCCTTCTCGTATCTCGCGCGCGACACCGGCCTCACCGAGCGGTACATCTGGGCGGTCAACGCCGAACAGCAGGCCACGCCGCAGCAGATCACCCGCGCCATCGAATTCGTCAAGCAGAACAAGGTCCCCGCGGTGTTCTGTGAGTCGACCGTCTCCGACGCCCCGATGCAGCAGGTCGTCTCCGCGACCGGTGCCGCGTTCGGCGGCGTCCTCTACGTGGATTCGCTGTCCGGTCCGGAAGGCCCGGTGCCGACCTACCTCGACCTCATCCGCCACGACTCGAAGACGATCGTCGCCGCCCTCACCGGAGCGAAGCCGTGACGGCCGCGATCCGCGTCGAAGGCGTCACCGTGCACTACGGCGACGTCCTCGCGCTCGACGGTGTCGACGTCACTCTCGAACACGGGCACGTCTGCGGACTGGTCGGGATGAACGGCTCCGGCAAGTCGACGCTGTTCAAGACCATCATGGGCATGGTCCGGCCGGACACCGGCACGGTGTCGATCGACGGCGGCACCCCCGTCCGCGCCCGCAAGACCGGCGTGATCGGGTACGTGCCGCAGAGCGAGGACGTCGACTGGTCGTTCCCGCTGGCGGTGCGGGATGTCGTGATGACCGGCCGCTACGGGCGGCTCGGCTTCACGCGGCGGCCGCGCCGCGCCGACCACGAAGCCGTCGACCACGCGCTGGAGCGGGTCGAACTGACCGAACTCGCCGGACGCCAGATCGGCCAATTGTCCGGCGGGCAGCGCAAACGCGCCTTCGTCGCGCGCGGCATCGCGCAAGGCGCCCGTGTCCTTCTGCTGGACGAGCCGTTCGCCGGCGTGGACAAGCGGTCCGAAGCCACGATCACGCGGCTGCTCAAGGAACTCGCGGCCGACGGCGCCGCGGTCCTGATCTCCACGCACGATCTGCACGCGCTGCCGGGACTGGCCGACGAGGCGATCCTGCTGATGCGCAAGGTGCTCGCGCACGGCTCCCCCGGCGAGGTTCTCCGGCCGGAGAACCTCGCGCTGGCCTTCGGACTCGATGTCCTGCAACGGGAAGAGGAACCCGCGTGAGTCTCTACGACCTGTTCCTCGAACCGCTGAGCTACGACTTCATGGTGCGGGCGCTGGCGTCCACGGTCATCGCGTCGGCGGTCTGCGCGGTGCTCTCCTGCTGGCTGGTGCTGATCGGCTGGTCGCTGATGGGCGACGCCGTCTCGCACGCGGTGCTGCCCGGCGTCGTGCTCGCGTACGTCCTCGGCGCGCCCTTCGCGCTGGGCGCCGTCGTCTTCGGTTTCCTCGCCGTGGCGCTGATCGGCGTCGTCCGCGACACCAGCCGCGTCAAGGAGGACGCCGCGATCGGCATCGTGTTCACCACGCTGTTCGCGCTCGGGCTCGTGCTGATCTCGGTGACGCCGAGCCAGACCGATCTGAACCACATCATCTTCGGCAACCTGCTCGGCGTCGCCACCTCGGACCTGATCCAGATCGGCGTCCTCGGCGCGATCACGCTCACCCTGCTGGTGCTCAAACGCCGCGATTTCACCTTGTACGCCTTCGATCCCACGCACGCGCACGCCATCGGGCTGAACCCGCGGGTGCTCGGGGCCGCACTGCTCGGCCTGCTCGCGCTGACCGCGGTGGTGGCACTGCAGGTGGTCGGCGTGATCCTCGTGGTGGCGATGCTGATCATCCCCGGCGCGACGGCGTACCTGCTGACCGACCGGTTCGGCCGGATGCTCGTGATCGCGCCCTCGTTCTCGGTGCTCGCGGCGGTGACCGGGCTGTACCTGAGCTATCACCTCGACACCGCGTCCGGTGGGATGATCGTGCTGGTCCAGGGCGCGGGGTTCACGCTGGTGTACCTGTTCGGGCCGCGGCACGGGATCGTCGGGAAGCGGCTGGCCAAGCGGCGACGGGAGCTCGCGAGGGGCTGAAGGGGACTTTCCCCGCATGCGATGCAACGAAAGCGTCCTTCACCGCGTGAGATGCGGTGAAGGCGTCCTTCAGCTCCCGTAACCGGACAATCACCCCGCGCTCTGTGTCTCTCGTGACATGGGTTGCCACCTTCCCTTAGGTTAGGCTCCCCTCATGTCTACGGAAGACGCGCTGCTCACCGGCCATGACCTGGTGCTCGCGCACCAAGAGCGGGCCGTGGTGGACGGCGTGTCCTTGTCACTGCGCGCCGGCGTGGTGACCGCGCTGGTCGGTCCGAACGGCTCCGGCAAGTCGACGCTCCTGCGTTCGCTGGCGCGGCTGCACAAACCCCGCGAGGGCGGCGTCCGCCTCGGGGAACGCGCCGTCTGGGGCGGGAACGCGTTGTCCGGCAAGGAGTTCGCCCGGCGGGTCACGTTGCTGACCCAGCACCGGCCCACGCCGAGCGGCGTTTCGGTGCGCGACGTCGTCTCCTACGGCCGGTACCCGTACCGCTCCGGCTGGCGCGGGGTGGACATCGACGGCGCCGCCGCGATCCGCCGCGCGATGGAGCTCACCGGCGTGACGGCGATGGCCGAACGCGGTGTCGACGAGCTCTCCGGCGGCGAACTCCAGCGTGTCTGGCTCGCTTCCTGCCTCGCCCAGCAGACCTCGGTGCTGCTGCTCGACGAGCCCACCAACCATCTCGACCTGCGCTATCAGGTCGAGATCCTCGACGTCGTCCGCGATCTGGCCAACGAAGGCGTCGCGGTCGGCGTGGTGCTGCACGACCTCGACCACGCGGCGATCATCGCCGACGAGGTCGTGCTGCTGAGCGAGGGAACCATCGTGGCCACGGGTGACATCGGGCAGGTGCTCACCACCGAGCACCTCTCCCAGGCCTACGGCGTCACCGTCCACGTCGCGAACGACCCGGTGACGGGCGCGATCCACTGCAGGCCACTCGGGCGGCATTCGCCCAGGCCCGCCTGAGAAATCCAGGAAGAACCATGCGTTTGCTGACCCCTGCCGTCCTCGTCGCGGCGACGGCCCTGCTGCTGTCCGCCTGCGGCACCACCGAGAACACCGCGGACGCGCCGAGCGACACCGGCGCCGCGAGCGGACCGGTCACGGTGACCGACGCGCGCGGAAAGGCCGTCAACCTCAAGGCCCCGGCCAAGCGCGTCGTCGCGCTCGAGTGGGGCGAGGCCGAGATGGTCGCGTCGCTCGGGGTCATGCCGGTCGGCGCCGCGGACGTCGCGGGCTACAACGTCTGGGACAAGGCCGCCCCGCTGTCCGCCGAGGTCAAGGACGTCGGCAAGCGCAACGAGCCCAGCGTCGACGCGATCGTCGGGCTGAACCCCGACGTCGTCATCATGGCCGAGGAGCGCGACTCGACGCTGGTGCCGCAGATCGAGAAGTACGTGCCGGTCGTGGTCACCAAGGCCAGCGACGCGAGCCGTAACTTCGACCGCCTGCGTGAGGACTTCAAGCTGATCGCGAAAACGGTCGGCAAGGAGTCCGAGGCGGACAAGCAACTGTCCGAAATGGACGCCAAACTCGCCGAGGGCAAGAAGGCCGTCGAGGCCAAGGGCGCCGCGGGCACCCCGTTTCTGATGGCCGACGGCTACCTCGAAGGCAGCACCGTCAGCATCCGCCCGTTCGGCAAGGGCTCGCTGGTCTCCGACACCGCCGAGGCCGTCGGCCTCAAGAACGCCTGGACCGGCAAGGTCGATCCGCAGTGGGGTCTCGGCCAGACCGACGTCGAAGGCCTGACCGCGCTCACCGACCCGAAGACCGTGCTGTTCTACAGCGCGGCCGAAGAGGACGTCTTCACCACCGGGCTCGCGCAGAACGCCGTCTACCAGCGCCTGCCGTTCGTGGTCTCGAAGAAGATCCACAAGCTGGAGGCCGGGACATGGACCTTCGGCGGGCCGAAGTCGGTCATCATGACCGCCGACCAGATCGTGAAGGCCATCACCGCCTGATGATCAAGGAACTGCGCGCGCCGCAAGCCGTGCGCACCGCGGTGGTGTCGGCGGGGCTGGTGGTGTTCATCGTCGTCCTCGCCGGCGTCCACCTGACCCAGGGCACCTCGACGTCCGGTCCGCTGGACGTGGTGAAGGCGATCTTCGGCCAGGGCGACGCGCAGACCCTCGCGGTACTGGAGGGTTCGCGCGTCCCCCGGCTGCTCGCCGCGTTGCTGCTCGGGGTCGCGCTCGGCGTCGCGGGCGCGGGAATGCAGTCCGTGGCACGGAACCCGCTCGCCTCGCCCGACACGCTCGCGGTCAACGCGGGCGCGCATTTCGCCGTGGTGGCCATTTCCGCGTTCGGGCTTTCGCTGCCGCTCGTGCCGGTGGGCGGGGCGGCGTTCGCGGGCGGGCTCGCCGCGGCCGTCATCGTGCTGGGACTGGCGGGCGGCGGTTCGGCGAGCCCGCGGCTGGTGCTCGTCGGCTCGGCGGTGTTGCTGGCGCTCCAGTCGGTGACCATCCTGCTGCTGCTCCTGTTCGAGCAGGAGACGTCCGGGCTGTTCGCCTGGGGCAGTGGTTCGCTCACCGTTTCCGATCTGCGGGCGACCGCCCAGATGACGCCGATCGTGGTGATCGCCGTGGCGGCGCTCATCGCGATGGGCCGCAAACTCGACGTCCTCGCCCTCGGTGACGACAACGCGACCGTGCTCGGCTTGCGGGTGCGCCGGACCCGGATCGGCGCGGTCGTGCTGACCGTCGCGCTGACCGCGGCGGCGGTGACCGTGGCCGGACCGGTCGGGTTCGTCGGGCTGAGCGCGCCGGTGATCACGCGGCTGCTGCTGCCGATCGCCAAACACCGCGCGCTGCTGCCGGTGTCCGGGCTGGTCGGTGTGGTGACGGTGCTCGGCGCCGACGTCGTCCTGCGGGCGATCATGGGTTCGGCCGCCGCCGTGCGGGTGCCGACCGGTGTCGTGACCACGATCGTCGGCGCCGTCGTGATGGTGTGGCTGGCGCGGCGGGGGCGGGGCAGCGGCTCACGCCGTCCCGCTCCGGCAGGACGGGTCGGGGTCGCCGGATCGACCCGGCGGCTCGTCGCCATTTCCGTCGTGCTGGTGGCGCTGCTCGCCGCCGTCCCGGTGGCAGGCCTGATGCTGGGCGACCGGATGGTGCTGCTCGGCGACCTCGCGAACTGGGTCACCGGCAACACCGGGACCGCGCTGACTTTCGTGCTGGACCAACGACTTCCGCGGGTGCTGGCCGCGCTGCTCGCCGGTGCCGCGCTGGCGGTCTCGGGCTGCGGGATCCAGTCGGTCAGCCGCAACCCGCTCGCCGAACCCGGTCTGCTCGGCATCACCGCGGGCGCCGGGCTCGGCGCGATCACCCTGATCACCATCGTCCCCGCGGTCGGCGCCTGGTCGATCGCCGGTGCCGCCGGCGTCGGCGCGACCGTGGTGTTCTTGCTGGTCTACGGGCTGGCTTGGCGGTCGGGGCTAGATTCGGACCGGCTGGTGATCATCGGCATCGCGGTCTGGTCTGCCGGGATGGCACTGATCACGCTGCTGATCGTGGTCTCCGACCCGTGGAACTCCGCCAAGGCGCTGACCTGGCTTTCTGGGTCGACCTACGGCCGCACGCTGGAACAGGTCGCACCCGTGGCACTGGCGCTCCTCGCGCTGACGCCGTTGCTGTGGATCAAGCACCGGGAACTCGACCTGCTCGCCCTCGACGAGGACACCCCGCGCGTGCTCGGGATGCGCATCGAACGGTCGCGGCTGGTCGTGCTGGCCGCCTCCGGGATCCTGGCGGCCACCGCCGTGTCCGCGATCGGCGTGGTCGCGTTCGTCGGGCTGGTCGCGCCGCATCTGGCGCGTTCGCTCGTCGGCGGACGGCACGGCCGGGTGATCCCGGTGGCCGCGGCGCTCGGGGCGCTGCTGGTGAGCGTCGCGGACACCCTCGGGCGGACGGTCATCGCGCCGGCCCAGATCCCGGCGGGCCTGGTCATCGCGATGGTCGGGACACCGTATTTCGTGCTGGTGCTCTGGAAGACCAGGCCGTAATGGGCTGAAGGGGCCCTTCACCGCATGCGATGCGGTGNCCAGGTCGCGATCAACTGGGTCGCGACCCAGCCGGGCGTCGCGGCCGCGATCGTCGGGGCGCGCAGCGCCTCCGTTGAGGGTGGTGGCGGGGGCATGGATGGAGCGGGGAAAGTCCCCTTCAGCCCCTACAGGGTCTTCTGGAGGTGGGTGGCCAGCAGCTTCGTGAAGCGGGCGGGGTCGCCCAGTTCACCGCCTTCGGCGAGCAAAGCCATGCCGTACAACAGTTCCGCGGTCTCGGCGAGTCCGTCGTTCTCGCCCTGCGAGGCGAAGGCGTCCCGCAGCCCGGACACCAGCGGGTGGCCCGGGTTGAGTTCCAGGATCCGCTTGATCTGCGGCAGTTCCTGGCCCATCGCGCGGTACATCTTCTCCAGCGTCGGGGTGACGTCGTTCGTGTCGCCGACGATGCAGGCAGGCGACGTCGTCAGCCGCGACGAGAGCCGCACCTCCTTGACCTGGTCGGAAAGGGTCTTCGTGAGCCAGGTCAGCAGCCCGGAGAACTCTTCCTTCTGCTCGTCGGTGGTGTCGGAGTCGAGTTCGACCTCGCCCTTCGCGACCGACTGGAACTGCTTCTCCTCGAAGCCCGGAACCGCGTCGACCCACATCTCGTCGATCGGGTCGGTGAGCACGAGCACCTCGTATCCCTTGGCCTTGAAGGCTTCCAGATGCGGGGAGTTCTCGATGCTCTGCCGCGACTCGCCGGTCAGGTAGTAGATGTGCTCCTGGCCGTCCTTCATCCGCTCGACGTACTCACGCAACGACGTGAGCTTCTCCGGATCGTTCGTCGAGGCGAACGAGCAGATGTCGAGGATCGCGGTGCGGTTCTCGTGGTCGTCCAGCAGGCCTTCCTTGACGGCGCGGCCGAACTCCTTCCAGAACGTCTCGTACTTGTAGGGGTTCTCGTCGGCCATCAGGGTCTTGACCGTCGAAAGGACCTTCTTGACCAGCCGTCGGCGGATCAACTGGATCTGCCGGTCCTGCTGCAGGATCTCGCGCGAGACGTTGAGCGAGAGGTCCTGAGCGTCGACGACGCCCTTCACGAAGCGCAGGTACTCCGGCATCAGCGCTTCGCAGTCGTCCATGATGAAGACGCGCTTCACATACAGCTGGACGCCGCGTTTGCGCTCCCGCATGAACAGGTCGAGCGGCGCGTGGCCCGGCAGGAACAGCAGCGCCTGGTACTCGAAGGTGCCCTCGGCCTGCAGCCGGATCGTCTCCAGCGGGTTGTTCCAGTCGTGCGCGACGTGCTTGTAGAACTCGTTGTACTCGTCTTCGGTGACGTCGCTGGAGGGGCGGGCCCACAGCGCCTTCATCGAGTTGACCGTGACGACCTCGTCGCCCTCGGTCATGCGGATCGGCCAGGTGATGAAGTCCGAGTACTTCTTGACGATCTGCTTGATCTTCGTGGCCGAGGTGTAGTCGAAGAGCTGGTCTTCGGCGTCCTCGGGCTTGAGGTGCAGGATGACCGACGTGCCCTGCGGCAGGTCCGGCACCGTCTCGATGGTGTACGTGCCTTCGCCCTCGGACTCCCAGCGGACGCCCTCGTCCGATCCGGCGCGGCGGGTCAGCAGCGTGACCTTGTCGGCCACCATGAAGCTGGCGTAGAAGCCGATGCCGAATTGGCCGATCAGATCCTGTGAAGCCGCGGAATCCTTGGTCTCTTTCAGTTTCTTCAGGAATTCGGCGGTGCCGGATTTCGCGATCGTGCCGATCAGCGCCACGACGTCGTCCCGGCTCATCCCGATTCCGTTGTCCCGCACGGTCAGGGTGCGGTTTTCGGGGTCGGTCGCGATCTCGATGTGGAGATCGTCGGTGTCCGCCTGGAGGTCCTTGTCGCGGAACGCTTCGAGGCGGAGTTTGTCCAGTGCGTCGGAGGCGTTGGACACCAGTTCCCGCAGGAAGGTGTCCTTGTTCGAGTAGATCGAGTGGATCATCAGCTGGAGCAGCTGACGTGCCTCCGACTGGAACTCGAGTGTTTCGGCAGAGGTTGTCACGCGCCGATATTACCCAGCGTGGAACGGGCTCAGGCCAGCCTCCGCCTGGCCACTTCGACCAGCCCGTCGCCGATGGCCTGTTCGATCGTCGTGACGCACGCCCGGCCCTCGGTCTCGACCGTGGCGATGACGTTGCCGAAATGCGGGCCGGACACCTTGGACCAGGTCAGCGGGTCGGGTGCGACGCCGCCCCGGCGGGCCCAGCGCCGCGCGATCGACGCCACCGGCGACGACCACGTGGCGGCGAAGGCCAGCCGGAGCGGGCGCGGCATGGCGTTGTGGACCGGGGAGCAGGTGAGCTGGAAGACGGTCGAGGTCACCGGCTCGGGATAGCGCGCCTCGGCGATGTAGGCGTGATGGACGTCGCCCGAAAGCACCGCGATGGTGGCGGGCGGTTCGTCCCGGCGTCCCTCACGCGCGATCATCGTCGCGAGCCGGTCGAACGAAGCGCGGAAGGACGCCCAGTGCTCGAGGTCCGCGGCCTGACGGATCTTCTCCGCGAGCTTCCCCCGCCATCCGGGCCGCTCACACGCGCGTTCGTTCAGCGACTGCAGATGGGAGACGACCGGAGGCAGCAGCCACGGCAGCGAGGAGCCGATCAGCAGGTGGTCGCAGGGCGCGGCGGCGTTGTTCTCGATCCAGTCGAATTCGTCGTCGTCGACCATGCACCGGGCACCGCCCGTCAGGATCCGCCCCGCCCGGGTGTCGATGACCAGCAGTCGCACTCCACCGAAGTCGCGGCGATAGCTCCAGCGCGCGCCTTTGGTGCCGTCGCGGTCGTCGTCGGCCTCGTCGGCGAACGCGGTGAGCAGGCCGGCGTTGTCCCCTCCGGAGGTGAGGGCCTTCTGGAAGGTCGCGTCCTCGGCGAGTTCGGCGGGGCCGAGGTTCCCGAGGTGCTGGTAGACCCAGTACGACATGATCGCCCCGCGCAGGCGCCCCCGCCACCACGGCTGGGCGCGCATCCGCTCCCGCCACGTGTGCGAGGTGTTCCAGTCGTCGCGGACGTCGTGGTCGTCGAAGATCATCGACGTCGGCACGGTGGAGAGCAGCCAGCGGATCGTCGGCTCACCCCAGGCTTCGAGGTAGAGGTGGGTGTACTCCTCGAAATCCTTCACCTCCGTGCCCGGCGGCTCGGAGACGTCGCGGCGCTGTTTCAGCCATTCCTGCGTCTCGTCGGTGGTCTCGTCGGCGTAGACCTGATCGCCCAGCATCAGCAACGCCTGCGGCCACTCGGTTTCCGCGCCGGCCGCCATCCGGCGGGCGTACGCGGCCAGCGCGTCCGGGCCGAAGGCGTCGTCTTCGTGCGGTTTGCGGCACGAGCCGAACACGAGCCGGACCCGCGACTCGTCCTCGGGCAGCGTCCGGATCCGGCTGGGCGGGAACCCGGAATCGGCGAGGGGCCACACCTTTTCGCCGTCCACGCGCACTTCGTATTCGACGCACGAACCGGGTTCGAGACCGGTCAGCACGAGCAGGGCGTAGTGGTGGCCCTTGATCTCGAACGTCCTCGCGGTCGTGCCGAGTACTTCGACCTCACTTGCCGTGTCTGTCTCGACCCATACCGTCGCCGACGTCTCGTCGACATGCCGCAGCAGCGGTCCCAGGCGCAGACTCATTCCCGAAACGGTGCCACAGGGAAGCCAAGATCGTGCGCTGAGCGGACTCCTCAGCCGAGCCGCGAGAAGATCTCGCGGATCTCGGCCAGCGACTTCTCCCGTTCGGCGTCGTCCTCGTACCAGCCGTCGGCGGCCCGGTCCTCGACGATCAGCTCGGGGGAGAACTCCTCGCCGAACCGGTAGTCGCCGAGGCAGTAGGTGAACCCCGACTCGCTCAGCGGGTCCAGCCCCTCCCGGCGGCAGTGGGCGAGGAAACCTTCGGCCTGCGCCCACCTCGTGCCGTCGAACCAGAACACGCCACCGGCGTAGAGGATCGTCGCCCCCGTCTCCGCATCGACGATGTTCAGGGATTCGTAGTTCTCCGGCCGGTTCCGCACCAGCGCGACGAGGTCTTCGGGGACACCGCCGTAGAGCGCCTCCTGCACCGAGTAGGTGCCTTCGGCGTACAGGTTCAACGCCGATTCGTGGTCGAAGGTCAGCAGCAGCGCGCGCCCGTCCGGAGTGAAATACCAGACGGCCGACTGGCCGCCGCCGTCGTTCCAGGCGTAGCGCACCGCGCCGTCCACCTCGATCGGCTCGATCTCGGTGACCGCGTCGATCACCGCGGCACGCCGCCGCACCTCGTCGAGGGATGTCGCACCGAGGGCCGCCCAGATCTCTTCGCTCACCCGCGCAGACTACCGGTGCGCACGTGGCCGATCCGGATGCGCTGCGGGTGGTCGCCGACGGGCACGGACTTGACCTTCGCGCCGGTCGCGAAGTCGATCGCGGTCACCTGGTCCGATCCGCTTTCCGAGATGACGCAATGCTTTCCGTCGCCGCTCACGGTCGCCCAGTAGGGCTTCGCGGCGGTCACGAGCTGTCCTTCCCGCAGGCTCGCACGGTCCACAATGGTCGCGTAGTCGTCCATCGTCCCGGCGACGCAGAGCTTGTCGCCCGCGGGACTCATCGAGAGCCCGTGGTGGCGCGAATCGTTGACCCAGGTCGTGCGGTCCTCACTGGTGTTCGGGTTCTTCGGCAGCGTCTTCGACCTGGTGATCCGGTCGGTGGCGACGTCGTATTCGAGGAGCCCGTTGAAGAACGACACCTGGAAGTACAGCTTCGACTCGTCGGGGGTGAACGCCACCGGCCGGACCGCGTCGGAGAGGTCCTCGCGCCCGAACGCGTCCAGGCGTTCGCGCATGTCGATCACCTTGACCTGCTGAAAGGTGTTGGCGTCGACCACGGTGAGCTTCCGGTCGCCCTTGGTGAAGTCCTGCCACGGCGCGTCGAGCGCGGTGTTCACCTCGCCGATCGAGCTGTTCCAGAGGTAGCGGCCGCCGTCGGTGTAGGTGTTCTCGTGCGGTTTGTCGCCGGTCTTGAACGAACCGAGCTGCCGCCCGGTCTCGATGTCGAGCACGTGGACGGTGTTCGACGTCGAAGCGGAGACCGCGATGCTGCGGCCGTCCGGCGACACCGCCATGTGGTCGGACCGGAAACCCGACACCGGGAACCGCCAGTTGACCCGGCCGGTGGCGAGGTCGATCGACACGACGTCGGCGAAGCTCGGGCGGGACGCGACGACCGCGCGGCCGTCTGGGGTCGTGTAGAGGTCGTCGACGAGCTGGTCGTGTCCCTCGCCGACGCCGTTGCGGATGCCGAGGAAGAACGCGAGTTTGATCGGGTTCAGGTAGATCTCGGTGAGCCGTTCGTCCTTGTCCGGCACCATGTTCACGCGCGCGATCTTGGCGTAGTCCCCGGAGGGCGCGATGACGTCCGCGGTCCCCTCCCAGTTGTTGCCCACGAACAGGACCTGCCGCAGGCCGTCTTCCGCCGCGGCGGCGGGCACCGGGCCCAGCGCCGTGACGGCGAGGCAGGTCACGAGGACGGTGTTCAGCAACCGGCGTTTCCGCATCGGGCGCACCTTTCGGCGAGGGCCTGTTACCTTTCGGTAGCTCACAGGAAACCAACCGGCCGGACACCCTCGGTAGGGGACGGTCGCCAAGGACCGCCGGCTTCGTTGTGCACCGGACACAATCCGCGCGGGAAGGCGGTGGCGATGGCGCACCGGTCGCTCCACGACGTGCTGCGGGAGATGGCGGCCGACGCCGGCGTCGTCGACGAAGTGGTCCGGGCAGCCCGCACGGAGTCGCCCGAAGTGGCGCGGTTGCCGGTGGACGAGAACCGGCGGCATGTCGCGATCGTGCTCGCCGCCGGGCTCGCCTCGTTCGACCGGCCGGGCGGAGCCGGGGAGCAGGACTACGCCGCGGCCGCCGTGCTCGGCGCGGACCGGGCCGCGCAGGGCGTGCCGCTCGCCGCGCTGCTGCGCGGGGTGCAGGCGGGCCGCAGCCGCGCGGTGGAGATCGCCGTCGAACGCGGCAAGGCGGCCGGGGTACCGGACGACGTCATGCTGGCGGCACTGGTCGATTTCGACCGGAACACCCGCGCGCTCGAACGCCAGGTCATCGCCGGGTATCACGAAGCCGAACTCGAACTCTCCCGCACGGTGCACGACAGCCGCGCCCGGTTGCTGCGGCGGCTGCTGGGCGGCGACACGACGGCGCCTTCGGCCGAGGAGGTCGCGAACGCCGGGCTGAACCCGGGCGGGCGCTACCACTGCCTGCTCGCCGACGTCGGCGATCCGTACCAGGCACGCGTCGTCGAGCGACGGCTCGGCGCGACGGGTGGCGTCTTCGGCCTGGTCGAAGGGCGGCTGACCGGGCTGGCGCCGCGGCTCCCCACGCGAGCGGCGCTCGGGGACGACGTGCTCATGGTGGCCTCCCCCGCCGTCCCGCTCGCCGAAGTCCGCGGCACGTACGCCCTGTGCGTGATGGCCCTGCCGACAGCCGCGCGATCCCGCGGCCTGCACGCGGTGGCGGATCTGGCCGTGGAGACCGCGCTGGCCGCCCAACCGGGGCTCGCCGCGCTGCTCGAAGGCACCCTGCTGAACGCGCTGACGCCAGGTGATCCCTTCCACGAACAACTCGTCTCGACCGCGCTGGCCTACCTCGACCACGGGCGGCGGCTCGACCAGACGGCCGCCGCGCTGCACGTCCACGCGAACACCGTCAGGTACCGGCTTTCCCGGCTGGGCGAGATCACCGGAACGTCGCTCGACCCGCCGGAGGAAGACGGCGGAGCGCATGTGCGACACACCGTCAGCTGGTGGTGGGCGCTGCGCACGTGGCACTCGGGCTGAACCGCCGGAGCCCCCCGTCCGTGTAACCCGATGAAGGCAGTCCACCCCGGAAGGAACCCGCCTTGTCGGTTTTCCCGCGTCCCGCACTGGCCGGCCTGCCCGGCGACCGGACGACAGCCCGCGAAATCGCGTCCAGCGCGGCGACGACGCTGTCCGCCGTGCTCGTGCTGTTCGCCCTGCTCGCGCCGGACGACCTCGACGGGCTGGCGCCGGAGGCGTTCGTGCGGCTGCCGGTGGAGGCGCTGCTCGGGGTGGCGGTCGTGCTCATGCTGCGCGACGGCGCGCGACGCGTCGTCGCGGTGTCGGCCGGCGCGCTCCTCGGGTTCCTGACCGTGCTCAAGGCCATCGACATCGGTTTCGGGCTCGCGCTGAACCGGCGGTTCAACCCGGTGTTCGACTGGGGTGTGCTCGGCAACGGTGTCGACCTGCTCGGCACGTCGATCGGCCGGGCGGGCGCGCTCGCGTCATTCGCCGGGCTGACGCTGCTGGCCGTGGTCGTGATCGTGCTGACGGCGCTCGCCGTCCTGCGGTTGAGCCGGGTGGTGGCCGGACGGCGCACCGCGTCGACCCGGGTGACGGCAGTGCTCAGCGTGCTCTGGATGGTCTGCGCGGTCACCGGCGCGCAACTCGCTCCGGGACAGCCGTTCGCGTCACGCAGCGCGGCCGCCTTCGCCTACGACGACCTCCGCCAGGTGCGAGCCGGTATCCGGGACAGAGAGGCCTTCGCCGAGGAGATCGCCGTCGACGCTTTCCGTGACACTCCGGCTTCCGGGCTGCTGAACGCGTTGCGGGGCAAGGACGTGCTGTTCACCTTCGTCGAGAGCTACGGGCGGGTGGCCGTCCAGGACTCGGACATCGCGCCGAAGGTCGACGCGGTTCTCGACGCCGGGACGGCGCGGCTGAAGAACGCCGGATACGGCTCGCGCAGCGCGTTCCTGACCTCGCCGACGACCAGCGCGGGGAGCTGGCTGGCGCACTCGACGTTCCAATCCGGGGTCTGGGTCGACAGCCAGCACCGTTACGACGACTTCGTGAAGACCGACCGGTTCACCCTCGGCGGCGCGTTCAAACGGGCGGGCTGGGAGACGGTCGGCGTCGTCCCGGCGCATACGGAGGACTGGCCCGAAGGCAAGGTCTACGGCTACGACCGCTACTACGACTCGCGCGGCATCGGCTATCGCGGCCCGCCGTTCTCCTACGCCACGATGCCGGACCAGTTCACGCTTTCGGCTTTCCAGCGCGCCGTTCGCGCGAAGGCGGACCGTCCGCCGCTGATGGCGGAGATCGACCTCGTCACCAGTCACTGGCCGTGGACGCCGCTCCCCCGCATGGTCGACTGGGCCGCCGTCGGGGACGGGTCGATCTACAATCCCATGCCTTCCCAAGGAAAAACGCCCGAAGAGGTGTTCACCGATCCCGCCAAGGTGCGCGGCGCGTACGGCGACTCGATCGCCTATTCGCTGAACTCGCTCATCTCATACGTGGAGACGTACGGGGACGACGATCTCGTGCTCGTGTTCCTGGGCGATCATCAGCCGAACCCGATCGTCGCCGGCCCGGGCGCGGATCACGACGTCCCGATCACGGTGGTCACGCGGGACAAGGCGGTACTCGGCAAGATCGCCGGCTGGAACTGGCAGGACGGCCTGAACCCGGACCGGAACGCGCCGGTGTGGAAGATGGACGCGTTCCGGGACCGGTTCCTGACCACCTTCGCTCGCTGAAACCCCGCATTCAGAGGACTAAATGCGGGTGGCGTCGCGATACCGGTCGGCCAACTCGCGCAAGTAGTCGACTAATTGCGGAGGTTCGGTGACGCGGAAAGGGCGGTTGAGCAGTCCTAAGTGGACGGCCAGGGTCTCGATGCTGTCCGCACCGGTGTGCAGGACGCACGTGTTCGCGTCGACGGCCTCCACCGTCCCGACGGCCGGGTTGATCCGCGCGGTCACCTCCTCCGCGGACGCGTACACGGTGACCTCGGCCCGGTAGCGCCATGCGGCGGACGAGACGCCGCGCCGCACCCGGTCCGTGACGTCCTCGGGCAGCTCACGCGCGGTGAACCGCGGACCGGTGGGGACGCGCGGCGTCAGCCTGTCGACGCGGAACGTGCGCCAGTCGCCGCGGTCGAGGTCCCAGGCGACGAGGTACCAGCGGCGCCCCCAGTTCACCAGGCGATACGGCTCGACCTTGCGGACGCTTTCCGAACCGTCGTGGGTCAGGTAGCCGAACCGCAGCACCTCACGATCGCGGCAGCACGCCGTCAGCACGGTGAGCGTCTCGGCGGCGACACGCGGGCCGGGCTCGTCCCTCGGCACCGGGACCGTGTACGCCTGTAAGGCGTTCACCCGGCGGCGCAACCGGGACGGGAGTACCCGCTCCAGCTTGGCGAGCGCGCGCAACGACGTCTCCTCGACACCCGCGATGGTGCCGCCCGCCGCGGTGCGCAGGCCGATCGCGACGGCGACGGCCTCCTCGTCGTCCAGCAGCAACGGTGGCAGATCGGCGCCCGCGCCCAGGCGGTATCCGCCGACCGAACCACGGGTCGCGTCCACCGGATAGCCGAGCGCGCGCAGCCGCTCGACGTCGTTGCGGATCGTCCGGGGGCTGACCTTGAGGCGTTCCGCCAGTTCAGTACCGGTCCAGTCACGGGGAGTCTGCAGGAGGGAGAGCAAACGGAGTAGTCGTGCCGAAGTTTCCAACATTTTTTCAGGATGCTCCTCCTTTAGGAACGGAACGTTCCTAATGAAACTCTACCTTGGTCCTATGAGCGAAAACACCGAGATCAAGCCCTTCCGCGTCGAGATCCCGCAGGCCGAGCTGGACGACCTCGCCGACCGACTGGCCCGCGTCCGCTGGGCGAACGAACTGCCCGCCGACCAGGTGACCGACGGGGTGCAGCGCGGACCGGTCACGCCGGGCTGGGAGTACGGCGTGCCCCTGGAATACGTGCAGCGGCTCATGTCGTACTGGCGCGATGGCTACGACTGGCGCAAGTGGGAGGCGAAGCTCAACGA
The DNA here is from genome assembly GCF_037997115.1 of Amycolatopsis coloradensis. NCBI lineage: Bacteria > Bacillati > Actinomycetota > Actinomycetes > Pseudonocardiales > Pseudonocardiaceae > Amycolatopsis > Amycolatopsis coloradensis. Next base: position 8,136,226 of record NZ_CP150484.1, read on the forward strand.
GTACCCGCAGTTCACCACGGAGATCGACGGGCAGAACATCCACTTCCTGCACGTCCGCTCGCCGGAACCGGACGCGAAGCCGCTGATCCTCACCCACGGCTGGCCGAACTCGGTCTTCGAATACCTCGACCTGATCGACCAGCTGACCGACCCCCGTTCCCACGGGGGCGACGCGGCCGACGCGTTCCACGTGGTCATCCCGTCGCTGCCCGGGTTCGGCTTCTCCGGCCCGACACGCGAGAAGGGCTGGAACCGGTACCGCACCGCTCAGGCTTGGGCCGAGCTGATGCGCCGCCTGGGTTACGAACGCTACGGCACGCACGGGAACGACGCCGGTTCGTTCGTCGCCCCCGAGGTCGGCCGCGTCGACAAGGACCACGTGATCGGCGTGCACGTCACGCAGCTGTTCTCCTTCCCCAGCGGCGACCCGGCGGAGTTCGAGGGCATGACCGAGAAGGAACTGGAGTACATGCAGTTCCTGCAGACCTTCAACGACGACATGTCCGGCTACGCCAAACTCCAGGAGAGCGCGCCGCAGAACCTCGCGCACGCGCTGGCCGACTCGCCGACCGGGCAGCTGGCGTGGAGCGCGCAGCTGCTCTCGGCCACGAGTGACGACCACGTGCTCACCAACGCCACGCTGTACTGGCTCACCAACACCGCGGCCTCGGCGGCGCGGTTCTATTACGAGGACAAGCACAGCGAGCACCCGGCCGAGCCGACGACCGCGCCGACCGGGCTGGCGAGTTTCGCCTACGACTTCCGGCCGCTGCGGCGCTTCGCCGAGCGGGACCACGCGAACATCGTTTCGTGGCAGGAATTCGACCGCGGCAGCCACTGGGCGACGCAGGACGCGCCGGATCTGCTGGTCGGCGACATCCGGCAGTTCTTCCGCAAGCTGGCGTGACCCTCGTGAGTGGTGAGGACGGTTAGCACCGTCCTCACCACTCACGAGGTGGTCAGCCTGGCAGCACCGACTGCACGGCCTCCGGGGTCCGAGCGACGACGGTCGTGCCGTCGTCGGCGGTGATGATCGGCCGCTGGATCAGCTTCGGATGGGTGACCAGCGCCTCGATCCATCGATCACGGTCGGCGGGTGCGCGCCCCCACGTCTTCAGCTCGAGTTCCTTCGCGATCGGCTCGGCGGTGCGGGTGATGTCCCACGGCTCGAGGCCGAGCCGCTTGAGGACGGCCTTCAGTTCCTTCGCCGTCGGCGGCTCTTCGAGGTACTTCCGCACGGTGTACTCGGCTCCCGCCTCGTCCAGCATCGACACCGCGGACCGGCATTTGGAACACGCCGGGTTCACCCAGATCTCCATCCGGGGCCACCTCCCTTCGAAAAGCGCTCACTCGGTGAGCACTTTGCTTCCGATGATGGTCACAGACGTTACGACGGAAGGAACCCGGCCATGGACGAGACCACCTTCACCGCCGCCTCTCCCGCCGAGTGGCGCGCTTGGCTGGCCGAGCACGCCGGGACCGCGAAGGAGGTCTGGCTGGTCATCCGGCACAAGGACAGCGGCGTTCCCAGCGTCCGCATCGAAGAGGCGATGGAGCAGGCCCTGTGTTTCGGCTGGATCGACGGGCTGCACCGCAAGAACGACGCCACGAGCTCCCGGCTGCGGTTCACTCCGCGCAACCCCAGGAGTTCGTGGAGCCGGGTCAACCGCGAGCGGGCCGCCCGCCTGATCGCCGAGGGACTGATGACCGAACGCGGGCAGGCGATGATCGATCTCGCCAAGAAGAAGGGCCGCTGGCAGGTCGTGCCGGACGGTGACGGCGTCCCCGAGGACCTGCGCGCCCGGCTCGACGCCGACGAGGCCGCCCGCACCCATTTCGAGAAGTTCCCGCCATCATCGAAAAGGCTGATCCTGGAATGGATCCTGACGGCGAAGAAGCCGGAGACCCGGGAGCGGCGGATCGCCAGGACTGTCGAGCTCGCGGCCGTGAACCTCCGCGCCAACCACCCGGTCCGGTGACTCAGTTCCGTTCGCGGCGGGCCACGAGGAGGGCGATGTCGTCCTGCGCCGGCGTGGCGCCGACGAGCGCGGCCATCACCCGCGCGCACACCGCCGAAGGCGGATCGGTGGTGACCACGCCGGCGAGCCGTTGCAAACCGACGTCGATCAGCTGGTCCCGGCGCTCCACGAGACCGTCGGTGTAGAAGGCGAGCACGCCGCCGGGCGGCAGTTCGATCTCGGTTCTTCGTCGCCGCGGTCCGGTGACACCGATGGGCGGGTCGACCGGGGCCTCGACGAACACCGAAGGGCTGTCGGGCGCAGCGAGCACCGGAGGCAGGTGCCCGGCCAGCGAGATCACCGCCCGGTCCCGCGAAGCCGACACCGACCCGTAAACGACGGTGGCCAGCGCTCCCGGCTCGAAATGCTGGACCTTTCGGTCCAATTTGGACAGCACTTCCGCCGGGTCGTCCGATTCGAGCGCGTAGGCGCGAAGGGCGCTCCGCAGCCGTCCCATGATCACCGCGGCGTTGAGGCCGTGCCCGGCGACATCACCCATCACGATGCCGAGACCGCCGTCCGGCAACGAGAACAGGTCGTACCAGTCACCGCCGACGCCGGGCTCGGTCCCCGGCACGTACCGGGCGGCGAACTTCATCCCGGGGACGGCGGGCAGCCGCGCGGGCACCAGGCTCCGCTGGAGCGCCGCCGCGGCCGCGCGATCGCTGGCGGCGACGTCGATCTGCACCTCCAGCGCGAGCCGCGCGGCCACCAGCCGCAGCAGCTCGACGTCGGTCTCGGAGAACTCCCGCGCCGTCACCGACCCGACGTGCAGGACGCCGACCAGCTCGTCTTCGGCCAGCATCGGCACACCGAGCAGCCTGCGCAGCCCCCGTTCCCACAGGAGCGCGTTCACCACCGTGGTCTCGTCCACGCGGTCGATGATGACCGGCCGCCGCTGCTCGGCCACCCGTCCCGCGAAACCGGCTCCCACCGGGATCCGGACGTCCTGGTAGACCTCCTCCTCGATCCCGGAGGCGGCGATGGCCTGCAGCTGCTGCACTGTGGGGTCGAGCCGGAGAACCGTGGCCGTGTCGACCCCGAGGACTTCGCGCACGCGAGCCAGGATCGTGGCCATCACCTTGTCCTGACCGAGTTTCCCCAAGGACGTGTCGGTGATGGCCTCGAGCACCTTGAGCCGCTCGTCGGCGGTCGGGGTCTCGGACATGCGCAGAGCCTATCCAGTCCGCCCGGCCCGCACCGCCCAGCCCGCCGCCAGTCCGTCGAGGTCCTCCGTCAGTACGGCACTCGGCGGAATGGCGTCCCGCGGGACGCGGCAGGCGAGCGCCGTGCCGAGACCGGCCATCCGGATGACGGTGTCGATCAGCGCCTCGGGTTCCTCCGGCCAGCCGAAGCCCGGCTGGGCGATCAGCAGGCTCACGCAGCCGTGCATCGCCGACCAGAGGCCCATCGCGAGCACTTCCGGTTCGCCGCGCAGGATGCCGGCCCGCACACAAGTGGCCGTCGCGTCGGCGAGATACCGGAAACAGGCGATCGCACCGGGAGACGAGCCGGCGGAGGGACGCATCAGGAGCACCCGGTACTGCACCGGATGGTCGAGCGCGAACCGCGCGTACACCCGCGCGCACCGGCTCAGCGCGCGCATCGGATCGGTGACCTCGACGGCGTGTTCGCGCATCCGGTGCGCGAGTTCGTCCCACACCCGCAGGCAGACCGCCTCCAGCAAGGCATCGCGGCTCGGGAAATGCGCGTAGACGGACGGTGTGGAGACGCCGGTCCGGCGCGCCACGGCGCGCAGCGTCAGCGCCTCGTCGGTCCCCGCCTCGCCGAGCAGGGCTTCGGCGGCGCACAGGATCTCGCCCCGCAGCTTCTCCCCTTCACCCGGCCGCGCCTTCGTCCGCTTCGCGCCCATGCCGTGATGCTGCCAGCATTGACTTGACACCGTCAACTTGACGATGTCAGCTTGAGCCATGGCGCCTTTCCAGACCGCGACCGCCCTCGTCCGCCGGGGCGAGCACCCGGTGTTCGACACCGAACTCGATCCACAGTGGACGATCGGGACGAAGCTGCACGGCGGCTATCTGCTCGCCGTACTCGCCAGGGCCGCCGCCCAGGTCTCCTCCCATCCGCATCTGACCGCGATCAGCGGCTCGTTCTCCGTGGCTCCTGAGCCCGGCCCGGCGGTCGTCGAGGTCGAGGTGCTGCGCGAAGGCCGCGGGCTCACCCAGTTGCGCGCGCGGCTGAGCCAGCACGACAAGCCCTGCACCGAAGCCCTGATCACGCAGGGCGTGCTGACCGACGGTGACGCATGGTGGTCCGGAGTGGACCCGGTCGAGATCCCGCCGGAGCAGAATTGCCTGCCCGTACCGGCCGACGGCGGGGGCGGCTTCCGGATCGGCCTGATGGACGTCGTAGAGCAGCGGATCGACCCGGCCTCGGCGGGGTTCGCGGTGGGACAGCCGTCCCGGAAAGGCGTCATCTCGTCCTGGCTGCGGCTCGCCGACGGCACCGACTGGGATCCGGTGAGCCTGCTCGTGGCACTCGACCCGGTGCCGCCGATCTCCTACGACCTCGGCATCGCGGGCTGGGCGCCGACCGTCCAGTTCACCGCGTACCTGCGCGGAATCCCGGCGCCGGGCCCGGTTCGGGTGCGGATGCGCGCGGGCGAGATCGGCGGCGACCGGATGGACGAGGTCGCCGAACTCTGGGACGAGAAGAACAGGTTGATCGGGCAAGCGACGCAAATCGCCGCCGTACGCGTCCCCTGAACCACCCGAAAGCAGGACCATGACGCGGCGCCGGGAGTTAAGATCCGGCGTCGACGTCATTGTTCTGGGGGCAGGACCATGGAAGCGGAACCGCGCCGCGCGGACGGCTCCGGCGGAGCCGAGATCACCCGGCTCTGCCGGACCTTGGTGCCACTGGCGGCCGCCGGCAAGTACGCCGAGGCCGCGTCGACCTACCGATGGGTGACGAGGGCGTCCGCCGGGGATCCGCTCCGCTACGGCGATCACGCGCTGCGCCTGGAGTTCTGCGCCCTCACCGGCAACGAGCACACCGGTGTCGATCTTCTGTCGCTTTTGGACGGTGTGGGCGACCACGCGGACGCCGTGGACAGGCTGGAGTTCTTCGCCTCGGCCGCGCTGCTCACCCGCCGGCTGACGGAAACCGGATACGGCGAGATCCCGTTCGTTCTCAACGGACCTTACGACGGTGTTCCCCTGAACAGGCTCCACCGGCGAATGCGGGCGGCGGCGCTCGTCGAAGCCGAAGAACTCGACGAACGCGATCACACCGGCTACTTCACCGCGTACGCCGAACGGAAGATGGCCGCGAACCCGGTCGCGGAATTCGTGCCGCTCCTGCCTGCCGCGCTCCCCCGTGCCCCGATCGTGCCCCCGCCGGGATTGTCCGCGGAGGAACTCGTCATCCGCGCGGAGATCCACAATCACCGATGCGAGCCGGAGGAGGCACGAGCCTGTCTCGCGGCGATCGAAACCGTCCCGGACGAAATCGCCCCTCGGCTGACCGAGCTGCGCGCGATCTTCTTCCAGGGCGACGACACCGAGGAACGGCTGCGCGACGCCGCGGCCGGATTCCGGGGCCGGAACGACGAAATCCGTTTCCTGCTCAACCAATGCTGGCTCGGCCTCTGGCTCGTCTTCGACGATCAGGCCGAGACCGGGGTCGCGCTGACGACGGTGGCCGCGGCGCGGTTGCGCGCCGGGACGGACGATCGCGCCGCCTGCTGGGGCGAATACTGGCTGGCGCACGTGCTTTCCGGACAGGGCCGGACCTCCGAGGCGTACGAGGCCTTGCGACGGGGAGCGGGGCGGGCTCGCGAAGCGGGCGATCCCTTGCTCCACGGCACCCTTCTGTGCCTGGAAGCGTCGCTGCGCAACGGCGACGGCGAGGATCCGGTGACCACACTGGACCTCGCGCGGGCGGCGACGGACGCCTTCATCGTCGGAAACGTCGGCGAGAAGGCCGTCGAGGCCGTCGAACAGGTCCGGATCGCGTACGAACGCACAGGTGCGCTCGACGAACTGGACATCTTCGTCGAGAACATGCTGTCGACGCTGCCCGTGGGCGGTCCGGAACGGTTGCGCGGACATCTCCGCCACCTCCGGGCGCTCTCACTGATCGGCACCGGCCGGTTCTCCGAAGCCGTCGACGACGCCTACGCGTCCCTCGGTGTCGCCGCGTCGAAAGGCAAGGACACCGCGGAACATTGGTACGTCCTCGTCACCGCGCTGCACGGCGCCGGCCGCTACGACGACGTGCTCGACGTCGCGCCCCGCACCATCGCCCTGCTCACCGCGTCACCGGACTGGGCGCACCGCTGCCGGTGGATGTACGCCGACAGCTACCGCGCCCTCGGCGAATCCGCACGCGCCTTCGACGAATACGCCGCCCTCGCCGAAATACTCCAGGACTCGGGCGACACCGGGCATTCCTACATCTCGGTGAGCATGGCCGCCGCCGAGCAACTCGACCTGCTCGGCTACGGCGCGAACGCCGCCGACTTCTACGCGCGGGCCGCCGACGCGGCCTCGGCGATCGGCGGCGGCTACGTGGCCGCCACCTGCCGCAACGCCGCCACGCTCTCCCGGCTGCGATCCGGCGACCTCGACGCGGCGCTGACCGCGCTCGACGCCGCGGAAACCGCCGTGCACGCCGTGGAAACCGAAACCGCGCCCGTCAGGGAGCATCTCGCCGCCCAGCTCGACCACGTCGCCGCCCACGTGCTCAGCGCCGCGGGCCGGGTGCGGGAAGCCGCCCGCCGCGCGCTCCGTGCCGCCGAAACGTTCCACCGGATAGGCGAAGCCGACTCCGCCCGGGACGTGGACCTGTTGCTCGAACAGATACTCCTCGGCGAACAGAAGTGACGTGCCCACCTTTCGCCGCTGGTGATCCGGGGCCGAAGGGGCCTTTCCCCGCATGTGACGAAGCGAAGGGCGCTTTCCCCTCATGGCATGCGGGGAAAGCGCCCTTCAGCACCTTGCCAGCCGCGCTCACCAGGAGAAAGATGCCCGGCATGTCCGACGGAGCCAGCGGTACCCGAAGCCTGCCGATCGGCTCGATCGTGCTGTGGGTCGTGCGCGTCGCGCTCGCCGCCGAGTTCCTCTACAGCGGCTACCTGCTGTTCGCGGGCGGCCACACCGAACAGACCTTCGCCGAGATCGGGCTCGGGCAGTGGCTCCGGTACGTCACCGGCGTGCTCGAGGTCGGCGGCGCGATCGGGCTGCTCATCCCCCGTTTCGGCGGCCCGTCGGCGCTCCTGCTGGCCGGGGTCATGGTCGGCGCGAGCATCACGGAGCTGTTCATCCTCCCCAACGGCGGCCCGGTTCTGCCGCTCATCCTGCTGATCGCCTGCGCGACGCTGGCGTGGTTCCTCCAGGATCAGACGCGGGCGCTGCTCGGCATCAAGCCGCCCGCCGACGACGAGGACCTGCGCTAGCCCGCGAAAGGCGTTGCGAAAGTGGCTTTCGCAACGCGTCGGCGGCCTCGGCCTCGACCGTGATCACCGTGCCGCGCCCGGGTTAGGCGAACGCGCGCCATCTTTGCACCGAACGGCGCAAAGGGCTCCCGCCGAATGCCCCGATCACCGGTACAGCCAAAGAAAAACCGCATGTCAGCGTGCCTCGCGAGGCACTGACGAGGACACGGAAATCCGATCATCAGCGTGATCATGCGCTCACTCAAGGTGAAAGATTGCGGCTCGTTTACAACGAACCGGCCACCTGCTTGACAGCCGGAGTGGTACGTACCACGCTGCCCGCATTGGTCTACACCATTTTGTGGGAGCCCGGCATGGTGGCCGGGCATCGAAAGGACGGCACGAGTGAAGCGCTGGCTCAAGATGGCTGCGGGCGCCGCCGCCATCACCCTCGCGACGGCGGGCTGCGCCGGTTCCGGCAGTGGCGACAGCACGAATTCGAGCGCTCCGGCCTCGAACGGCACGCTCACGGTCTGGCTCATGACCGGGACCGCCCCGGAAGCCCTGACGAACTCGCTCCACAAGGAATTCGAAGACGCGCACCCCGGCGTCAAGGTCAAGTACGAGATCCAGCAGTGGAACGGCATCCAGCAGAAGCTGACCACCGCGCTGGCGAGTGACAACCCGCCGGACGTGATCGAGCTGGGCAACACCCAGACCCCCGCGTTCGCGAACCAGGGCGTGCTCGCCGACCTCACCTCGAGCGTCGGCGACTTCAACGGCGCCCAGTGGCTCCAGGGCCTCAAGGCCTCGGGCGAATTCGACGGCAAGACCTACGGCGTCCCGTTCTACGCGGCCAACCGCGAGGTCATCTACCGCAAGGACATGTTCGAGCAGGCCGGTATCACCGCGACGCCGAAGACGCGCGCGGAATGGCTCGACGCGATCACCAAGCTCAAGGCCAAGTTCGGCAGCGACCCCGAGTTCCAGGCCGTCTACCACCCCGGCCAGAACTGGTACGAGCTGCTGTCCTACATCTGGGACGAGGGCGGCGACATCGCCCAGGCCAACGGGAAGTCCTTCAAGTCGACCCTGGACACCCCGCAGGCGAAGGCCGGGCTCGAGTTCTACAAGCAGCTCACCGAGGCTTCGGGCACCAAGGCCCCGAAGGACGCCGACGAGGCCACGCCGCAGCAGGCCGGCATCTACGGCGCGGGCAAGGTCGCGATGATGATCGGTGTCCCGGGTGAGGTCGACACCGCCGCCAAGACCGACCCGTCGATCAAGGAGAAGTCGGGCGCGTTCCCGATCCCGGGCAAGACCGCCGACAAGTCGGCCCCGGTCTTCCTCGGCGGTTCGAACCTGGTCATCCCGGCCAACAGCAAGAACGCGGCCGCGGCCAAGGACTACGTCAAGCTGTTCTCCACCCCGAAGTACCAGACCGAGCTGGCCAAGGCCGGTTACGTTCCCGGTACCTCGACCGACGTGTCCGCGCTCGACGCGAACCCGCTCACCAAGGTCATGGCCGAGGCGTCCAAGAACGGCCGCGCCGTGCCGACCAGCCCCAAGTGGGGTGACGTCGAATCCGGTCAGAACCCGATCAAGGACATGCTGACCGCCTACCTGACCGGAACGAAGACGCTCGACCAGGCGACCGCCGACGCCAACGCAGCGCTCGACAAGCTCATCGGCGGATGACCACGACCAAAGATGTGACGATGCCGGCGGGGGCCACCCGCGCTAGATCG